>DAIUEQ010000094.1:0-13504 GCA_036845025.1 Xanthobacteraceae bacterium | reverse complement strand
GGGGCAACGCGACCAGCTTCGCCTCGTCTTCGAGGCGCTCGACGAGGAGCCACAGGTGCGCATCATCGTGCTGCGTGCCGTCGGCGAACATTTTTCCTCCGGCGGGAACATCAGAGGTTTTCTTGAGGCGTCACCCGAGCACGTGTCGAAGCTTGCCTGGAACATTGCCGCGCCGGCGCGCTGTGCAAAGCCAGTGATCGCCGCCAATCGCGGCTACTGCTTCGGCGTCGGTTTCGAAATTTCGCTCGCCTGCGATTTCCGCATTGCGTCGGAGACCTGCTTCTATGCGTTGCCGGAACAGCGGCTCGGCCAGATTCCCGGCTCCGGCGGCTCGGCGCGGCTGCAAAAGATCGTCGGCATCGCGCGCACGAAAGACATCGTCATGCGCTCGAAGCGTATCCCGGCCAAGCAAGCGCTCGATTGGGGCATCACCACCGAGTACGTGCCCGATAGCGAACTCGAGAAAGCCACCGACGCGCTGGTCGACGAATTGCGCGGCTTCTCGCCGATTGCCCAGCGCACCGCCAAGAAACTTCTCAACGACACCGAAGACGCAACTTTAACGGTGGCGATCGAACTGGAAGGTCATGGCTATAGTCGCTTACGCCAATCCGACGACTTCCGCGAAGGCGTCGAAGCGTTTCATGGCAAGCGCAAGCCGAAGTTTCGGGGGACCTAGGGCCCCTAGCCCACGGGCCGTTCGTCCGCGATGATCTTGCCGTCGTTTGGCAGCGAGCCCGGCGCAACAAATTCCACCGCGCCTTTGAGCTTGGTCACCGCTTGCAAACTCGCCGTCACGGCCTCGGCTAGCGCGCCCGTCGGCGCCGCGCATTCGGCGGCAAGCGTCATCGCATCCTGCTCATCCTGCCGCGTCACGCGCAAACGTAAGCGTCCAAGTTCCGGGTGACGCTTGGCAAGCTCGGCGATCTGACCAGGTTGCACGAACATTCCTTTGACCTTCGTGGTCTGATCGGCACGTCCCATCCAGCCTTTGATGCGCACGTTGGTGCGGCCGCACGGTGAACGTCCGGCGAGCACGGCGGAGAGGTCGCCGGTTGCAAGCCGGATCATTGGATAATCCGGATTGAAGGACGTAACGACCACCTCGCCGACCTCGCCTTCGCCGACCGGATCGCCGGTGCCCGGCTTGACGATTTCGACAATGACGCTTTCGTTGACGACCATGCCTTCGAGCGCCGGCGTCTCGTAAGCGATGACGCCC
Organism: Xanthobacteraceae bacterium; assembly: GCA_036845025.1. Lineage (GTDB taxonomy): Bacteria > Pseudomonadota > Alphaproteobacteria > Rhizobiales > Xanthobacteraceae > BOG-931. Next base: position 12,282 of record DAIUEQ010000094.1, on the reverse strand, counting down.
AATTCCGCGGTGGCGTAACATTGCAGCACCGCGATGCCGCGCGAGCCGAGTTCGTTGCGCAGCGACGACGGTAACGCGGCGCCGGAAACCAAGGCGCGCTTGATCGAGGACAAATCCTTGGCGGTTTTGTCCGCCGCATCGAGCAGGATTTTTAGAAAGTCCGGCGTGCCGGTATAGCCGTTCGGCTTGAGATGGGCGATCGCCTCAATCTGCTGCTCGGTGTTGCCGACCCCGCCCGGAATGACGGCACAGCCCAGCGCGTGCGCGCCCGCCTCGAGAATAAATCCGCCGGGCGTCAAGTGATAGGCAAAACTGTTATGGACGACATCGCCTGAGCGAAAGCCGGCGGCGAAAAGCGCGCGCGCCGCATGCCAAAAATCTTGACCATATCCTTCAGGTTCAAAGATAGGCCCGGGCGACACCAAAAGGCGCTTGAGCTTTCCCGGCGCGGTGACGGCAAAACCGCCAAGCGGCGGGCGCGTAGATTGCCGCTCCTTCAAGTCCGATTTGCGCAGGATAGGGAGTTTGGCAAGCGCCTCGCGCGAGGTGATCGACGTTGAAACGGCGCCGGCGAGTTGCTCGCGCCATCCGGGCGCGTTCATGGCGCGAGCAATCAGATCGGGCAGTGCCGCGAACTGTTCGCGCTCCCGCGCTTCGGGCGGGCGCATTTCGAGCTCGTCATAAAAATCAGGCATCGGCGCCAACGCCTGATCACTGCGCAACCGCCGGACAGGCTCCGGCTTCCAACGGTCGAAACGCCTTGTCACCCGGGATAGTGGCGACGAGCTTCAGCAAATCCCACTCGCCCTGGGATTCCGCCGGTGATTTGATCTGCACCAGGTAGACGTCGTGAACCATGCGCCCGTCCGGCCGCAGCCGGCCATTCGGCGTGAACGCGTCGTTGATCGGCGTCTCGCGCATCTTGGCAATGACGATTTTCGGATCGTCGGAGTTGGTCGCTTCGACCGCTTTGAGATAGCTGCGAACCGCTGAATAGGTACCGACCTGAAAGGTCGAGGGCGCCGTCTTGCGACGCTCCAAGAATTTGGCAAAAAAGGCCTTCGCCGCTTCGTCACGGCCGGGCAGCCACGGCGACACGTACATCATGCCTTGGGCCAGTTGCAGGCTGGTGGCGTGGATCGCGGGCAGCGAATCCAAGCCGAACGGTACCACCTTCTGCTTCTCGGTAAGGCCGAATTCGCGCGCGGTCTTGACCGCGTTGATAGCGTCGTCGCCGCCGTTGGCGATGGCGACGACATCGGCCTTGGAGGCCTGCGCTTGCAGCATGAAGGACGAGAAGTCGCTGGTACCGAGCGGATGGCGCACACCGCCGAGTACTTTGCCGCCGTTCTTTTCGATGAACGCGGTGGCGCCGTCTTGCAGGGCGCGGCCGAATACATAATCCGCGGTAATGAAGAACCAGGTTTGGCCGAGCTGCGGCAAAGCTTGGCCGATCGCCGAGCCCATTTGGTAAGTGTCGTAGACCCAATGAACCGAATTGTTGGGCGCGCAGGCCTTGCCGGTGAAGTCGGCCGATCCGGCGCTGGTGAGAAGCACCGCCTTGTTGTCGGTCTTGGCAATTTCCAACACCGCAAAGCCGACTGCCGAATTGACCAAATCGGTAACGGCATCGACACCCTCAAGGTCGAACCAGCGTCGCGCGATACCGGCGCCGATATCGGGCTTGTTCTGGTGATCAGCGGACACGATTTCGATCGGCACGCCGTTGACCTTGCCGCCGAACTCCTCCGCCGCCATCTTCGCGGCCTCGACGGAACCCACGCCCGAATTCTGTTCGTAAGGTCCGGAGAGATCAGTCAGCACGCCGACTTTAACCTTGCCTCCGGACATTTCCGCGGATGCAAGCGACCAAGTGAATGCAAGGCCAACGACGGCAACGCCAAAGGCGACGGCAAAGCGCACAGCTTTCCTCCCGAGCATGGTTGTGCCGCTAAGTGCGCCGCTTTAGGGGCTTCTTGTCAAGCGATGCCTAAATCTCGATGCGGAATCCGACTTCGATGACCCCATCATTGGGTATTTTGAAATAGTCCGGAGCACGGCTCGCGATCTTGCTGAGGAACGAAAAAATCGCAAAGGGAATTCGGCCCATCGCCGACCCCTTCTCGCGCCGAACAATGGTCTCATGCGCGACGTAATAGTGTTTGTGTTCAAGGTCGCAATCGAAGCCCAGCATCCGAAAATTCTCCAGCGTGCGGGGAATGTCGGGCGGCTGCATGAACCCGAGCCGAACTCGGCCGCGATAGAAGCCGTGTCCGACATTCTCGACTTTGTGTCGTTCGGCAAATGGAACGCGGGGGCGGCGCTCGAATGCGTAGCCCAAGAGCAGCACCCGCTGGTGAAAAACCCGATTGTGCTGGAGATGGCGGATCAACATCGGTGAAGCGCCATGCTCGACCTTGGTAAGCCAAACGCCGAGCCCCGGCGCACGGCCGATGACTAGATCGTCGACGTAGCCGAGGAAGCGATCGAGCGGCAATATCGACATTTCCAGCAACCGCTGGCGCATGACCAATGTGCCTTTCCGCCAGCACAGCATCAACGTTGCGATCACCGCGCCGATGACAAGCGGAAACCATCCGCCCTGCGTTATCTTGAGCGAGTTGGAGACAAGGAAAATTGCCTCGATGCCTCCGATCACTGCGATCACCAGACCGGCCACGACAGGCGGCCAATTCCATCGATGAACGGCCACCCGATACAGCAACATGGTGGTGACGAGCATGGTGCCGGAGACGGCAATCCCATAGGCGGAGGCGAGCGCGTCCGAACTCTTGAACATGACCACGACCAAAAGAGTGCCGGCCATCAGGAGCCAGTTTGCCGTCGGAAGATAGACTTGGCCCGCTTCGTCGCTCGATGTCGGCACGATCATGGAGCGCGGGCATAGCCCCATCTGAATGGCTTGCCGGGTCATGGAGAAGACCCCGGAAATCAGCGCCTGCGAGGCAATAATCGTCGCCAGCGTGGCGAGCACGACCATCGGAATGAGCGCCCAGGAAGGTGCCAGGCTGTAGAACGGATTGGCGACAGCCGTCGGATCGACCAGCACGTGCGCGCCTTGGCCGAAATAACTCAAAATGAGCGCAGGAAAGACCAGCCCGAACCAGGCCTGCCGGATAGCGCGCGTGCCGACATGGCCCATATCGGCATAGAGCGCTTCGCCGCCGGTCAACGCCAAGAAGACACCGCCCAGCACGACGAACAAAGTCAGCGGGCTTGCGACGGCAAAGTGGATAGCGGCCATCGGATTGAATGCCCACAGTATCCCGGGCGTTTGCACGATGTTGACGAGACCGAGAATCCCGATCGCGAGAAACCAAATAACCATGACCGGACCGAACAACCGTCCGACGCTCCCGGTACCGCGATATTGAATGGCGAAAAGCGCAATCAAAATGACGAGCGTTACCGGCACCACAAATTGCGCGGCGCCGGGACTGAATTTCAATCCTTCGATCGCCGAGAGGACGGAAATCGCCGGAGTGATGACGCCGTCGCCGTATAGGAGAGCTGCGCCGATTACGCCGAGCAGAACAACGAAGGGAAGCTTGACCCGTTGTGCCCCGCCCTCGTCACGTTCAACCAACGAGAGGAGCGCGAGGATGCCGCCCTCGCCGTCGTTGTCCGCGCGTAGCACAAACGTCACGTACTTCACGGTGATGAGGATCATCAGCGCCCAGAAGGTGAGCGACACGATCCCCAGCACCTCGGCCGTAGTGGGTGGGTGCCCGGTAGCGTTCAGCGCCGTCGAAAACGTGTAGAGTGGGCTGGTGCCGATATCGCCGAACACGACACCGAGTGCCGTAAGCGCAAGAAACGATTGGACATGCGGCCGCGCTTCGCCGTGATTATCGGATGGGGTCCGGCGGGACGTGTCCTTCGAATGCGGGTCTAGCGGCTTGCTCGCGGTACCAGCCACTTCGTCCATCGCGAAACCTCTTTGCTCACGCAAGTCTTAGCCCCGATGCGTGACAATCAAAAATCATGCCGGGCGCCGCACGGCGGCCGTCGGCACAGACGCACGGTCAAAAAGACTTTGTAGAGAGCCGGATATCCCCAGATTGCCGCGGCCGAGCGGTCTGCCGACGACTGCGGCTCGAACCGGATAGCACCAATAAGACGGGTCCCGGTGCTCCGGGCCCAAATATCAGGCGACGGCGCCGGCGCGATTCCAACCCCGCGCACGATTGCCATAAATCTCATGACCTGTCGGCGTGACCACCACTGTGTCCTCAAGCTTGATGAAGCCGCGGCGCGGATGCTGCAGGGTTGTTTCCACCGAAATGACCATGCCGGCTTCGAGCGGCCGTTGCGCATCGTAAGCGTCGTACGGGACGGGACCGGAATTGGTCAGTCGAGGCGCCTCGTGACTGACGAGCCCCATGCCGTGGGCGAGGAACTCGTAGTGGTTATGCGACTTTGATTTTCTGAGGATCGGTTCGGCTGCCGCATAAATCTCCGCGCCGTTGACGCCGGGCCGGATTGGCGCAAACGCGGCTTGTTGGGTTGCCTCGATCTCGGAAAGCAAATCTTGCAGCTCGGAATCGGGCTCGCCGACAACGCCCATGCGCGCAAGGTCGCCGATATAGCCGTGAAAGTTTCCGCCGGAATCGATTGAAAGCGGATCGCCCTTACCCCAACGCTGCTCGGAGGGAGCGCGGTTAAGGCTCGACCCGGCGGTGATCAGACAATAATCGAACGTCAGCCCGCGTGCCGTTTCCTCGCGCCGCAGAGCTTCGGCCAATTCCGCCTTGGTGGCCCCCTCCCCGTGGTTCTGGATCACCGCAAGCATGGAGTCGATAACGAGCTCGGACGCGAGCCGCAATTTCTCAAGTTCCGCAGAAGTCTTGTGCGCGCGCAGCCGTTCGAGAACAAATAGCGCGTCGTCGAGTTCAGCATCCGGAAATACCTTGCGCAGCGTTCCCGCGGAATCCGCCGGCAGAAATGCGAGTTCGACGCCGATGCGGCGCGGTTTTGCCGTAAGCCCTTTCACATACTCGGCGGCTTTCTGAATAACATCGACCGATCCGCCACTCTTCGTATTGACCTCGGAGACCCAAAACGGTCGCACTTGTGCGTCGTAAGTTTCCATGCCGTGGCCGAAATAGCCGGCATTCTGTGGCGCGCCCTTCGGGTAGACGAACACCGGCAGATACCGGCTGATCCCCATTGCATCCATATTATCGAAGAAGAACGAGCGATGGCCGCCGAGGAGATATTGGACGTTGTGTTTCGAGGTGGCCAGAAGGACATCCAAGCCGGCCTCGTCCATCAGCCGGTCGAGCCGCGCGGTGTCGAATGGAGCAGTACCTGGTCGTGTGGTGACGTCGAGCATGATGGATCTCCCGGGGGCAAAGGCCTTCCGCCGTCACGACCCTAGCAAATCCACCGATGAAGATGAACCCGTCAACTCCGTTCAATTGGCGAATCCGCCGTGCGCAAGGTATTCGCCCGGCGATACGGCGCGATCGCTGCGGCGGTTTAAGCGGCCGATTTGGCGGTCGATTTGGCGGACTTGCCGCCGATCACGGCCCGCAGTTCAGTAGCGCCTCGGGCCGCGCGATCAAGAACGAGTTCGATCGAAGCGATCTCAACCCGGTTGCGCCCGGAATCTTTGGCGCGATAGAGCGCATGATCGGCCTGCGCCAACAAGGCCGGCAGGTCCAACATCGCGTCGTAGCTGATGACGACGCCGATGCTGACGGTCGCGACGACCGGCGCGCCCTCCACATCGAGGGTGGCCTCGGCGAAGCCAAGACGGATCTGCTCAGCGACCGCCAAAGCGCGCTCGCGCGAAGTGTCGCGCAGCACGGCCGCGAATTCCTCGCCACCGAGGCGGCCGAACAGATCGATGTGACGCATGCAGCCGCTGGTCACCTCGGCAAAAATCTTCAAAACGCGATCGCCGACGGCGTGGCCGAAGCGATCGTTGATCGATTTGAAATTGTCGAGGTCGAGAAGCATCACCGCCAACGGCCGCGGATTTGCTGCCTGGCGTTTGAGCTCCGCTTCACCGTCCTGCAAAAACGCGCGACGGTTGGCGATGCCGGTCAGCGGATCAATCAGCGCAGCAGTCTTGTGGCCCTGCTCGGTTCGCTCCTTGGCCATGGCCAGCAGAATGAAAGCGATAGCGATCGTGAACAACAGCGCTTCGAAGCTGAGCACCGTAAGCCAAACGCTGTCGAAGACTTCGTTTGTCGTCGGCAACCCCGGCAGCATGGCGCCGAGCGGCGTGCGCAGCAGATAAAGCGCCCCGTGCGCGAACAGCAGAAATATTGCCGGCCAGCGCGAAACCAGCGCCTCATTGCGGCCGCGCCAGAATTCATACGCTGTGGCCCAGGTGTAGGCGGCGATTATTCCCGAGCTCAAGAGTACGCGAAGCTCGAATGCGCCAGCGAACCCTGGCACATGGCTGAGAGCGAGCCAAAGCGCCGCGCCGGCAAACATCAATACAGGTTTGGGTTTGCGATGATCGAAGACCCGCGCACCCGTCCACGTCAAAGCAAAGGCGGTGAACAGTAACGCGTTGGCGAGATCGATCGAGATTAAATCTGAGACTTGGCCATACTGACCGAACAACATGATCGATCCGGCGCGCACCAAATCCGCGAAGCCCCACCAAGCTACCGCGGTGACGGCGGTATTTTGCGCCCACGCGAACAGGAGGAGTAATCCGAGGATCACCTCCACATAAACCGTCACGAGGAATAGCGTATTCACGTCGAGGTTCATCGCTTCCCACCCGACCGGTCGTAAAGGGAAAACGACGCAGTTGCGGACCTCGGAAATACCGCGTTGCCCGCAAACAATCCGTGAATTGGCGCGCCTCCAGGGCGGGCAAGCGGCGCCATGGTTTCCGAAATCTTTCACATCGCGGCCGTCATTGATCTCACCTTGTTTTCAATGGCTTAGTCCTCTAAGGTCCGTCGCTTTCAGGATTTGGCAGCGATGCAATTCAGCGACGGCATCATCGGGGCGATTGGCAATACGCCGTTGATAAAGCTGCAACGCGCCTCGGCCACCACCGGCTGCACAATTTTGGGCAAGGCCGAGTTCATGAACCCGGGGCAATCGGTCAAGGACCGTGCCGCGTTGTTCATCATTCAAGACGCCATAAAAAAGGGACAGCTCAAGCCGGGCGGCGTGATCGTCGAGGGCACCGCGGGCAATACCGGCATTGGCCTCGCCTTGGTCGGAAACGCCCTGGGATTTCGGTCAGTCATCGTCATTCCCGAAACCCAAAGTCAGGAAAAAAAAGATGCGCTGCGGCTCTGCGGCGCTGAACTAGTCGAAGTGCCGGCGGTGCCCTATTCCAACCCCAACAACTACGTGAAGCTCTCCGGCCGCCTCGCGGAGCAATTGGCGAGGACAGAACCAAACGGTGCGATTTGGGCCAATCAATTCGACAACGTTGCTAATCGCCAAGGCCACGTGGAAACCACCGGGCCGGAAATCTGGCGGCAGACGCACGGCGAAGTCGATGGCTTTGTCTGCGCCGTCGGTACTGGCGGCACGCTCGCCGGCGTCGCCATCGCGTTGAAATCCTTCAAGAGCGCGACGCGGATTGCGCTTGCCGACCCGATGGGCGCCGCGCTCTACAGTTACTACACGACCGGCGAACTCAAATCCCAAGGTTCTTCGATCACCGAAGGCATCGGCCAAGGGCGCATCACCAAGAACCTTGAAGGCGCACCGATAGATCTCGCCTACCAAATTCATGACGAAGAGGCGGTAAAGATCATCTTTGACTTGCTCGAGCACGAAGGCCTTTGTCTCGGCGGTTCTTCGGGGATCAATGTCGCCGGCGCTGTTCGCCTGGCGAAGGAACTGGGACCCGGCCGGACAATCGTCACCATTCTCGCCGACTACGGCTCTCGCTATCAGTCTAAGCTATTCAATCCGCAGTTTTTGCGTGAGAAAAACTTGCCGGTCCCGGCGTGGCTCGAACGGCACCTGCAGTTCGATATTCCCTACGCATGAACATTGCGGCGTCGACGGCGTTATCCCGTTGGGAGATTATACTTGCCAAAACTAATCGACTTTCCACCGTCCAGCCGCTGGCTCATTTCGACCGACCAGCTCGCCGCGCGCTTGGACGATAAAAATTTGGTCGCAGTGGACGCGTCCTATCCTTCACCAGGCGAGCCGAACCGCGCTGGCGCGGAATATTTAGAAGGCCACATTCCTGGAGCCGTCTTTTTCGATATCGACGCAATCAGCGATCGTTCCAGCGAACTGCCGCACACGCTGACCGGCCCCACGCACTTCGGTGAGGCAGTTGGTGCGTTAGGCATTGGCAATGGCGACACCGTGGTTGTTTACGACACCATCGGTCTTTATTCCGCGCCGCGCGTGTGGTGGACGTTTCGCGTTTTCGGGGCCAAGGAGGTTTTTATCCTCGACGGCGGGCTACCGAAGTGGAAAGCCGAAGGGCGACCGCTCGGACCTGGCGCTGTGCAACGGTCGCCAAAAACCTTCCACGCCGACATGAATGTCGGCGCCGTCGCTACGCTCGGGGACGTGCGCATGGCGGTGACGGACGGCAGCGCGCAGCTTGTCGATGCAAGGTCGGCGGAGAGATTTTCCGGCAAAGCGCCCGAACCGCGCCCGGGCCTGCGCTCCGGCCATATGCCGGGTTCATTCAATGTGCCGTTTGCAAAGGTCGTCGCGAACGGCCGCCTCGCCCCGCGCGCCCAGATCGAAAAAGCATTCAAGGAAAGCGGCGTAGATTTAGAAAGACCGACCATCACCACCTGCGGATCCGGCATTACCGCGGCCATCCTCAGCTTCGCGCTTGAGTCCGTCGGCAAAGAACCGAAAGGGCTTTACGACGGCTCATGGGCGGAATGGGGCGCACGTCCGGACGTTCCAGTGGAGCGGGATTAGTTCGTTGCTCGGAGCGATGCGGGCGCGAAAATACCGGCGGCCCGAAAACCCAAAAGCCGCGGCTGCTTCGCCGCGGCTTTCGAATTGTCGCCTGCTGCGGGAAGAAATCAGCAGACACTTTGCTGGGATAGACCTTAGAGTTCCGAACCGTCGTTGCCGCCTTCCCTATAGGATTGCGATTGATCGCTCGGCGTTGCGTCGTTTTCACCGAATTGCCGGTCCTGAAAGGAACGCCACTCGCCGCGGCGGCCACCTGATCCGAAATGCTCCCGCCAACCGCCGGAGCCATTGCCGTCATTGGACGCAAAGTGATGCCGATGATGCGGCCGAAGCATCCGGGCAAGTATCTTGAATCGATTCTTTTGCGCGTCATCGAGACTTTGATAAAGCGGGGCGCCTGCGTCGGCAACGCGCTTAAGCGCAGCACCGGTTTTGGCCATCCGCTCGGCGCGCCGGTCGAGCCGATCGAACGGAGTCGTTGGCGCGGCGGTGGCACTTCCACCGTGATAGGCATTCTCGCGCGCCTGGCGCCGCTCGATCCGCAGCTGCGCCAAATCGCGCAGCGCCTGTTCGAACACCGGCCAATTTTTGGCCTGATCGGTGTTAAGTGCGAGTCCTGCCCTTAGCGCCGCAATTCGCGCGTCGGCGAACGCCGCCATATCCTCGGCGCTCAGGTGATGCCGGTGTTGAAAGCGAGGAGCGGCATCACCTTCTCCCCTCGGTCCGAAATAGCGCTGCTGCGCGAAAACGATTGAAGATCCGGCGATAGCCAGCGCAGCCGTCCCGATCACCAAAGGTCTGAACACGTTGTCCTCCATGGTTCAAAGCCGTTCGTCCTGGCGGGAAGTAGAGGGCGGCCGCACAGTCGAAACAAGTTAAAGTTTGGTCAGACGCAGCGTTCGCGGGTTACAAGTCGGTAACCTTGCGCGTTCGCCGACGAAAGCCGCGGCGTCGTAAGAGAAATTTAAGGTTAAAGGAGTTTTCTATCGTGTGAATGCCATCGAGTGAGTGTGAGTCGCAGGTGAATAATTTTTTTAAGTTATTAATCAGCGCGGCATGCTGTTGCGCCGCGAGCGGTGCAATCGCTGCCGACATGGCGGCGCCATTCGTACCTCCTCCTGCCCCGACCTGGACCGGCTTTTATGTCGGTGGCAATTTCGGCGGCGCGTGGGACCCGACTGGCGGATACAACACCAACTGCGCGGCTGCCGGCGACTGCACAACGGCGCAAACCACACTTGGCGGCGTGGCCGGCGGAGTGCAGGGCGGCTACAACTATCAAATCGGCGTATTAGTGCTTGGCGCCGAGGCTGGATTTTCCGCGACTTCGTTGCGCGGCAGCTATACCGCGACTGACGGTGTGGACACTCTGACGACCAGCGCCGATTATTTCGGAACAGCCACCGGCAAGGTCGGCGTCGCGGTTGGCTCGCTGCTGATCTACGGAAAAGGCGGCGCGGCGTGGACGCACACCAACAACAGCGATTTCAATACGCTCGAAAACATGACGTTCACGACGAGCTATTGGCAGACCGGATGGACGGTCGGCGGGGGCGCCGAATGGGCGTTTTCGCCAAACTGGTCGGCTAGGGTCGAATACGCTTTTATCGACAGCCCAAACAAACCGACCACGTTCACTTCGTCCGCCGGCGCGTCATTCACGGCAGTCATGCACCAGCAGATCAGTTTGATAACGGCAGGGCTCAATTATAGGTTTTAAGGCGAGCCAAATTGGCCGCAAACTTTTGCGGCAAGCTGGAATAATTCACGCCGTTTAAAAACTTGCCGGCGATTTCTGCGCCGTTCAAACAGCACGAAAATCGCTTCAGGCCGCCCGCCCCATACGCAACGTCTTTGCGTCGTCGGCAACGAGCTGGACTGGAATCCGAAGCATAAACCGGGAGCCCAATCCCAGTTTGCTTTTCACCGAGAGTTCGCCGCCCATCAATCGGCAATAACGATGAGCCAGCGGCAAGCCAAGCCTGACGTCATCGCCGTAATTACTGGCGGTTTCCTGGTCGGAGTTGCCGAACGTCTCGAATAATCCTTCGATCTGACTTTCTGCAATCCCAACTCCAGTATCCTCGATCGCGACCGTCAACACGCTGTCTTCTATCGAAGCAGCCAGAAGTATGCGGCCATCTTTCGTGAATTTCGCCGCATTGCTCAAAAGATTTTCGATCACCCGGCGCAGCTTCGGTGCATCACAGATGATCTCCATCGCCGGCGTCGGCTCAACCTTGAACTTGTTGCCGCTCTCCGCGACTATCCGGCCCCATTTTACGGCCAGCTCATCGATGAGGTCTTTGAACTGGATCCTCTCGGCGTCCAGCTCCATCTTGCCGGCTTCGAGCTTCGACAAGTCGAGCAGATCGTTGATCAGCTCCAGCAGGCGGTGCCCGGCGCTGCGGATCGAAGTTAAGTCCCGGTACTTTTGATCCTTGGCCGGATCCAAGCCCTCGATCAGAATCTCGCTGTAGCCGATAATGGAATTAAGCGGATTGCGGAGCTCGTGGCTCATTTTCGCCAAGAACTCGGATTTTGCCAGCATCGCTCGCTCGACCTGCTTGGTGGCCTCGCGGAGCTGCCGCGCAGTTGCCTTGTGTCGCTCAACTTCCTGCTCAAGCTCGGCTTGGGAAGAAACGATGTTGGCATAAAACAGCGCCATCATCGAAACGTAGACGCTCGCGCAGAAGGTGGAAATCAGGCCAAGCACCGCTAGGCCCTCAAGCGGCACGGTCTCCCGAAATCCCAACGCGCAGTATATCGCGTAGAACACCGAAAGGTTTGCGACGATCAACAGGCTAACGATAATTCTGGTCTTGCGCTCCGGCAGATAAAAGAAGGCCAGCAGCGGAACAGTGACGAGCCAGGGCAATATCGGCGAACTGACGCCGCCGTACTGATAACATCCCCAAAATACGCAAAACATCAGATTTTGGATCGACAGCAGCGCCAACGGCACATACCAGCCGGTGAGACGCAGTACGAACGGGAACGGCCAGAAGGCTGTGACGGCAAGGAAAAAGATCCACCACGACAGGTCCGCCCCGCCCTGAATGTAGAGCATGGAAAACGAAATTGTGTGGCCGAGAAACGGACCAAACAAATGGCTGAACAAAAACATCCGCACGCCTTGCAGAAGGTCGGGGGACGATTTCAGTTTCTCTGGAATGAACCAATCGACCGCGGAATTGATCCGCGCCGCAAGTGTCTTGAGAGAGTTTTGCATCACAGAACCCGTTCCCGCTGCATGCACAACATTTAAGCCGCCTCCGCCGCCACCGGCGTGGCGACAGGCAACCGTACCGTAAAGATCGATCCCCGGCCGGGTTCGCTTTCAACAACCAGATCACCGTTCAGCAATCGCGCAAG
>DAIUEQ010000093.1:0-13542 GCA_036845025.1 Xanthobacteraceae bacterium | reverse complement strand
AAAAGGACCGGGATGTGTCGAAGGTCGCTATTGTCTACTTCAGCGGATACGGCCACACGGCAAGACAAGCCGAAGCTGTTCGCATTGGCGCGCAATCAACACCCGACGCACTTGTCAGCGTTTATCGGATTAATGAGGCCGGCGACCTTCCCAGTGGCGCGCTGGAAGAATTGAGTTCGGCGGACGCCTTCATATACGGCAGCCCCACCTACATGGGCGGTCCAGCTTGGCAGTTCAAAAAATTCGCCGACAGTTCTGCCAAAGCGTTTTTCGCTCGGAGATGGAAGGATAAGCTCGCGGCCGGCTTTACCAATTCGGCCTCTGTCAACGGCGACAAATATTCGACAATCCAATACTTCTGGACGTTATCGCAGCAGCACGGCCAAATCTGGATCGGCACCGGTCTGCTTCCGGCCAATTCGAAGGCGCATGCTCCCGCCGACGTTAATTGGACTGCGGGATTTGCCGGAGCTTTGGCGATATCACCATCCGATGCGTCGCCGGACGAAGCTCCACGATCGGGCGACCTGGAGACCGCAAAGCTTCTCGGGAAGCGTGTAGCGGAGTTCGCGATGCTCCTACGTCGCTAGCGAACCGCAGCATCAAAGCTCATTTGATTTTGTCTTTGATGAGCTAAGTCCCTGCAGCTAGCGGAACGCCGTACGGCGGAAGGCCTGGTCGACGCAACATCGACCAGGTGTGCCTGTGGTGCCGCCTACTTCAAGGTGAGGACCAGGCCGTTGAGATCGGCGCTGACAATCGCGCCGACCGAACTGCCGGAAAGCGTGAGCACGGCGCCATTTTGGTTGGTCAACACGATGGCCTGCGCGCCTCGGCCCACGGCCGCGCCGACATTGCCGGCGGCATACACGCCGTTGACGTCCGACGGCCGGCGAATGTGGCTCACCGTGCCGCGGAAGCGCGTTTCGGAAGCGCCAAAGGTAAAGCCATAGCTGATCCCGCCGATGCCGAGCGGATAGCTCCGGCCTTGGAAGGTAAGCGAGCCCGAGCCGGCCGAACCGCCGATGACAAAGCCGGCCTTGAGAACGCTGAAGTGGATGCTGCCCTCGTCGGCGCGGGCAGCAGTTGCGAAGGCGCCGCTCAGCGCCAGCATTGCGATCAGGCTTGCACGAAGGGTGAGTAAGATGCGCATGCGTATGTGCTCCCGGAGACGTGTGAGGATGCGAATCGGTTTTTCCAGCCGCACCATACCGGGCCGACGGCTAAAGGCGAGAGGCGAATCTTCATACCGTCGCTTAGCTGTTCCTGCCTTCTTTGGCTTGTCCGGATAAAAAATCCGATAAGCTGCGCTTTGACTTTTTCGCGGCTTTTTGTTTCGGAGGCGCCGGCTCCGGTGCCGGAGCCGCGGCGTCGCGCGCCATGCGGAGCGCCTTGAGCCGTTCGGTCTTTTTGCGCGTCGCCACGGCCGCGCTCTCGTAATCCAGCATCGCCTTCTTGGCGTCGTCGGCCCGCTGCAACTTCGCGAATTGCGCGTTCGCCTCGTTTTTATTTGATTTCTCGGCCATTGAAGTTCCTCTTCGAAGAATCGATAAAGTCCCCATTGACATAGCAGGCCGCGGGCGCAATCGGGGGAAAATCGTCTAGCGTCCACCTATTGATCTAAAAGGGGAATTCTCAGTTTTTAGTTGATTTTACCGTCGGGAAAAGGGCGGGTTCCGTGAGCGCAAAAAGCTATCGCCTGATCGGTGCCGACGGCCGTCCGTTCGACAGCGCCACCAAGGGCACGCTTGGTGGCCATCGGCGCTCAAAAATCTATGGCCGGCTCGACTGTCCGGGCGCGCTGCGCGTTCTTGCACGCGGCAACACCTATCAGAAGAGCCGCGTGTTCTTCGCCGACGAGGCGACCGCGATTGCCGCCGGCTATCGTCCCTGCGCGGTGTGCCTGCGCGACGCTTACCGGAAATGGCGCCAACAACAACAACAGTAGAGAGCAACCACTTTCTTGCTATGCTGCGTACATCCTGGTCCCTACCCACGGAGCCTACAATGCGCCTTCATCGTGTCGTTGTTTTTGCTGCCGCGCTCTGCGCCAGCGCCGCTGTCACCGGTTCGGCCAGCGCCGATGCGTCGCTGACCAGCGGCATCGGGCTTTCGAATTGCGGGAAGCTCGGCCCTGATCTGAAACCGGGCGCGGGGATGAACCATCTGCCGAACGCACTGCTGTTCTATTGGGTGCAGGGCTATCTGAGCGCCGCCAACTTCTTTCTCCTCAACGAATACAACGACTACATTGATACCGGCCGGGTCGAGGAGCCGGCCATCACCAAGCTCGTCGCCGAATTCTGCGCCGAAAACCCGGACAAGAAGCCGATTAGCGCCATCGATAAATTCATTCGGGACACGGACAAAGTGGAAGCCAAGGAGAGCGACGCGATCGATCCCTGGGAGCACTGATTGGCTCGCTCAAGCCTATTGATGCGCGTTCGGCTCAAAGCAATCGAGATTCCGGGACAAGAGGACAGAAGAATGCACATTCGGGATACAATCGTGCGGACTTGCGCTGCGGCCTGCCTCATCGCCGCACTTGCCGGATCCATACCGGCGAGCGCCGGCGAGCCGGGATTGCAGTTCTACACCTCGCCAGCCGTCGCCGCCGCCAACCCACCATTCAGTCAGGCCGTGCGGGTTGGCGACGTGCTCTATTTATCAGGCACCATCGGCATCGTGCCGGGGACCGGCGCGCTTGCCGCCGGCGGCATTGAGGCGGAAGCCCGGCAAGCCATGGAAAACATGGGCGCGGTGTTGAAAGCGAACGGGCTCGCCTTCGACGACGTGTTCAAATGCACGGCGATGCTCGCCGACATGGGCAAGTGGGGTGACTTCAACAAAGTCTACGTCACTTATTTCAAGCCCGGCCACCTGCCGGCACGTTCCGCGTTCGGCGCCGCAGCGCTGGCGCGCGGGGCGCAGGTCGAGGTGGAATGCCTCGCCTATGCGGGCGCGAAGTAATCCGACTTTAGCGCTTATCGCCACGGACAAGACCATTTTTCCGTAACGCATTTCCCGACAAGCTAAAGGTGGCATGATCACGCTTTATTCGTATCCCGAGCTGTTCGGCGTCGCCGACAACAACGGCTATGGGTTGAAGGTCTTTGCCTTCATGCGGCTTGCCGGTGTGCGGTTTGTCCACGAGCATATTTTCGATGCGTCGGCGGCGCCGCGCGGCCAGTTGCCCTACATTGTCGATGACGGCGAGACGATCGGCGACAGCGAGGCCATCGTCGCGCACCTCAACCGCAAATATGGGCTCGCGATCGATGCCGGCCTGGACGCGGCGCAGCGCGACCGCGATGTTCTGGTCACCCGGCTACTCGACGACCTCTACTGGGTCATGTCCTATTCGCGCTGGAAGGACGAGCGGTATTTTCCCGCGTTCCGTGACGCACTCTTTAGCGAACATCGGCAGCTCACCGTCGAGGGTTTGCGCAAGGCGCAGGAGTTTAATTTCCAGCGTTACTACTACGCCGGCATCGGCCGTTACGCGCCGGAGGCAGCCTATGCGCGCGGCATTGCCGATCTCGGCGTGCTGGCGTGGCTGGTGCCGGCAAACGGCTATGTGAACGGGCCGCAGCCGACCAGCATTGACGCCGGTATTTACGGCTTCATCGCCAACATCTGGTTCTTCGATATCGACACGCCGCTGAAGCGGTTCGTCGCGGCGCACAGCAACCTGGTGCGCCATTGCGAAGCAATCCACGCCAAAGTGATGCAGCCGGTGCGCGTCTAGGATGCGGCTAGGCGGTTGCCGCCGTGCGCACGCGCGCGCCGGGGAGAAGCGTGGGCGGCGCCTTGTTAAGCGTCTCGATGGCGAAGCCGGCGGCGGCCTTGTAGCCGGCCATGAATGCAGTGCGCTCGGCCGGAGCAATAACATCGTCGATATTGTCGAACGTGCCGCCGCAACGTTCGTCGACCATGTTGAGGAGGCCAAACGGACCGGCGCCGCGGTTGCGCAGCACGACTTGGGAAATCGGGCCGCACAGTTTGGCGTCGAAGGCTTCGAGCGCGGCCTGGCTGACGCCGTGCTCGACCAGGCACGCGCCGAGGATGCGGCTATCGACAATCGCCTGGCTGCCGCCGTTGGAGCCGGTGGGGTACATCGGGTGTGCGGCGTCGCCGATGAGCACCACCGGACCGTCACGCCAGGTCTCGACCGGATCGCGGTCGATCATCGGATTTTCGAACACGATGTCGGCGCCGCGGAGCAAAGCGGGCACGTCGAGCCAATCCCAAATCCAGCCGTCGAAGTGATGGACGAAATCGGAAATCGGCACCTGCCGGAACCAACCGCTCTGCTTCCAGCCCTCGCTGTTGTCCAAGGTGACCTCGGCGATCCAGTTGATGATGGCGAGGCCGGTCTGCGGGTCGGGATGCGAGATCGGATAAAACACCATGCGGTGGCGGTGCGTGCCGAGCCCGACAAATGAAGAGCCAGAGCGGATCGGCTTCCCCCAGGTGGTGCCGCGCCACATCACGGTGCCGCCCCAATGGATCGGCGGCTGGCGCGGATGCATTTGCGCGCGCACCGCGGAGTGGATGCCGTCGGCGCCAACGAGCAGCGCGCCGCGCGGCTCCGACGTCGAGCCGTCGGCGTGCTCGACCAGCGCGCTGACGTTGCCATCGTCGAGTTTGCGATAGCCGGCAACCCGGCTGCCGAGCTTGACCGCTTGCGGCCCGATCCGCTCAACGACCTTGTCGTGCAACAGCATGTGGAACTGCCCGCGATGCACGGCGTATTGCGGCCAGTTGTAGCCGGCAAGTTTTCCGCGGGGCTCGGAATAGATGTCGTTGCCGTTCAATCCGACCAGCGCCCATTCCCTGGCGGGGAGGCCGACTTGGTCGAGATCGGCCTCGGTGATGCCGAGGTCGTAAAGCTCGCGCACGGCGTTAGGTTGCAGGTTGATGCCGACGCCGAGTGGGCGCATGTCGCGCACCGCTTCGAACACGGTGCAAGGGACGCCGATCTGATGCAGCGTGAGCGCGGCCGCGAGCCCGCCGATGCCGCCGCCGGCAATGATCACGCGATCATCGGTTGAATTGCCACGCGTCACGGCGCCCACTCCCTGTGCATCTATTAAAACCGGAGGGGGCTGCCGTCCATATTCAATCCGCCGTCAGGTAGAGTTTACGCTTGCGTCCGATCCGCGCTACCATCGTGGCAACCCGGGAGACGTTATGAACAACGGCACGCCGCTTTCGCTGGATCAGCTCGAAGACCGCATCGCCATTGTGCGCGACAACATCCGGCAGGTGATCGAGCAGGCAGCAGCGCAATCCGGCGCTGGCGACGAGTCGCGCAACGCCGACCGGCTCGCTGATTTGCAGGCCGAGCTTGAACGCCTGACCAAGGAGCGTGACGCGTTCTTGAAGCAGAGGAAATAACACGCCGAACGTAAACCGCGGCGCTGTCAGGGCGAATCGTGGCCGCCGCGTGGTCGCACCTGACCGGTTTCGTTCCTACGCGGCCTTGTGGCGCGCCAGCTCGGCCTTGTAGAGACCCATCTCCTCAAGGAATGCTTTGGCGATGCTCGGCCTCGCTTGCAAGGATTCGTGGTAGCGCTTGACTGTCGGCCAATTGGTGAGATCGACCCGCGTCGGCACCGTCCAGTTCAGGATGGTATAGAGATAGGCGTCCGCCACGGAGAAGCTGTCGAGCAAATATTCGCGGCCGTCCAGATGATCGTTGAGATATTGCAGGCGCGATTTCGATTTTTGTAGCGTATGAGCGCGTGTGCCGTCCGGCGCCTTTTGATCGAACAGCGGGATGAACAGCCCCTTATGCAATTCGGTGCCGATGAAGCACAGCCATTGCTGCAACCGGGCGCGTCCGGTCTCATCCGCCGGCGCGAGCTTTGCCGCGGGGTAACGTCCAGCGATATATTGCAGAATCGCGGCATTCTCACTGAGGAGGGTGCCGTCGTCGAGGCGCAACAACGGCACCAGGCCGAGCGGGTAGATCTTGCGGTAATCCGTGCTGGTACCGTCGACGGTATGTTTGGTCTTGGGGTCGACCTCGATGAAGCCGACATCGCCAACGCCGGCTTCGTAAAGCGCGATCCGGCTCGCCAGCGAGCAGGCCATTGGAGAGAAATAAAGGTTCATGATGTCCTCCCTTTCATTTTTGTACCATTTCGCATAAATTAGGTGCGGTCAAGGATTTTTTGCGAAATGGTACAAAAAAGAGCAAAAGTCGAAAAACCCGCTGCGGGACAACCGCTTCGCCGGGGACGGCCGCGCCAATACGATCCCGATCAGGCGCTGGCCAAGGCGGCCGCGGCGTTCTGGAAAGGCGGTTATGCCGGAACGTCGCTCGATGAGCTTTCTGCTGCGACCGGGATGAATCGTCCCAGTCTCTATGCCGCCTTTGGCGAGAAGCGCGATCTTTATCTGAAGACGCTTGAGCGCTATCAGCGCAAGTCTCGCGCCAAGACTCTCGAACTTCTGGCCGACGATCCGCCGCTGCGGGTCTTTCTCACCCGCTTCTATGACGGCGCTCTGGAAATCTACCGCGCCGGTGGCGATGACGCGCGCGGTTGCTATTCGATCTCGACTGCGCCGGCGCAAGCCACGGTCGATACCGCGGTGCGCGCGTTCCTGCAGGACAGCATTACCGGCACCGACTCGTTTCTCGCCGACCTGATCGGCAAGGCGCGCGAGCGCGGTGAGGTGGCGGCCGGTGCCGATTCGGCGGCGCTGGCGCAGATCGCGACCGCGACGCTGCATACCATCGCCGTGCGCTCACGCGTCGGCGCGTCCCGCAAAGAGCTCAAGGCACTCGCGGCGGCAGCGATCGACTTGATTTGTGGTGCGGCGAGCTCACGCCGCTGAGTGGCGCGCAACTCCGATCAAGCGATCGAGCTCGTGCCGGTTTTGCTTGAGGTGCTCGCTTGGTCCGTCATAGATGATGCGGCCGCGGTTCATCACGACAATGCGCAGCGAGATGTCGAGTGCAAGCCGCGTATTTTGTTCCACCACCACAAGCGTCAGTCCTTGCGCGCCGGTCAGATGGCGGAGGGCGCGGGTCAATTCTTCTACGATAACGGGCGCGAGCCCCTCCGAAGGCTCGTCCATCAGGATCACCGCCGGATTGCCGACAAGGGCGCGGCCGATGGCCAGCATTTGCTGCTCGCCGCCGGACAACTGGGTGCCCCGGTTTCGCTGCCGATCTTTGAGCCGCGGGAATAGCTCGAACACTTTCTCCACGGTCCATAAGCCGGGGCGCGCCGCCACATCCAGATTTTCCCGCAGCGTCAGCGATGGGAAGATTTCGCGCTCCTGCGGGACGTAGCCCAGTCCGGACGCGACCCGCCGATGCGGCGGGAGGCGCGAAATGTCGTTGCCCAGAAGCCGAATGTGACCGCGATGCAGCGTGTTGTGGCCCATCACGGTCGACAGCAGCGTCGTCTTGCCGACGCCGTTCCTGCCGATAATGGCGAGCGTCTCGCCAGCTTTAACAGCGAGCCGGACATTCTCGACGATCACGGTTTCACCGTAGCCGCTGAAAACGTCGTCGAGCTCGAGCGCAGTCGATTCAGCCATGACGGTTCTCTTGGCGATCCTCACGCCGCTCGCCGAGATAGACCGAGCGCACGCGCTCGTCGGCCGAAATCTCCTGCGGCGAGCCTTCGGTCAGCACTTCGCCTGCGACCAGGACGATGATCCGGCTGGCGAAGCGAAACACCAGGTCCATGTCGTGTTCGATGATGAGCACAGTGATGTTGGGATCGAGCTTGGAAATCACATCGAGGATCAGATGGCTTTCCGACGACGGAACACCGGCCGCCGGCTCGTCGAGCAAGAGCAGTTTCGGGCGCTGGGCGAGCGCGATGGCGATTTCCACAAGACGCTGCCGTCCATAGGGTAATTCGCGCACTTGTTTGTTGGCGTCATCGACGAGCGCAAGCGCTTCCAGATGATCCAGCGCTTCGTCGATGACCGCCGTTTCCTTGCCGGCGGATCGCCACAGCCGATTGCAGGTATTGGTCCGTTCGCCGATGGCGAGATAGACGTTCTCCAGAACGGTGAGGCCACGAAACAACTGATTCACCTGAAAGGTACGGGCGATGCCGCGGCGCGTACGCGCAGCTTGCGACAAGGCGGTGATCTCATCGCCGTCGAGCAGCACTTTACCCGCCGAGGCGCGCAAACGGCCGGTGATCAAGTTGACCAGCGTGGTTTTGCCGGCGCCGTTGGGGCCGATCAGCGCGTAGCGGCCGCCGCGCGGCAGCGCGAAGCTAATGTTGTTCGCTACCGTCAGCGCGCCGAAACTTCTTTGCAGATTCGCGATTTCCAGGGCCGGAGCGGTCATGGCTTCGCTCCAAATCCCAGGGCGCGGACACGCCGCACTAACTTGCCGAACACGCGGTGCCGGTTGGCAAGCACCACGGCGATCAGAATGGCGCCGATGCCGAATTGCCAGAATTCCGGGCTCATTTTCGCCAGCTCGTTTTGCAGCACCATGTACAGCGTCGCGCCGACGAATCCGCCATAAAGCCATCCCGCACCGCCAAGAATCAGCATCATCAGCACGGCGGCGGATTGATCGAAATCGAACACGCCGAGCGTCACCAGCGTGTTGGTCTGCGCGAACAAGGCGCCGGCGATGCCGGCGAAGGCGGCGGAAATCGTATAGGCGATGACCAGCCGCCAATGCACCGGCGAGCCGAGCGCGTGCATGCGAGCGACGTTTTCGCGGATGCCGACCAGCGCCTGGCCGAACGGCGAATAGACAATGCGGCGGACGACATAAAAAGCAATGAACAGCACGCCGAGGCAATAAAGATAATAAGTGTGGCCGTAG
Organism: Xanthobacteraceae bacterium; assembly: GCA_036845025.1. Taxonomy (GTDB): domain Bacteria; phylum Pseudomonadota; class Alphaproteobacteria; order Rhizobiales; family Xanthobacteraceae; genus BOG-931. The sequence continues at coordinate 4,724 of DAIUEQ010000093.1, read as the reverse complement.
AGATCGTAGTCGAAGCGGCCGAACAGCGGAGAAATGTTGATCCCCGGTATGCCGTCATAGCCGCCGGTAAAATCGCGGAACAGGTTGCCCAATTGCTGCAGCATGATGGTTGTCGACAGCGTCAGCACCAGCAGCGCCAAGCCGCGGTAGCGCAGCAGAATCAAACCGGAAAAAAATCCACCGATCGCCGCCACGACCGCCGCGCAGGCGAGCCCTGAAATCGGTTCGCTCCAATGCAGGTCGGTGATCAGCAACGCCGCCGCGTAGGCCCCAAGCCCGAAATAGGCGGCATGGCCGAGCGTGACGATGCCGGCGTAACCGAGAATGAGGTCGAGCGAGAGCGCAAACAGAATCATGATCAGCGTCTGGCCGCCGAGAATCATCTGGTTTGGGAAAATGAAAAACGCGGCAAGCGCCGCGATCCAGGGCAGCGCCTCGGCCACGTGGTAACGATCGCGGCGCGCAAGAAATGAAAGCGCACGCGTGCGCGCGGCGCCGCTCTCGTCGCGGCCGGCGGCGGGCGCAAGCGGTCTACTCGCGTCCATAAAGTCCCGCGGGTCTGACCAGGAGGATGAGGACCGCGACCGCGTAGATCACAAAGCTGCCGGCGTCGGCGAACAAATATTTGCCTGCGGTGTCGCTGATGCCGAGCACGAGTGCACCGGCGAGCGTGCCCCAGATGCTGCCGGAGCCGCCGACCGCCACCACCAGCAGGAAGAACACCAGATAAATGACGGCGAAGCTCGGCGTCAGCCCGAGAAGCTGAATGGCAAGGCCGCCGCCGAGCGCGGCGAGCCCGCTGCCAACGGCAAAGGTTATGGTGAACAGGCGGTCGACATTGATGCCGACGGATTGCGCCATGCGCCGGTTGTCGACAGCGGCCCGGATCATGGCGCCGATTTTCGTGCCTTCGAATCCGTACCACAGCGCGGCCACCAGCGCGGCGCCGACGGCGATGAGAAAAACCCGATAGGTCGGGAACGAGCGATCGCCGAGATGGAGCTCGCCTAAAAGATAGGACGGGACGTGGATGGATTGCGGTTGCGGGCCGTAGAAATACGTGTAGACCGCGATCACCATGAACGTGAGTCCGATGGTCAGCAGCACCTGGTCAAGTTCGCTGGCGCCGTAGAGCTGGGAGTACAGCGAACGCTCAAGCAAGACGCTGACCAAGCCGACGGCGACGAAGGCGATGAGGAGCGAAGGCAGAAACGGTACGCCCCAACTCGCGGTCGCTGTAATCACCAGATAGCCGCCGGCCATGGCAAACGCGCCGTGCGCCAAGTTGACCACGCCCATCAATCCCATGGTGACGGAAAGGCCAACCGAGATAATGAACAGGAACATGGCCCAGGCCAGACCATCGAACAGAATGCTGACGATGGTGTTTGCCACGGGCGGCAAGGGGCGCTCGCTTAAGATGGTCTGCTCTGCCGCCGGGACGCGGCAGAGCAGAAAGCTTGCCTCAGGTTCTCAGGAGCCGCAACGGCCGACCTTGAGGACTTTGCACTCGTCCTTCACCTGCGGATAGGTTTCAAGAATTTTGACGCCAAGCTTGCCGTCGGATTTCTTGATGACCTCTTCCACTCGCTCGGGCTGAATGACGTCGCGGGTCTCGGGATCGATCTGAATTTCGCCGCGGTAGCCTTCGTGTTTCCAGCCCTTGAGCGTTTCGACCACTCTGGCGCCGTCATCTAAATCGCCATGCAACGTGTTGATCACGTGAAACACGCCCGCCATGGTGTCCATGCCTGCCGCTGACATGAAGTCCGGGTAAGAGTCCGGGCCGTAAGCTTCGTGCCAGGCTTTCACGAACTCCTGGTTGCCGGGCGTGTCGAGATCGTCCGAATAGCTTGACGTAACGATCAATCCGATAGCCGCGTCACTCATGTGGGCGAACTGGTAGTCTGGAATAAGGTCCATCGGGCCGATGAGGCGGACGCCGGCTTGACGCATGCCGATATCGCCGTAGGCCTTCATCACCCCGCCAGCATGTGAACCCGAGGGGACAAACACGTAGAAGCAGTCCGGGTGTTCATCTTTTACTCGCTGGAAAAACGGGGTGAAGTCAGGGACCGGCCCAGGCGGACCGAAGCGCACCTCATCGATTATTTTGCCGCCTGCCTTCTCGAACGCGGTCTTGAACGCCAGCGTGGAATCCTGTCCCGGCGGGTAGTCGGTAAAACCGGTGGCCGCCGTTTTGCACCCCATCTTCGTCGCCGCGTAGGTGCCCATTGGATAGGCGGGATCCCACATGCTGAACGAGAAGCGTACGATGTAAGGTGACAAGGTGGTGACCCACGCCGTGCCGGCGTTCGCGATCAGCATCGGCGTTTTGGTTTGTGTCGCCAGTGGCGCGGCGGCGATAGCTGACGGCGAGAAAACCACGCCGGCGATCAATTTGACCTTGTCGTTGGTGATCAGTTCGGTAACGACAGTGCGTGCATTGGCGCCGGATGCCGGACCCTCGTCGCGCTTGACTAGCTCGATTTTATTGTCGCCGAGATCCTTGGCATGCAGCTTTACGTACAAGTCGAACGCTTTGTCGACCTGGTTACCCAGATCCGAATTGGGCCCCGAATAGGGGAGTACGACGCCCACTTTGATGGTCTCGGCGTGGGATGCCGCCGCCCAACACAGCGTCAGAAAAGAGGCTGCAAACGCGCCCGTAAGCTTCATCGCGAACTCTCCTTGGCTTGATCCGTCCCATTCGCGCGGCATTGTCTCGGCGCTACCGCCGGCCGCTCTTGATTTTCCCCACTTTCGCACGTCAAGTCGGCCAGAGCAAAACCGATGTTCACGAACTCCGCGGCGGTGTGACGCATCAAATCGGGTTCGGCCAACCATAAGACCCGCAGGGGTTAAACGGGACTGCTGCATGATCGTCACCAAGCGCATCGACGGCAAGGCGCGCGCCGAACGGCTCCTCGCCGAGGTCGCTGGCGCGACCGCCAAGCTCAAGGTGCAAATCGGCGCGGCGCCGGGCCTCTGTGCCGTGTTGGTTGGCGACAATCCGGCGAGCCAAGTCTATGTGCGCAACAAGGGCAAGGCGGCAGTCGCTGCCGGCATTGAGAGTTTTCAGGAGACGCTGCCGGCCACCGCCAGTGAAGGGGAGCTGTTGCACCTGATTGCCAAACTTAATGCCGACAATCGGGTCGACGGCATCCTGGTGCAACTGCCGCTGCCGAAACATATGGATCCCCAGCGCGTCATTGACGCCATCGATCCAGCCAAGGACGTCGATGGCTTTCACGTCCAAAACGTCGGGCAGCTCTGGAGCGGCGGTTTGGAGTGCGCCTTGGTTCCCTGCACGCCGTATGGCTGCCTGCTTTTGCTTCGCGATGTGGTGCCAAGTCTGGGCGGGGCCGAAGCGGTGGTGCTTGGGCGCTCCAATATTGTCGGCAAGCCGATGGCGGCGCTGCTGCTCTCCGAAAACTGCACCGTCACTCTGGCGCACTCCAAAAGCCGATCGCTTCCCGATCTCCTGCGCCGTGCGGATATTCTGGTGGCGGCGGTAGGACGGGCGGAGTTCGTGCGCGGAGAGTGGATCAAGCCGGGCGGCGTGGTGATCGACGTCGGCATCAACCGGGTCGATGCGGGCGAGGGCAAGTCGAAGCTCGTCGGGGACGTCGCGTTCGCCGAGGCGCAGGGCATTGCCGGCGCGATTACCCCGGTACCGGGCGGGGTCGGTCCGATGACCATCGCCTGTCTCTTGCGCAATACGGTCATCGCTGCGTCCCGGCGCCGTGGCGCGACGGAACCAATTCTCTAACCATATTTATGGGTCGCGAACGCCCGCTTTCGGCTTGGCGGCTCGTCTTAATTCAAAAGTAAATTCAGTGGCTTGTCATACCGAGGCGGCCAGCAGCCGCGAGGAGTTTCTTGGGCCGGCGTGGGAGTCACGCGCTCCTTACTAAACGCCCGAAAATTTTCCCGCCGCAGGCGGCCGGCGGACAGGAACATTACGCCCGCAAGCGCGTTCGCGTTACGGCTCAGGAGGAGTCACGTGAGGGGGAGATTCACGCCGGGCTAGCCGGGTCACGCGGTGCTCACACCGCCTGCGGCCGGTCTGGCGTCGTTTCCGTCGCACGTAAAGCTGTCTGTTTTGCGTCCCGCCGCCCTAGATCGGGCGGCGCAGTGCATGCTTCGGAGACTTTCATGCCCCGCACCTCGTCTGAAACCGGCGCAGCGAACGGTTCGAGCGCCGCCACGGCTGCCGCCTCGCACGCCAAAAGCCGCGCAGCGGGACCTGAGGCTGGCGAGGCTTCTGAACTGCGCGACCTCCTGCAAGCGCTCCAAGCCATGCGGGTCGGCGACTTTTCGGTCCGGATGGCCGGCCACCAGGTGGGCCTCATGGGCAAGGTGGCGGACACTTTCAACGAGATCGTCGCCGCCAACGAGCGCATAGCGGGTCAGCTCGAGCGCGTCGGCCAGGGCGTCGGCCGCGAAGGCCGAACCCGGCAGCGCGTGCGCTTTGGCCTGTCCGAGGGTGCTTGGGGCGAGATGGAAACCTCGGTCAATTCGTTGATCGACGATCTACTTTGGCCGACCACCGAAGTGACCCGCGCCATCGCCGCGGTGGCGCAAGGCGATCTTTTGCGCACCGTTCCGCTCGACGTCGACGGCCGCCCGCTGAAGGGCGAGTTCCTGCGCTCGGCCGAAATCGTCAACCGCATGATCAAGCAGCTCAACGTGTTCACCTCGGAAGTGACGCGCGTCGCGCG
>DAIUEQ010000092.1:0-13759 GCA_036845025.1 Xanthobacteraceae bacterium | reverse complement strand
AGCACAACCTTGCCAAGGTTGGGGTCGAGGGTTCGAATCCCTTCGCCCGCTCCAAAACATTCAATCGTTTCTGAAATTATGCTGTCCGGGCGAGGCTACCGCTGGCGGGTGATCTGCTCGCCGCGATTTGGTGACTTCGACGGTCTCAATCCCCCGTCAAGGTCAGGCAGCCACGGCGCCACTCCCGACAGCTAAGCGTTCAGGCCTCCGGTAAAGCCAAAGAATAACCCTGTCGGATCGTATTTGGCCCGAATCTTTTCCAATCGCTTCCATTTTTCCGGCGAAAAGGACTTCCTGGCCCGCCAGTGATCTTTGGCAATGTCGGTTTCACCAACGTAGTGCCGACTGGTGTAGGGCTGAAGAATGCCGGCTATTTCGTCGTGCCACTTCTTGTTCGCCGCATCATCTTCCGCGTTTTCCCAAATGGACCAAATGCCGCCGTAAAAGCGCGCGTCCATCGATAGCGCAACGTCCTTCGTCGTTCGAACGATGTTGTGGCCGCCCGTGGCTTGGCAGAAAACAACTACCGACTTCGGCGATGGTGCTTGAATAAATTTGTCGCGCAACGCCATCAATACTTCGACCGGATCAGCATTGGATCCCTGGTTTTCGCAGAGATTGCGATGGTTCTCGGGCCAGGTCGCGCCGGACGCGTCGAATAGCTTCTCGAAAGTAGCGTCTTGATTGACAGTCTTTGATAGGCACTTCGCAATCGATGGCGCTCTTTCAAGTGATGCCAGCGCCGCTTCTCCTTGTTCTTTGGTATCGGCGAAGGCGACCGCTGAAATCATGCACGCCATGCCATTATGCTTTTTGCATTTGTCCTCTAACTCCGGGGGTGCCTGGAGCAGGAAAATGGAAAGTTCGACGGTCTCTGGCATTTTATGCCAGCCGATATCGACGGCATCACGTACGGCTTCTTTCAGATCGTCCAGAGAATAATAGTACACGCTCGACATCATCGCTTTGGGCAGCGGGTAGCATTTCAGGTGAAAGCGCGTGGCGACGGCAAACATACCTGGCCCGCATCCCCTCGCTGCCCAAAATAAATCCGGGTGCTCCGCAGCGCTTGCCGTTACTTTCTTGCCACCCGCAGTAACGAACTCAATGGCCTCAACACTGAAGCACGCCGGTCCCCAGTGCCCCATATTCCAGGACATCCCGCCATTGAGCAGATAACCGCTACTCTTGACGGTGGGACAGTGGCCCAGCGGAAATGCCAGTCCGTGTTCGCCTAAACGTCTGGCCGCGTCACGATTGCTGATGATCGGCTGCATTACGGCCTTAGCCGATACCTTATCTATCTTCGACTCCGTCAGCTGCGAAAGATCAATGGTCATGCCACCATTGCGGACTGCCAGACCGCACCAAGTGTGACCTCCGCCGTGAACCACTACTTTTAGTCCGTTGTGGCGCGCGAAGTTTATGGCTTGTACGACATCGTCGTCGTCGGTCACGGAAACAATAACGTCAGGCGATCGATCCGGTTTGATTCCGTTCCACACCATTGCAGATCTGACTGCCGCAAAATCGGGAGCGGTGGACGTCACGACAGGGCCTTTGACACTCTTACGCAAGACGTCCCAGTTGATCGCCGCGGATTTTGCTGCGGCGTGTTTGCTCTGTAATAGACCCACTCCCTGCGCGATGGCGCTCGTTTTCGTTAAGAAGAATGCGCCGAAAGCGGTAGCGGACGCCGCGAGAAATCGGCGCCGAACGTAGCCTTCCATGTCCGCAACCTTTCCATTGCGGCAAACCGTCAAATGCGCGTGGCGGTTTCGATTCCTGCTCGATCGTGAACCGATTCATTTGAATCAGATTGCCGATAAACGCGTACGCGGATGTTAGCGCGCGTTGATTAAAGGCTCGTGCTTCAATCTTTCCCAAGGAAAAGCCATGAACCGAGTTTCCCACCGTTTCACCTGCGAAGCCTTACCTAGCCCCGACCGGCGGGCGTTCTTCACTTACACCGCGACGGCAGCCGCAGCCGGCGTTGCTGCAGCAGCCGGCATGCCGGTTGATCCGGTCAGGGCCGCGACGGCTACGCCAGCGCCGACCGCGGATCAGCGCAAATTCATGGCGGAAGCCACGCGGCTCGCGATTGAATCGGTGGAGAAAGGTTGGGGCGGGCCTTTCGGCGCAGTGATCGTCAAGGACGGCGAGATCATCGGCCGCGGCCAGAACCGCGTGCTGTTGACCGGCTGCCCAGTTCATCACGCCGAGGTCACTGCGATAATGGATGCTTCGGCTAAGCTCAACCCGAAAGGGCTCCTCGGTACGGATTACAGCTCCGGTACAATGCTGGAAATGATCCCACGCGAGCCGGGCTCGCCTGATCCGGTGCCGATGCGCGCGCGCATGCTCAAGGGCTGCGACATTTATATCAACGGAGCACCCTGCCCGATGTGCATGGGCGCGATCTATTGGTCACGCATTGATCGGGTGTTCTTCGGCAACAGCCTCAAGGACACGAGCGCGATCGGTTTCGACGATGCCTTCCAGTACGAAGACTTCAAGAAGCCTTGGGGAGAGCGGCGCATACCGGTGGCTGAAAATTTCGAGCGTGACACCACGCTAAAGTCTTTCAAGGCGTGGATGGATAAGGAAGATCGCCACCCGTATTGAGGATGCTCGATCGGCGTGGCCGTACCTCGTTGCGAGCGCTCGCCTGGATAATCAGCGCCAAGGTGAGCCGCTCCAACGAGCGGTTACTTCGCCAGTATCTTTTCATAGGGATAAATAGCATCGCCGCTTTTAAGCTCGGGCGGATAGACGACTATCTCGGTGCCTAAATCGCGAAACTCCTCGATGCTATTACTCTTGATGTTCTGGAATTGCACTTCGAGCAGGTGGTTCTCCGACCATTCGCCATCTTGGCCAAACCTGAAATCGCCAAGCACGGTTTTGAACTCGGCCTTATGCATGTAGGCCGCGAGCACATCGTCCTTGAGGCTGTTGGTGGCCGCGATTGCTTGGCCTAGCACCTGCAGGTCCGCATACGCGGACACCGGGAAATATGACAGCGCGTCGGCGCCCGCGGCCGTCGCTTTGACCTGATATTTTCGCAGGAAGTCGGTGGCCGCGGGCGTTACCACGCCTTTGACCGGGGCCCAGGCTTCGAAATTGACGATGCCGTTCAGCAGGGGGCCGAGCTGGGCCTTGAGCGCCGTCGATTGCAAACCCACCATGGCCCCACCCCACATCTTCGGCTTAAAGCCGACTTCGTGCATCGCTTTGATTATTCCGACCGTGTCGAGCGGATAAGAGCAAAGCACCATAAGGTCCGGCTGGTTCGCGGCGATCACGCGCACGATAGGCGAGAAATCGATCGTCGCCGGGGGGTAACTCTTGTCATAGAGGATCTTGAACCCGGCCTCTTTCGCGTTATCGCGGGCGCCTTGGCACACATTTTGTCCGAATTCGGCGTCGGCGTAAGCCAAGGCAATTGTTTCCGGTCGCGGATTTTGCGCCGCAGCGACTTTGAAGAATCCGTGTGTGAAGGCGGCCTTCGGCGACGGGCCGTTCGGCACCATGTTAAAATACATCGGATAGTGAAACGCGTCATTGACCGCGGTGCCGCCGAGACCAATGAATAGCTTTCGGCGCTCTATCGCGAGCGGCATTGCCGCGGCGATTTGGGTCGAGGCGTAGCCGCTGACAATCAGGTCGACCCTGTCGACATCGAGCAGTTTGGAATAAATGCCCGGCACGTTCCCCGGCTCGCTCTGATCATCGTAGTAAATGAGCTTCACCGGGCGGCCCAAGAGTCCACCTTGGGCATTGGTATCGTCCTCCCAAATTTGCATCGCTATGAGCGCCGGTTTGCCGTTGCCGGCGAGCTTGCCGGTCAGCGACATGCCGAGGCCGACTTTGATCGGATCCGCCGCCTGCGCCGAAGACGTCGCAAGGGCAACAAGAAGTGCGGCGCCGAACCATCGTGCTGTCTTGCCCATTCCATGCTCCGTCAGCTATCGCGAGGTCATCAGCCGCGGCATCTCGCCCGCGGCCTATGAACAAACCCCAACCGTCAACTCAAGATGCCGACCGCCCGCGAGGCTACGATCGCAATGGTGCACATCGAGATCGCGGCTTCGGCCATCATCAAGAGTTTCGCTCTCGCCGTCAGCGGAAAGGTATCGGACGGAGAGAAGGCGGTGGCGTTGGTGAAAGCCAGAAACAGGTAATCGATAAATCCGGGCGACCAATTTTTGAATTGCTCGCATTCGGCGAGGCCGCCTTGTTGCTGCGTGAAAACGAAATCGCCGGCGGGTTCGAAAAGGCCTTTCGCGGCGGGACTGCCGCGATCGAGCGACCAAAACCACAGAGCAAAGATGACAACGTTGGTGGCCCAAATATTTGCCGCGTCGAGCAACATCGCCTTGCCGCTGCCCGCGTGACCGGCCACGATTGCGACGATCAAGCGGACCAGCGCGCCGAAATTCATCAATGTGCAGATCGCCGTCAAAGTAAAAGCCAGCCGGCGCACCATTTGGCGATTGCGGCCGATACTGTTCCATTGTGCGGCGGTTGACGCGCGCCTGGCGCGGGTCTGGGTCCAGGCGGTAACGACCGACAAGGGAATTAACAGGGCAAGCTCCAGGGCTGGCGCTAGCCAGCGCGGTCCGACCGTCAAATCATTTACGATCCCGAACTGAAGCAGGACGATGACGACAATGGCGCCTCGCGCCAACCAGAAATCGGTTGCTCGCAGCGTAAAATGCCGATGCGGATGGTCCATTCGCTTAGCCTAACCGGCGGTCTTCCTCTTGCCTACGCCCCGAAATTGGGGAAGCGTGCGCGCCACATTCGCCTGGACTAATAACCGCATGCCTGCCCCAAAACCGCCCGCCTTCGAAACTTTGAGCCTGCATGCCGGGCAACATCCCGATCCGCTGACGCGCTCGCGCGCCGTGCCGATCTACCAGACCACATCATACCTGTTCGACGACGCCGATCATGCCGCCGGCCTGTTCAACCTGGAACGTGCCGGCCACATCTACACGCGAATTTCCAATCCGACCACGGCGGTGCTCGAGGAGCGGCTGGCGGCGCTTGAAGATGGCGTCGGAGCGGTATGTACCGCAAGCGGCATGGCGGCGATGCATCTGGCGATCGCCACGCTTGTTTCCGCCGGCGATCACATCGTCGCCTCCGCTTCGCTCTACGGCGGCACCATCAATCTCCTCACCCACACGTTGCCCCGGTTCGGCATCGCCACGACCTTCGTCAAGCCGCGCGATCTCGACGGCTTCCGGGCGGCGATCCGACCGAACACCCGCTTCGTCGTCGCCGAGACCATCGGCAATCCCGGGCTCGAAGTTCTCGATATTCCACAGGTCGCGGCGATCGCGCATGCCGCCGGGGTGCCACTCCTCATCGACAACACTTTTGCCACGCCGTATTTGTCGCGGCCGCTCGGGCTCGGCGCCGACATTGCGATGCATTCCATCACCAAGTGGATCGGCGGCCACGGCATCGCCATCGGCGGCGCATTGATCGATGGCGGCCGATTCGATTGGCGCGCGTCCGGCAAATTCCCCACCCTGACCGAACCGTATGCCGGCTATCACGGTATCGTCTTCGCCGACGAGTTCGGACCGGCCGCGTTCATCATGCGGGCGCGGGCGGAGGGCCTGCGCGATTTTGGCGCCTGCCTGTCGCCGACCAACGCGTTTCATTTGCTGCAAGGCGTGGAGACGCTGGCGCTGCGCATGGATCGCCACATGCAGAACACGACGGTGGTGCTCGATTTTCTGCGCAAGAATCCCGCGGTCGATTGGGTGCTGCATCCTTCGCTGGAGACGCATCCGGACTACGAATTGGCGAAGCGCCTGTTGCCGAAAGGCGCGGGGTCTATTGTCAGTTTCGGCATCAAAGGCGGTCGCGCCGCCGGTCGGAAGTTCATCGAGGCGGTCCGGCTTTCGAGCCACCTCGCCAACGTCGGCGATGCCAAGACGCTGGTGATCCATCCGGCGAGCACCACGCATCAACAGATGGATGCGGCGGCGCTCGCCGCTGCCGGGGTCGGCGAAGAGCTGATCCGCGTCTCCGTCGGTCTCGAAGCGGCAAGCGACATCATCGACGATTTAGCGCAAGCGCTGCGCGCATCGCAGAAGGCGTGAGCCGTGCAGCTTTCGATCGAAGGCAAGCGAGTTTTTGCCGGCACCGGCGGCCGGGACTTCGATCCGTCGCTTCCGGCGATGGTCTTTCTGCACGGCGCCGGCATGGACCACTCGGTCTGGGCGATGCTGGCCCGCGCATTCTCTCACCACGGCTTCGGCGTGCTCGCGCCTGATTTCCCCGGCCACGGCCGTTCCACCGGGCCGGCGCTAAGTTCGATCGGGGCGCTCGCCGACTGGACCGCGGCATTAATCGATGCCGCCGGAATCGAGACGGCGAGAGTGATCGGTCATTCCATGGGGTCGCTCGTCGCGCTCGAAATGGCTGCGCGTCATCCCGCAAAGCTCGCCACGCTCGGGCTGATCGCCACCGCGGCGCCAATGCGTGTGTCGGACGATCTTCTTGGCGCCGCGAAAGCGAACGAGCACGCGGCCATCGACATGATTTCGATCTGGGGTTACGGCCACCGCGCGGTTTTGGGTGGCTGCGAATCGCCGGGCATGTGGATGCTCGGCGGCGCGCTGCGGCTTCTCGAGCGCGCGCCTGCCGGGGTTTTGTTCGCCGACCTAACCGCCTGCGACGACTATAAGGATGCGCTGAGCGCCGCGGCGAAAGTCACGGTGCCTGCGGCGGTGATCCTAGGCGGCCGTGATATGATGACTCCCCTGAAAACCGGCAAACCGGTTGCCGGTGCAATCCAAAATTGCCGCCTTACCGTGTTCGACACTGCGGGCCACATGCTCGTGAGCGAGCGGCCGAATGAGGTGTTAAGGGCACTACGCGAATAACGGCTTTGCGCTCCGCAAGACAGGCGATGCAAGGCGGCGCTGTACGGTGTGTTCGGCCTATGCTCCAATGACCAAAGCGAAAACGACCGAGGAGTATTTCCGTGAACGTCAATGAGCTCGTCGCCATCGATGTTCATACTCATGCCGAGGAGCCCTGCGGCACGCATCCGGATGACGGCTACGATGAGCTTCAGGCGCAGATGGCGATCTACTTTAATCAGCCGAACAACCGGCCGACCATCGAAGAAACCGCGGCGTATTATCGCGAGCGCAAAATCGGGGCGGTGATTTTTCCGGTCGATGCCGAACGCGAGACCGGCTATCGCCGCTACGCCAACGAAGAAGTCGCGGAAAAGGCGGCCGCCAACAGCGACGTACTGATCCCGTTTGCCAGTATCGACCCGGCCAAAGGCAAAGCCGGCGCGCGGGAAGCGCGACGGCTCATTCGCGATTTCGGTGTTCGCGGATTCAAGTTCCATCCCTCCATGCAGGGCTTTTATCCGAACGACCGCAGCGCCTACGTTCTTTACGAGGCGATTGCCGAAGCGCGCCTGCCGGCGCTGTTCCACACCGGGCAGACCGGTGTCGGTTCGGGCATGCCCGGCGGCGCCGGCATCCGCCTGAAATATTCCAATCCGATGTATATCGACGATGTCGCGGTCGATTTTCCCGACATGCCGATCATCCTCGCCCACCCGTCGTTTCCCTGGCAGGAGGAGGCGCTGTCGGTCGCCCAGCACAAGCCAAACGTGTACATCGACCTGTCCGGGTGGTCGCCCAAGTATTTCCCACCAATCCTGGTCAGATACGCGAACAGCCTGCTCAAACACAAAGTGCTGTTCGGTTCCGACTGGCCGGTTATCAAGCCCGACCGGTGGTTGAGGGATTTCGATACGCTCGATATCAAGCCGGACGTCAGGCCGCTTATTCTCAAGGAAAATGCCATTAAATTGCTGGGTCTAGCGACATCCTCGGCTTGAACGGGGCGGTTGATTAGCCCGCCGGCCCCTGCGCCGGCGGCCGTGTCGCCATGACGCGGCCATTAATCTTTCGTGGTAATCTTATGATTGTTAGGTAAGTTTCGAGCTGGGCGTGGCGCGGTTCGCTGTTTTTGCGCAATGTCGCCCTTGGGGGCTGTCGGAGAAGTGACACAAGTGGACCTGACGCGCGTGGCAGCAACTAAGCTTGCCCGAGGGCATCTCGATTGGGGCATCCGGGCGGTGTCCGGCCTGCGGCCCAAAGCCGCCCGGTGGCTTGCGCGCATCGACGCTTACGATTTCGCGGCCGGGCTCGTCTTCGTGACGCTGATCGGTCTCGTTGCATTCACTTTCGGCGACTACGGCATTTCCAACGACGAGGATGTTCAGCAGCGCTACGGCGAGCTGATCGTACAATATTACGCCAGCGGCCTGACCGATCAGGCCGTCTTCCACTTCAAAAATCTCTATCTCTATGGCGGCTTGTTCGACGTCGTAGCCGTCGGACTGCAGAAAATTCTCCCGCTCGATCCTTATGCGGTTCGTCATCTGCTTTCGGGTCTTACCGGTATTGGTGGCATCGCTGCGGTTTGGGCGACCGCGCGTTGCATCGCTGGCCCGCGCGCCGGACTCTTGGCCGCGCTGGCGCTCGCCGTCTGCGGCATTTGGTATGGCGCGATGTTCAACCATACCAAGGACATCCCGTTCGCCGCCGCGATGATGACGGCAACTTATTTGCTGCTGCGTATCGGCAGAGAATTACCCCGCCCGAACTGGCGCCTGATCGTGCTGTTCGGCATCGCTTGCGGCTGCGCGGTCGGGCTGCGCGTGCTCGGATATTTTCTTATCAGCTACGCGGCGGCCGCGGTTGCGCTGCGCATGCCCGCCGCGTCCAGCGTGTGGAAGGAGCCTTTGGATAAATGGCGTGCCGCTCTCGGTTTTGCCGCGCGCTGCGCCGTACCTTTCCTCGTAGCTTTCGCCATTGCCTATTTGATCATGATCGTGGCTTGGCCTTGGGCGCATTTGGCGCCGCTCAATCCGCTGCGCGGCTTTTCAGCATTTGTCGATTTCCACTATCCGATCCAGACCACCTTGTTCGGCCAAGTCTATCACATGGCCGACGTTCCCCGCTGGTATGTTCCAACATACATCGGCATCAAGCTGACCCTTTGGCTTTTGATGGGAGCGGTAGCAGCGTTCGTCTTCATGCTGCGCCCGCCGCTACGCGCAGCGGCGACAAGCCGAGCGTGGCGGCAAGAGACGATCCTGATTGCGTTCGCGGCGTTATTTCCGCTCGCATGCGAGGTGATCGCGGACGGGCCAGCGTTCTCCGGGCTGCGCCATTTCTTGTTCACCGTGCCGCCGATCGCGGTCCTGGCCGGCCTGGGATTGAACGGCGCGCTCGCGCGCCTCGGAGAGCTGCACCGCGCGGCCGCGTTCGCAGGCCTGGCGTTGATATTCTCGGGGCTCGGCTGGGACGCGACCACGCTCTACCGGCTGCATCCGGACGAGTACTTGTACTTCAATCCCCTCGTCGGCGGATTGGCCGGGGCCTCGCGACACTACGACACCGACTATTGGTTCAACATCATGCCGGAGGCCGTCGGAGATCTCGAACATTTTCTTGATCGGACCGAGGGCACTGCCGGACTGGCCCGCCCGCGGCGGCATTACACGGTCGTTGTCTGCGGTGAAAGGTTACAGTTCGAGAAAGAAGCCGACGCGCGGCTGGAATGGACAAAGGATATCTATAGCGCCGACTTTTTCATCGCACCGACCAATATGAACTGCGATCGCTACCTCGATGGGCGTGTCATTGCCACGATCGAGCGGCTTGGCGTTGTGATCGGCGTCGTCAAGGATCGCCGCGAGCTGGTCAAGCGGAACATCGCCGGCATCAAAGGCCTCAATATTATACCCTAGTCCGCCGCGCTAAGCGCGCGCCACCGGCGGGACGTAAGTTTCAAGCTCGCTTGCTGGAAAATTCACGACCTGTCCGGTCTCAGCCGAGCGATAGAGCGCCATCAGCATTTCCACGACGGCCACGCCTTCTTCGAAGGTTTCAATCGGCTGCCGGCGATGCCGAAACGCGTCGACCATATGCCGATCTTCGCCGACATAGCCGTAAATGTCGGCCTCGTTTTCCACCACCGGCATCAGGCCCTGCTCGGCGTTTTGCTTTTCGACCAAATCCTCGCCTTGGCCGCCGGCGACGTCGCGCGACAGAAATACTTTCAGCCCGGTATTGAGCGAGGAAAACTCCATGGAATATTCCGGCCCCAGGAGCTCGATCACGATGCGTAAGCCGGCGCCAACATAGGCCCATGAATTGGTCGCTTCGACCATGACCTCGTGTCCTTCGCCGGTGCGAAAGGTCAGCGCGCCGCGGGCAAAATCCTCGGCCGGCCGCTTCGCGTAATCCACCTCCGGCCCCATCATGTTCTTCAGGCGCGTCACGTATTCGGGCCGCGTCCATTTCAGATTGCCGACGCTGGCGCTGGCGCTGACGAGCTTGAGATCGCTCCGCGGCGCGCCGGGCTTGGTCAGCAGAAATCGTCCGACTTCGACGCTGTGACAGGTCATATCGGACAGCACGCCACCGCCCTGACGCTGCGCCTGCCAGAACCACGGCATGTGCGGGCCGCTATGCTCCTCAGCGGCGCGTGCCAGATACGGCCTGCCGGAAATCGGCACCGCGCGCCGCCAGACGATATCTTTGCCGCGCTGCACGGCGCTCGAGAATACCTGGTTTTCCAGATAGCCGTGCAGCAGCGAAGCGTCGGTCGCCAGCCGCAGCATCTCACGGGCTTCGGGAAGCGTACGCCCGAGCGGCTTCTCGCACGCGACGCCGATAAGTTTCGTCCAGCCGGAGCGAACCAGCCGATGAATCTCGCGCATGGTATCGAGACGCGCGAAATTAGGCACCAAAATCCACACCGCGTCGATGTCGCCGGAAATCAGCATTGCTTCGAGCGAAGGGAAGGGCCGGCACGGGCCGAGCTCAAGCGCGTTCGCCTTTGCCGCGAGCGCATCACGGTGGGCCGCCGTCGGACTGTAAACCCCGGTGACCGCGACGTGGCGTACGGCGACCAAGGCCTGGAGGTGAAAATTGGCAATGAAGCCCGAACCAATAAGTCCGATCCGCAGCGTGTCGACCGGTGCGTAGCCATTCATGAAAACGCCCCCCTCGGGATTCTCTGCGCCGTTCCGGCGTCAGGTCGTCGTCAGGCACGATGATGCAGTATCAATATCCTGTCGCCAACGCCCCGCGCGTGCGTGGATCGGCGGCGCCGCTAAAGCCTGCGGGTGTAACCAGGATCGAGTTGGCCGAAGTCGGCGTCTGAAAAACGACAACGTCGTCGCCGCGCGCTTGCAGCGCGGCAACCAGCTCTTGCGGCAGCGCCGACTCGACGAAAACACGATCCGGCATCCATTGATTATGCACGCGCGGCGCCGAAACGGCGCCGGCGATATCCATCTTGCGATCGATCACATTGACCAGGATCTGCAGTACGGTGTTGATGATCCGGCTCCCACCCGGCGACCCGGTGATCAGCCAGGGCTTACCGTCTTTGAGCACGATAGTTGGCGTCATCGACGACAGCGGCCGCTTGCCCGGACCCGGCGCGTTCGCGTCGTAGCCGAGAAGACCAAAAGCATTCGGCGCGTCCGCCTTGGCGGCAAAATCGTCGAGCTCGTTGTTGAGAAGGACGCCGGTGCCGCCGGCGATGAGGCCGACGCCATAGCTGAAATTAATCGTGTAGGTGTTCGAGACGGCGTTGCCGAAACGGTCGATGACCGAGAAATGCGTGGTGTTGTGGCCTTCGGAGCCGGTTCCGGCGCCGGCGTGAATGTCTGCCGCAGGCGTCGCGTGCTCCGGATTGATGGTGGCGCGCCAATCGGCGGCATATTTCTTTGAGATCAGCCGCGCGACCGGAATCTGCACGACATCCGGATCGCCGAGGAACCAGGCACGGTCGGCGTAAGCGCGCTTCATCGCTTCGACCATCAGAAACAATGACTGCACTTGCGCCGTTTTCGCTGGATCGTAGCCTTCGAGGATGTTGAGCATTTCAATTAGCGCGATGCCGCCGGAAGAAGGCGGCGGCATCGAGATAATGTCATAGCCGCGATAGTTGCCACGCACCGGCGTACGCTCGATTGCGTGGTAGTTCTTCAGATCGTCCATTGTCATGACGCCACCGGCAGCGCGCACAGCCGCAGAAAGCTTTTCCGCTACCGGTCCTTCGTAGAAGGCCCGCGGTCCCTTCTGCGCAATGGCTTGCAGCGTCGCAGCGAGATCGGTCTGCACCAGCGGATCGCCGGAGCCTAAGGTGGATCCATCGGCTTTCAAGAAAATCTGCGCCGAGGACGGCCAGCGCGCCAAGCGCGGCCGGTCTTCCGGCAACGAATCAGCGGTGTCGTCGGCGACGGGAAAGCCGTCGCGGGCGAGCGCGATCGCCGGCTGGATGAGATCGGCGAGCGTGAAACGGCCGGAGCCATATTTTTGCTCGGCGAGCGCCAGGCCGGCGACCGTGCCTGGTACGCCGATGCCGAGCGCCGAATCCCGTGACTTTTGTGGGTCGGCATTGCCCTGCGCGTCAAGAAACGAGGTCTTGTTGATCGCGCTCGGCGCGGTTTCGCGATAGTCGATGGCGGTGTCATCGCCGTTGGCGCGATGAATGACCATAAAACCGCCGCCGCCGATATTGCCGGCGCGCGGATAAGTCACCGCCATAGTGAAGCCGACCGCGACGGCAGCGTCGACCGCATTGCCGCCCTTCCGCAGGATGTCGGCGCCGACCCGCGCTGCGATCGCTTCTTGTGCGACGACCATGCCGTTTTGAGCGGTGACTGCCTGGGCGCGAAATATTGCCGGATCGGCGCGCGCCGCGCTCGGCCCGAACAACAACAGCGCCAAAACGCCGATCAGCGCTGACGAAGCCGTTCTGGAAGTGAAACGTGGCCCGTCCAAGGATGTCATTGCACCGGCGCAGCGCTCGGCGTGCCGATCTTGCTGACGAGAATGTAGCCGCGCGTCATGTTGTCGTTGACTGCGTCCGTCGTGTTCATGGCATCGAATAGGTCGGACGCTTTGACCCAAACCGGCGGATATTTGTAGCGCGCTACATCGAGGATAAGAAAGCGGTCAGCTTTGGCATCGTAGGCCGCGAGCGGTGAAATATGACCGCCGATCTGCTGGCCGATCGCCTTACGCAGGTAGTTCACCAGCACGAAATGGTCCTTCGCGCTCAGGTAGTCTCGCGCCGCGGCGCGGAAAGCGTCGAGGCTGGCGTCGGCGGCGTGATGAACTTCAAGGGCCACCGGATGCAGCGCCAGCAGTTTGCCGAGCTGATCGAGCGTCATTCCCTGCCGCGCCAGCACCGCGCGCGGCAGCACGGCGTCGGTCGTGTCGTCGAGCAGATTGTCCTGGGTGAACGTGTGATAGGGCTGATATTCCGGCGTGGTCGGGGCTGGCACGCCCAATGCGTTGAGCACCATCACGATGCTGGCGACGCCGCAATAAGCCTGGGTCTTCTGGGTCACGAAATTGTCGGCGATCGGGAAGTAGGCCGTGAACGAACCGCTTTCAAGAAAGAATTTCTGACCTTCCTCTGAACTGAGATC
Organism: Xanthobacteraceae bacterium; assembly: GCA_036845025.1. Taxonomy (GTDB): domain Bacteria; phylum Pseudomonadota; class Alphaproteobacteria; order Rhizobiales; family Xanthobacteraceae; genus BOG-931. The sequence goes on along the minus strand of DAIUEQ010000092.1, from coordinate 246 downwards.
GGTCAGATTGGGCGGCAGCGCCAGCGTGTCGGCGTGCGCGAGCGGCGCGACCAGGCAGAGCGCGAGCGCAAGCGATTGAAAAAAGCGAGCATAGCGTCGAGACATTATCGAGCTACTCCTGCAGCAAATTTGCCGCGCGTCAAACATTTTGTGCCCTGTTTCTTGACGGGCATCATTTGCGGACCGCTTTCACATCGCCGGCGTTGACGGCGTCCGAGTAATTATTGCCGAAATGCGTGCGGACAT
>DAIUEQ010000091.1:0-13813 GCA_036845025.1 Xanthobacteraceae bacterium | reverse complement strand
GTCTCGCTCTACACCGAGACCGTCACGTCGGCGGCGCAAGCACCGGCGGTGATCCATCAGGCGATTGCGGCAGCCTATGCAGGACGTGGCGTCGCCCATCTCACGCTGCCTCAGGACGTCATTGAAGCCAAGGCACCCAGCAACGTCGCCAGTCTCTCCACACTGAAGCCGCGACCGGAACTGGCGGCGAGTGCCGCGGAAATTGCCGAGCTCGCCCGCCGCATCGATGCCGCAGGCAATGTCGTGATTATGTGCGGCGCCGGATGCCATGACGCGGCCGAGGAATTGCGCGCGCTCTCCGACCGGCTCAAGGCGCCGCTGATCCACTCCGTCAAGGGCCAGGACATTTTGCCGTATGACGATCCACGCTGGATCGGTGGCATCGGCATGATCGGCACCAAGGCGGTCTATAACGCGGTCATGAGCTGCGACCTTCTGTTGATGCTCGGCACCGACTACCCCTATTCGGAATTCCTGCCGCAAAAGGGGGACGTCGTTCAGATCGACGATCGCGCGCGCGTGCTCGGACGGCGCGCGCCGACTGCGCTTGGTGTCGTCGGCTCGGTGCAGCCGACGCTGCAACTATTGTTGGACAAGGTCGCGGCCAAGACCGACGGAAAATTCTTCGGTCGCATTACCGAGGAACGGCGGAAATGGGACGCCAAGCTCGACAAACAGGCGGACCCGGCGCGCAGCAAGGACAAGATTCATCCGCAGGCGGTTGCGCGCGCCGTCAGCGACCTCGCCAAGCGGGACGCGATTTTCGTGTTCGATACCGGGCTGAATACGCTGTGGTCGGCCAATTGGATCCGGCAAAGCGGGGCGCAGCGTATCATCGGCTCATTCAATAATGCCGCGGTCGGCACTGCGCTCGGCCAAGCCAACGGCATACAGGCGCTAGACCGCTCGCGCCAGGTCATCGCGCTGTGCGGCGACGGCGGATTCAATATGCTGATGGGCGAGTTCTTGACCGCCGTGCATCACAAGCTGCCGGTCAAGGTCGTGATCTACAACAACTCCGCCTTCGGCCTGATCTCGTTCGAAGCGGAATCGATCGGCCTGCCCGCTTACAAGAAGGGCATCGAATTTCCCAATCCGGACTACGTTGCACTGGCGCAGGCATGCGGCGGCAGCGGCTTTAAAGCCGCCAAGCCCGGCCATCTGGTGGCAGCGATCAGGGAGGGATTGGCGGCCGAAGGTCCGACCATCATCGACTGCGTGGTGACCGCCGATGAAATGCCGAACTTCCCGCATCTCGACCTCGATAAGGCCGGCAACTATGCTCTGGCCAAGATCAAAGAAGCCATTCTTACCGTAACGGGGCGGTGACCTGCCCGCTCCCCGCGAATGCAAGAAAGATCGAGAGTGATCGAGACCGCGCTCAGCGGCTACGAGCTCCTGAATGATCCGCTGCTCAACAAGGGCACCGCGTTCAACGACGCAGAGCGGGACGAATTCGAACTGCACGGACTATTGCCGCCCTACGTTACCTCGCTCGACCTCCAAGTCGGCCGGCGGCATGACGCCTTACAACAGCCGAGCGGCGATCTCCTAAAGTATATTTTTCTGCGCGGCTTGCAGGACACCAACGAGACTTTGTTTTACGCGTTGCTGACGCGGCATATCGAAGAACTCATGCCGATCGTCTACACGCCGACGGTGGGACTTGGCTGCAAGCAATTCAGCCGCATTTTCCGCAAACCTCGCGGTCTGTTCCTTAGCTATCCACTCAAAGATCGCGTACGGGATATTCTGCGCAATCCGCGATTTGATGCCGTCGATGCCATTGTCGTGAGCGACGGCGAGCGCATTCTCGGATTAGGCGATCAGGGCGCCGGCGGTATGGGCATCCCCATTGGCAAGCTCGCCTTGTACACGGCTTGCGCCGGGCTTCACCCGTCCACCACCTTGCCAATCCTGCTCGATGTCGGCACCGACAACCGCGAACTTCTCGTCGATCCACTCTATATCGGCTGGCGCCACGAACGCATCCGCGGCGCCGACTACGATGCGTTCGTTGCCGCGTTCGTCGAAGCGGTGCGCGCCCGCTGGCCGCACGTCCTGTTGCATTGGGAGGATTTTGCGCTTCGCAACGCCAACCGGCTGCTGACGCGATATCGCGACCGGCTTTGCAGCTTCAATGACGATATCCAAGGCACCGCGGCGATTGCCGTCGGCGCAATTCTCAGTGCCGTCAACGTCACCGGAACGCCGCTCGTCGAACAGCGCGTCGCGGTGCTCGGCGCTGGCTCCGCCGGGACCGGGATTTGTGCGCTCCTTCTTCGCGCCATGGTCGAAGCCGGATTGCCCGAGAGCGTAGCGCGCCGGCGATTCTATTTGGTCGATCGCGACGGACTTTTGCTGGAGGGGATGCCCGGTCTGCAGCCATTCCAGAGCGTTTTTGCGCGGCCGCGCGAGGACGTCGCGACGTGGCCGCTCAAATCCGCGGCGCACATCGATTTGGCGGAAGTCGTTACCAATGCCGCCCCGACGTTGCTCATCGGCACGTCGGGACAAGCGCACGCCTTTTCGGAGGCCGTCGTGCGCGGCATGGCCGAACGGGTCCGCCGGCCCATCATATTTCCATTGTCGAATCCGACGGAACGAAGCGAGGCGACACCGGCCGAGCTTGTCGCCTGGACGGAGGGCCGGGCCGTGATCGGCACCGGCAGTCCGTTCCCTACGGTGATCCGCGAAGGCCGCGCCTTCCGCATTGACCAGACCAACAACGCCTATGTTTATCCGGGCATCGGACTTGGCGTCATAGCCGTGAGAGCCCGCGCCGTCTCCGACGGCATGTTTTTGGCCGCTGCTCACGCCGTCGCAGACCTTTCGCCGGCAAAACACGATCCGGGCGCCAACCTCTTGCCGCCGCTTGCCGAACTGCCGCACGTCTCTCAGCAAGTCGCGATCGCGGTGGCGAAACAAGCCGTTAGAGAGGGTCTCGCGGACCCGGGCGGCCCCGAGGACATCGCCACCCGTATTCGCGCGAAAACCTGGGAGCCGGCTTACGCCCCCTATCGGCGCGTGTGGAAGAACGGCCAGCCGTAAGGCGTTCCCGCCGGCGAAATCGGGGGAAAACCCGCTTTGCCCCGATTTCGCCGCCTGAAAAAACTAAGATTCGAATCAGTTTCTGGGGCGATCTTTTTCAGGGCGGGGCACCCGATGAATAAACCGTGGCTGACGTTGCTAACTATCATGTTTGTCGGCGTTACCGCCGGCGTCGTGTCGTCTTGCGCGTCGGGGCCTACGTGGCTGCCGCCGCCGTTTGGACCCGAGGCCGCGGCGCCCCCGCCACCTCCTCCTCCGGGAGGCGATTATCCGCCGCCACCCGGCGCCCCACCGCCGCCGGGCGCCATGGCGGGGCCACCACCGGTCGGGCCGCCCCCGGGAGCAATGCCGCCTCCGGGCGCCATGCCGCCCCCGGGGCCGCGCATGAGCGAGGCTTGCGGCCGAGACTTGGAGCGGTTCTGCATGAATGTGCCGCCCGGCCAGGGGCGCAAACTGGAATGCTTGCAAGCGCACCATCACAAGCTGAAGCGCGCGTGCAGGGCCTTCCTGGCCGAGCGCAGCGGCAGGTAAGCTCCCACGCGCCGCTTCAACTCGAGCGTAATCGCGGCGTAACTCCGCACCGCAGGCGAGTTTTTTTGCAGGGATTTAATGCCCGGCCATGTGACGGCCGATCTCGGTTAGATCGGCCGCGCTGGCGCGCGTCTCGTAGACCAGCGCGCCGTGGAACATCACCACGAGACGGTCGGCGAGCTCCAAAAGCTCGTCAAGATCTTCGCTCACCAGCAGCACTGCCGCGCCGCGGTTGCGCGCCGCCATAATCTCAGCGTGGATTTGCGCGACTGCCGCAAAGTCGAGACCGAAACACGGATTGGCTGCGACCAGAATGTCGACCTCACCGGAAAGCTCGCGGGCGAGCACGGTGCGCTGCACATTGCCGCCGGATAATTCGCCGATGGCGGTGTCGTCCGATCGGGTCTTAATCTTGTAGCGCTCGATCTTGCGCAGCGCGTTTTCGTGGAATTCCTTGCGATTGAGCCACCATCCTCCGGTCGCAAACGGCGCGCGATCGAATTCGCGAAAAGCGAGATTGTCGGCGACGCTCATCCGCGCGACGCAGGCGTTCTTCAGCGGCTCTTCCGGCAGGACGGAGAGATGATTGTGGCGCATCTCTTGGCGGGTGGCGTGATAACGCTCGCCCTGCAAATAGACACGGCCGCTTTCGGCGTCGCGCTGACCGGCGAGCACTTCGATTAATTGCCGCTGGCCATTACCGGATACGCCGGCGATGCCGACAATTTCGCCGCCGCGGATCGACAGCGACACGTTGCGCACCGCGGGCTGTCCAGCGTCGTCCAGCGCGTTGAGATTTTCGATATTGAGCCGCGGCGCGCCGAACTCGCCGCTCCGCGGCGGCTGCACGGTTAGTTGTTCGGCGCCGATCATGGTGCGCGCCATGGAATCAGGGCTTAAATCTTTCACATGCCCTTGCCCCGCAAGCTTGCCGCGCCGCAGGATGGTGACTTCATCGGCGAATGCCATGACCTCGCGGAATTTGTGCGTGATCATCAGAACGGTCAACACGCCGCGTCCGACCATTTGGCGCAGCATCCCCAGCACCTCGTCGGCCTCGCCTGGCGTCAGCACCGACGTCGGCTCGTCGAGAATCAGGAAACGGCGCTTCAAATAAAGCTGCTTAAGGATTTCGCATTTCTGCCGTTCGCCAGCGGAGATGGCCGATACCTTAGCGTTGAGCGGCACGCGAAACGGCATGAGCGCGAGAAATTCTTCCAACGCCTTTCGTTCGCGCGCCCAGTCCACGACCGCGGGAACGTGATCGCGCGCCAGCACGAAATTCTCCGCCACCGTCATGGCCGGCACCGAGGTGAAGTGCTGGTAGACCATGCCGAGACCGAGCGCGTGCGCGGCGCGCGGATTGCCGACGATCTCCTGGCGGTCGTCAATCAGAAGCTCGCCGGCGTCGGCCTGGTAGTAGCCCATGATGCATTTGACCAGGGTCGATTTGCCGGCGCCGTTCTCGCCGAGAAGCGCGTGGAATGTGCCGGACCGCACTTTGAGCGAGACCGCATCGAGCGCGGTGAAGGCGCCGAAGCGTTTGGTCATGTCGATGGCTTCGACGCCGAAGGTACTTTTACCGGCGGTCGGGGACGGCAGCCCGCCGGGCGGAACAAGCGTCGCGAATTCGCTCACGCGATGGCCTCGAGGAATTTCGTCGAGTCGGCCACCGCACCGAACACGCCGCCCTGCATCTTGATCATCTTGAGCGCGTGGTCGTGGTTGCTCTTGTCGGTAGCGCCGCAGCAATCTTCAAGAAGTAAGCACTCGAAACCGCGGTCATTGGCCTCACGCATGGTGGTATGCACGCAGACATCAGTGGTGATGCCGGTGAGCACTACGTTGTCGATGCCGGCAAGCCGCAGCATGAGTTCGAGATCGGTGGCGCAAAACGAGCCCTTCCCCGGCTTGTCGATGATCGGCTCGCCTTGACGCGGCGCCAGCTCCTCGATGATCTCCCAGCCGGGCTCGCCGCGCACCAAAATACGGCCGCAGGGTCCGGGATCGCCGATACCGGCGCCGATCTGACGCGAGCGCCAGCGCTTGTTTGCCGGCAGATCGGCGAGGTCTGGTCGATGCCCCTCGCGGGTATGGATCACGTGAAAGCCCTTGAGGCGCGCGGCCGCGAGGACTTGTTTGATCGGTTCGATCGGCGCGCGGGTGAGCGAGAGGTCGTAGCCCATCTTGTCGACATAGCCGCCGACACCGCAAAAGTCGGTCTGCATGTCGATAATGACCAGCGCGGTGTTTTGCGGCCGCAAGTCGCCATTATACGGCCACGGATAAGGGTCAGCGGCGACGTAGCGCTCCAGTGCCGGACTTTCCTTGCGCGCGAGTTGGGACATGGCTCACCTCGTAATCGACAGCTCCGCCGGCGCGCCAATCAGCGTGCGCTTGGGCGAACAGGTCGCGATCATGATCAGAAGCGTCAAAATGTACGGCGCGGCATTGAATAGATGATAGCCGTGGCTATAGCCGACCGATTGGAGCGCCGGCCCGAGCGCCGCGGCGCCGCCGAACAACAACGAGGCCGCCAGGCAGAGCATGGGATTCCAGCGCGCGAAGATCACCAACGCCACGGCGGTGATCCCCTGCCCGCTCGACAAGCCCTCATTCCAGCTGCCGGGATAGTAAAGCGACAAAAACGAACCGCCGATGCCGGCGAGGAAACCGCCGAACATGGTAGCGCGCAGGCGGATAATATTGACCGAATAGCCCATGGCCAACGCGGCGTCGGAGCTTTCACCGGCAGTGCGGATGATCAGCCCCCAGCGCGTCGTGCGCAGCGCCCAAACGAGAACAGGCGCGAGCAGAACGCCGATGATAAACAGCACATTGATACGCAGCGCCGCGCGCAATTGCGGAATGTCGCTCCACCAGCCGAAATCGATGGCCGGAAGCCGCGGCGCCGTTGGCTCGATCAGCGGCTTGCCGAGATAAAACGCCAAGCCGACGCCGAACAGCATGAGCGCGATGCCGACGGCAATGTCATTGACGCGCGGCAAGCCGCAGATGCCGGCATGCAGCGCGCCCATCCCCGCCCCGGTCACGCCGGCAGCAAGGACGCCGATCCAGGGCGAGCCGGTGAGATAGGAGATTCCGTACCCAGCCATCGCGCCCATGACCAGAGTGCCTTCAAGTCCAAGATTGATGCGGCCGCTTCTTTCGGTGATGCATTCGCCCAGGCTGACAAATAGGAAAGGCGTCGACACGCGTACCGCGCCGCCGAGCACCGCAAGCGGTACGGTCCATAACCCGATGTTGCCCGGATCGGCCAAGCCCTAAGCTCCTTTTGCGCGGAAGATACTCAAGCGGCCGTAGAGCGTATCGCTTGCCAGCACCATCACGAAAATCATGCCTTCCAGCACCAGTACTGAAGCGTCCGGCAGCCCAAGCCGCCGCTGCAATAAGCCGCCGCTCGCGCCGATGCCGCCAAGAAGAATAGCAACTGGGATGACGGCCAAAGGATTTTGCCGCGCGAGAAACGCGACAAGAATGCCAGCGAAGCCGTAGCCCGCGGCGAGGTTGGCGTTAGTGCGCCCCTGCACCGCTGCGACTTCGAACATTCCGGCGAGACCCGCCGCAGCGCCGGCGAGAAAACAAACAATAAGAATGAGCTTGCCGACGCTTAACCCGACAACACGGGCAGCACGCAAGTTGCCGCCGGCGACACGCGCGGCGAAGCCGAACACGGTATGATAAATCAAAATATACGACAGCACCGCGGCGATGACGCCAAACATGAAGCCCCAGTGCACATCGGTGCCGGGAATACTGCCGATCATGTTGGCGGTGCCGATCTCCGGCGTCGACGGCTTGTTCAAGCTGGTCGGGTCGCGCATCGGACCTTCGACCAGAAAGTTGAGAATCGCGAGCGCGATGTAGACCAGCAACAGACTTGAGATTGTTTCGTTGACGCCGCGATATTGCCGCAGCGCGCCGGAGAGCATGATCCATAGGCCGCCGCCGATCATGCCGGCGACCGCCATGGCGGTATCGACGACAAGCGGCGGCGCGCCGGCCATCGCCAGCGCCGCACTGGTCGCGCACAACGCCCCGATCAACAGCGCGCCTTCGCCGCCGATGATGACCATACCGAGTTGGGCCGGGAGCGCTGTGCACAACGCCGTCAAAATCAGCGGCGCCGCGCGGGTCAGGGTGTTTTGCCACGAGAACCAGGTACCGAACGCGCCCTGGTACATATAAAAATAGAGGTCAAGCGGGTTCTTACCGAACAGCGCCACGAAAATCCCAAACAGCACCAATGACGCCAAAAGCGCGCCCGCGGGGATGACCACGTACTCCGCGGCGCCGCCGATTTTGGCGGTAATGGGAGGCAGGCGAAGGAATTCGCCTGCCCCGGTTTTCACAACAGGCGTGCCGACAGGCGCGCCGACGTCGGCTTTCACGAAGTCGCTCCGATGACGCCTTCGACGAGGTAGCTCATCTTCTCGAGTTCGGGATCGGTCTGGCCGCGCGATACGCCGGCCGCAACGACCGTCGCGCCCTTGTTGTCGGCGATCGGGCCTTTGAAGATGACGTAGCTGCCGGCGGTCAGCGCGGCTTTCACTTCGTCGGCCTTCGCCTTTGCCTCGGCCGAGACCATGTCGCCATACGGCGACACTTTCACGATCTCTTCCTTGAGGCCGCCGCGATAGAAGTTCGGGATGGTCTCGCCGGACGTGAACATTTTGACAAAGCGCGGATAAAGCACTTCCCAGTTCCACTCGGCGCCGGTGAGATACGCTTTGGGCGCCAGTACCGACTGGTTGACGTGATAACCGGTGACCATCGCGCCACGGCGCGCGGCGTTTTCGACGACCGTCTTCGGACCATCGACGTGGCAGGTAATGACGTCAACGCCCTGATCGATGAGGCTGTTGGTAGCTTCGGCTTCCTTCACCGGCATCGACCAATCGCCGGTGAAAATGACTTGTGTAGTGATCTTCGGATTGGCGAGCTTGGCGCCAAGCGTCCAAGCATTGATATTACGCAACACTTGCGGGATCGGCTTGGCGGCGACAAAGCCAAGCTTGCCGGACTTCGAGGAATAGCCGGCAATGATACCGGCGACGTGTTGCGCTTCGTCGATGTAGCCGAAATAGCTGCCGGCGTTCTTCGGGTCCTTCTCCGACCACAGACCGCCGCAGTGCTCGAAGCGCAGCTTCGGAAATTTCTGCGCCATCTTGATCATGTGAGGGTTGTAGTAACCAAACGACGTCGGGAATAAGAGCGTCGCGCCGTCGAGATTGATCATCGACTCCATGGTTTTTTCCACGGCGTCAGTCTCAGGGACTTTTTCTTCCTCAACGACTTTGATCCCCGGCATTTTCTTCAGCGCAGCGGCACCGGCGGCGTGCGCCTGGTTGTAGCCGTAGTCGTCGCGCGAACCGACGTAGATGAAACCGACGGTCGTGTCGGCGGCGAAAGCGCGGCTCATCGGCAACGCAGAGCCGACGGTTAGAGCGGCGGTCCCTTTGAGGACGCCACGACGTGAAATGTTGTCGAAATTCATTGCATGCTCCCTGTACACGCGCGGGCACCTAGCGCCGCGGTTCGCTCGCCATCGGTGCGGGTGCTTCGATAGGCATTGATGGCCTTCGCAAAGCGCGTGCCAGCGCGGCGAACTCAACGACCGCGGCCAAATCTCATTGAAGAGTCACGATAATTTTGTGACGACTCTGCCCGCGCCCACGGGCATCCGCATCGCCCGATTAAAAAATAGGCAAATGTTCACCGTGTTGTATACAAGGCAGCATCCCGCCATAAGGTGACGTCCGCGTTCCGCATTTATCGGCTCCTCGCATCCAAAGCTCCGCCGGCTGGACGTCCGCCTCCACTGCGGAGTCGCGGTGCTGGACAGGAAGCAAAAAGGCCACCCGCCAGGCGACCTTTTTCAGCTCTACCAAATGAACGCGCTATTGGTTCTGCTCGCAGAATGTGTCTCTCACGTAGTCCGACGGCGTTGTGCGTTTCGCATTTGCGTTGTCGAGCTTCCCCCTCAGCGCGCAATTCCTTGTCGCCGATCAGTTAGCCTGCCTTGTCCTCAATCGCGCGGTCTTGCCTAGATCGCCGCTGGTACTAGAATCGTTCTGTTCGGGGATGGAGTCCCCCATTAACCGCCGCCTTGGCTGATGACTCCTACCAACCAGTTAGCGTCGGTAGGAGTCTCGCCGACAGGAGGCTGCAAATGGGGTTCCTGATTGTATTTATTGGCGGCGGCATCGGCGCCGCCCTTCGGCACGGAATTAATCTCACGGCCTTCAGGCTGGCCGGACCCGGCTTTCCCTACGGAACGTTGTTCATCAACATCGTCGGTTCGTTTGTGATGGGGCTGACGGCGGAATATTTCGCGCTGAAGGCCGGGCTGCCGCAACATTTGCGGCTGTTCTTGACCACCGGCATTTACGGCGGGTTCACGACCTTCTCGGCATTTTCGCTCGAAACCGTGCTGCTTTATGAACGAGGAGATCTTGCCGGCGCGATCATCTATGTGGCCGCGTCGGTGATTCTTTCTGTCGCCGCGCTATTCGCCGGCCTCGCCATCGTCCGCGCTGTCGCTTGATCCGTCGTCGCGTCGGCGAGCTTTTTATCGATTGGACTCGGCGGAGCGCGACACGTTGCTGCGGCGCGCCGCGACAATCTCGGCAACAATCGAGATCGCGATCTCGTCGGGCGTGATGGCGCCGAGGTCGAGGCCGGCCGGTGCTTTCAGCCTCGCTAGCTGATCCGCGCTCACACCACGCTCCGCCAGCGCCAGTTTCAGCGCTTCCGCTTTCTTATGGCTGCCCACGAAGCCGATGTACTCGGCCTCGACCGCGAGCGCGGCAAGCAGCGCCGCTTCGTCGCCGCGTCCTTGCGTCGACACGACGAGGTAGCGGGCACCGGCCTCCTTGACCGGCAACGCATAGCCTTCGATTCGGCGTTCTGCTTCCGCGAACGCGGACTGTTCGGCTGCAGGGGCACACACGGTCACGGCGAACCCGGCGCGCTTGGCGAAATCGGCCACGGCAACGGCTACCGGCGACGACCCGCAAATGACGACTTGGGGGCGCGGCAGTACCGGTTCGACGAAAATGTCCATGGTGCCCTGGCTCGGACACATGTTTTTCGCAAAGCGTACGCCGCCCTCCTCTTCCCCAGGCTTATGTCCTTGTCCGTCCAGCTCGTCAGGCGGCTGCACTGAGACGAGGCGCGAGCGACCGTCAGCGAGCGCGTCGCGCGCCGCTTTGAGCACGGCTGCCCGCGCGCAGCCGCCGCCGATCCAGCCTTCCGAGATGGTGCCGTCGGGCAGGATCACCGCCTTGGCCCCGGCCTTGGCCGCAGTCGCCGCCACCGTGCGCACGACGGTGGCCACGGCAAACGGCTGTCCCGCTGATTTGCGGCTGGCAATTATGTCGAGGATGTCGCTGGCGCGGTCCATTTTAGATTTTCGCCAGATAGGGCTCAAGGGCCGCGAGGCTTTCGAGATTGTGCGCCGGCGCAAACAGGTCGACGTAAGGCAGCGCCGCCTGCATGCCGCGCGCCTGCGGAGAATAATCGCGCCAGCCGATCAGCGGATTGAGCCAGACAATCTTGCGGCAGCGGCGGCGCAGGCGGCGCATCTCGTCGGCGAGCTGCCCTGGAGCGCCGGTATCATAGCCGTCGGAAACGATCATGATAGCTGTGCGCGAATTGATGACGCGGCGAGCGTGCCAGCGATTAAACGTGGCGAGGCTGTCACCGATGCGCGTACCGCCGCCGATTCCCTGCGCCATCAAAGCAAGCTTCTCGACCGCGCGAGTAACGTCACGGTCGCGCAGCGACGGCGAGACGTGAGCCAACCGGGTGTGGAAAACGAATGCTTCCGCCTCACGAAAGGCGTCGACCACACCATGCACGAAGCGCACGAAGAATGCCGTGTAGAGATTCATTGAACCCGAGGCGTCGAGCAAGACCACGAGCCGCAGCGGCTTGATCTTGCGTCGCCGCCAGGCGAGCTCGATCAGCGTACCGCCATGCGACACGTTGCGATGAATGCTGCGGCGCAAATCGAGACGGCGGCCGCGGCGGCGGACCTGTTCGCGCCGCACCAGCCGCGCGCGCATGGAGCGCGCCAGACGCGCGGCGAGCGCGTGCGTCGCGGCAATCTCGGCGGGATCGACAATGTGGCGAAGATCGGTCGCGGACAACCTTTCCGCAGATGACGCGCCCTCGCGGCGACCGCGGCCTTCGCTTTCCACGTCCGCATCGCCGTCAGTGCGCCGCTCGATCCGGTCGAGAAGCCCGCGCGCTTCCTCCGGAACATGCGCTTCGGCGAGCTTCTTCGCCGCAAGCGTGCTCGCTTGCGAGTGCCCTCCCAAAATCTGCCTTTGCCGCATTCCCTCGCCGCACCAGAAAGCGTCGAAAATCTCGTCGAAGCGCTCCCAGTCGGAATGCGTGGCGCAGAACAACGCGCGCAGCGCCGGCATTAGCGACGCGGGACGCGCCGCGGCAGCCGAGGTAAGCACGGCGAGCGCATCGGATGTTTCCGCAAGGCCGACGCGAAAGCCATTGTCTCTCAAGGTGCGGGCGAAGCCGGCGAGCCGCCGGCCCGCGCCGGACAATTCCAACAGTTCGTCGCCGCGGAGGCGGGGACCCCGAACTGGATTCCCGCTTTCGCGGGAATGAGCAAATGTCGGCATCACGCCACCTTGCCGAGAAGCCGCTCACTGACTTCACGCGAGAGCCGCGAGCGGTCCTCATGCGTCTTGAGCAAACAAATCATGGTTTCATAGATCGTTTCAGGCTCTTGGCGCAGATCGTGGATTTCGAGACCGGCCAGCGTCGCCGCCCAGTCGAGCGTTTCGGCGACGCCCGGCATTTTCCGTAGATCTTCCTTGCGCACCTCCGCCACCATGCGGGCAATCTGCAAGGCGAGCGCGGTTTCAACGCCCGGCGTCCGCGTTAGAATGATCTTCGCCTCGCGATCGACCTCGGGAAAATCGACATAGTGATAGAGACAGCGCCGGCGCAGCGCGTCCGACAATTCGCGGGTGCCGTTCGAGGTCAACACCACGCGCGGAATAGAGACGGCCTTGATGGTGCCGAGCTCGGGAATGCTCACCTGGAAGTCGGACAGAAGTTCGAGCAAAAACGCCTCGAATTCCTCGTCGGCCCGGTCCACCTCGTCAATGAGCAGGACGGGCGGCTTATCGCGGCGGATCGCGGCAAGGAGCGGCCGCTCGAGCAAATATTTCTCGGAAAAAATCTGCTCTTCAATCGTCTCGGCATTCTCGCCAACGCCTTCGCGGGTCTTTATCGCCAGAAGCTGACGCTGGTAATTCCACTCATAGAGGGCGGCGTTCTGGTCGAGGCCTTCGTAGCATTGCAGGCGGATAAGTTCAGCGTCGTGCACTGCGGCTAGCGCTTTGCCGACTTCCGTCTTGCCCACACCGGCTTCGCCCTCGAGCAAGATCGGCCGCTTGAGAAACTCCATCAGCCAAAGCGCGGTCGCGATATCGCGATCGGCGATGTAGCCGACGGCGGCGAGTTTTGCGGCGATCTCTTCGCGCTTCATGATTTGTCGTCCCGCGGCCCGCCAAAAGCGCGAACCCGGAATCCATAGCCGCGGAAATAAGAATTTCGTTCGGCATTCGCCACGGCCACTTGGCAATGCTTAGGGATTCCGGCCTTCACTCGCCGCGCTCGTTCGGCCGGAATGACGTCACGCATGCAGTCCCAATTTCTCGGCGGCCGTCCAGGTGCGCCAATTGTCGTGCGGCATCTGGATATGGGTCGAGCCGAGAAACGCAAACGCGTCGTTAACGGCATTGGAGAAACACGGCACCCCGCCGACATTCGGACTTTCCCCTACTCCCTTAGCGCCGATCGGATGGTGTGGCGACGGCGTCGTCGTCCAATCGGTCTCCCAATGCGGCGTCTCCACCGCGGTCGGTAGGAAATAGTCCATGAAGGACGCGGTCGTGATGTTGCCGTCCTGGTCGTAGTGCAACTCCTGGCCCATGGCGATGCCAAACGCTTCGGTCAGACCGCCATGGATTTGGCCCTCGATGATCATCGGATTGATGCGCGTGCCGCAATCGTCGAGTGCGTAGAAGCGGCGCACCTTGACCGTGCCGGTATCGACGTCAACGTCGAGCACGCAAATGTAGGCGCCGAACGGAAAGGTGAAGTTGGGTGGATCGTAATAGTTGATCGCTTCCAGCCCCGGCTCCATGCCGGGTGGCACCTCGTGGTAGGCCGCCCA
>DAIUEQ010000090.1:0-13827 GCA_036845025.1 Xanthobacteraceae bacterium | reverse complement strand
CGGCATCATCGCCCGCGATCTCGGCGCCAAACTATGGTGGCGGCCGGACGACGCCGGCGCCGCGCTCGCCGCATTGGCGGAAGCGGCGTAAACGAAGCCTGGAGTTCAAATGTCCGATACGTTTTCCGTCACTGACAAAGTCGTGGTCATCACCGGCGCCGGCCAAGGCATCGGCCGCGCTTTCGCCAAGACGTTCGCCTCGGGCGGCGCCAAGGTCGTCATCGCCGAGCGTAACGTCGAGAAAGCGCGCGAGGTGGAGCGCGAAATCGCCGCCGGTAACGGCCACGCCATTGTCGTCGAAACCGACGTCGCCGACGAAGGCTCGGTCAAGCGCATGGCCGAACGCGTCGATCAAACCTTCGGCCGCGCCGACGTGCTGATCAACAACGCCGCGATTTTTTCCACGCTGCAGATGCGCCCGTTCGAGCAGATACCCCTCGCCGAATGGGAGCAAGTGTTGCGGGTCAACGTCACCGGTCCGTTTTTGTGCGCACGGGAATTGGTGCCGCTGATGCGCAGGAACAAATGGGGCCGCATCGTCAACATGGCGTCCGGCGCGGTGACGATGGGCCGCCCGAATTATCTACACTACATTGCTTCAAAGGCGGCGCTGGCGGGCATGAGTCATTCCATGGCGCGCGAGCTCGGCGGCGACGGCATCACCGTCAATGCCGTGCTGCCGGGCGCGACGTTTACGGAAATCCCGCGTCAGACCGTAACCCCGGAGCAAAAAGCCCGCATTATCGCCATGCAGTCGATTTCGCGGCCGCAGGCGCCGGAAGACTTGCTCGGCGTCGTGTTGTTTCTCGCCTCCGACGCCTCGGCGTTCATGACCGGCCAGGAACTCACCGTCGACGGCGGCGCGACGCACCCGTAAACTTGCGCGTCAGGAGTGACGCCCATCGATTTCGCTTTCTCCGAGCTGCAGCAGTCGTTGCGCGACGCGATTGAGAAAATCTGCGCGCGTTTCGGCGACGATTATTGGCTCAAGCGCGACAGCGACGGGAAATTCCCGAAAGACTTCTACCGCGCGTTGGCGGCGGACGGTTGGCTCGGCGTTTGCGTCCCGCAGGATTACGGCGGCTCCGGACTAGGCATCAGCGAAGCTGCGGTGATGATGGAAACTATCGCCGCTTCCGGCGCGGGGTTTTCCGGAGCCTCAGCCGTGCACATGAACATTTTTGGGCTCAATCCAGTCGTCGTCTATGGCACGGCGGAGCAGAAGAAGCGGATGCTGCCGCCAATTGCCGCCGGCAAGGAGAAAGCCTGCTTCGCCGTCACCGAACCGAATGCCGGCCTCGAAACCGGAAAAATGCAAACCCGCGCCGAACGCCGCGGCGACAGCTACGTGATCAATGGCGCGAAAATCTGGATTTCGACGGCGCAGGTCGCCGACAAGATGCTGATCCTGGTGCGCACGACCCCGGTCGAGCAACTGCGGAAGCCGACTGATGGCTTGAGTCTGTTCTACACCGCGCTCGATCGCAGGCATGTCGAAGTGCGCGTCATCGACAAAATGGGCCGGCACGCTGTCGATTCCAATCAGCTGTTCATCGATGGGCTTGAAGTGCCGGCCGAGGATCGCATCGGCGAGGAAGGCCGCGGCTTCGAATACATTCTGCACGGCATGAACCCCGAGCGCATCCTGATCGCGGCGGAAGCGATCGGGCTCGGCCGCGCCGCGCTCAAACGCGCCGCCGTTTATGCCAAGGAGCGCGTGGTGTTCGGGCGGCCGATCGGGCAAAACCAGGCAATCCAGCATCCGCTGGCGGAATGCTGGATGGAGCTGGAAGCGGCCGAGCTGATGGTGCGCAAAGCCGCTTGGCAATACGACCAGAATATTCCGTGCGGACCCGCCGCCAATGCCGCCAAATATCTCGGCGCCGAAGCCGGGTTCAAAGCCTGCCAGACCGCGGTGATGACCCATGGCGGCTACGGCTATGCCCGGGAATATCACGTCGAGCGCTATTTGCGCGAAAGCCTGATCCCGCGCATCGCGCCGGTGTCGCCGCAGCTTATTCTCTGCTTCATCGCCGAGAAGGTGCTGGGATTGCCGAAGTCTTATTGAAAGCGCCGATGACCGAGCCAGCGCCGCTGCACGGATTGCGCATCGTCGACCTCACCTCGATGGTGCTTGGCCCTTATGCCACGCAGATTCTCGCCGATTACGGCGCCGACGTCGTCAAGATCGAGCCGCCGCGCGGCGATTTGATGCGCACCGGCGGCGCGCAAAAGCACACCGGCATGGGCGCGCTGTTTTTGCAGCTCAACCGCAACAAGCGCAGCGTGGTGCTCGATCTGAAACAGCCGGCGGCGCGGGCGGCGCTGCTGCGGCTTTGCGCCAGCGCCGACGTGCTCGTCCACAACAATCGCCCGGCCGCAATGCGGCGGCTTGATCTCGGTGACGCCGAAGTGCGCAAGGCCAACCCGCGACTCGTCTATGTGAGCCTGTTCGGTTATGGCGAAACCGGAGCGTATGCCGGCAAGCCGGCCTACGACGATCTAATCCAGGGCGCGATCGGTCTGCCCGCGTTGGCCGCCGAAGCCGGCGGCGGCGAGCCGCGCTATGTGCCGCTGACCTTGTCAGACCGCGTTGTTGGCATCTACGCAGTCCATGTCGTTCTCGCCGCTCTCCTGCAACGCGACCGCATTGGCAAAGGGAGCTCAGTCGAACTGCCGATGTTTGAAACCATGGCGCAAATGGTGCTCGGCGATCACCTTAGCGGCCGCACCTTCGATCCGCCGCTCGGCGAGCCCGGATACGCACGCTTGCTCACGCCCAACCGCCGGCCCTACGCGACGCGCGACGGCTACGTGTGCGCGCTCATTTATAACGACAAACATTGGCGCGCGTTCTTTACGGCGATCGGCCGGCTCGACGAGTTCACCGCCAATCCGAAACTCTCCAACCACGCCGTCCGCGCGCAGCACTACAATGAAGTCTACGGCATCGTCGCCGACATCCTGCGCGCTCGCACCACGGCCGAATGGCTGGATCTGTTCGATCGCTGCGATATCCCCTGCGCGGCGATGAACAGCCTCGACGCGCTGATTGACGATCCGCATCTGGCGTCCGTCGGATTCTTTCAGATGTTGACGCATCCGACCGAGGGCCCGGTGCGCTATACCGGCATTCCCAGCCGCTGGGATGGGAAAAGCCTCAGGATCACCCGCCATGCGCCGCTGTTGGGCGAACATAGCGTCTCGATCCTTAGCGATGCGGGCGTGACGGCAGATGAGCTGGGGGCGCTATTGCGCAGCGGCGCCACCATCGACGCGGCGATCAAGAGCGGCGGCAAAGCCGCGCCGTCTGAACGCATTGCCGGCAAAAGCCCAATATCATAGCGTCCGCTTAGCTTTAGGAAAGTTCAGGGAGAACGCCCCATGATCCGGCTTTCGATACTGGCCGCTGTTTTGGCCACGACGGCGACCGTTTCGGTACAAGCGGCCGATGCGCCGGCCGAGATCAAACTCGGGACGCTTTATGCCTCCTCCGGGCGCTACGCCAGCATCTCGCTGCCGGTCCATAACGGGCTGAAGCTCTGGATCGATCAGATGAACGCCAGCGGGGGCGCCTTCGTCAAAGCCTTCAACAAAAAAATTCCGCTCAAGCTGATCGCTTATGACGATCAGAGCAACACCGCGACCGCGGCCACGCTTTACAATCAGCTCATCACCCAGGACAAAGTCGACATCCTGATTTCCGATTCCGGATCGGTGCTGACCTCGGTGGCGGTGCCGATTGCCCGCGACCACAAAATGTTCCTGTTCGACCAGACCGGCACCGGCGCCACCTTCTTCACGCCGGACAATCCGTACATCGCACTGATGTCCGATCCGGTATCGACCATTTGGCCGAAGCCGCTCGCCGACTTTCTGACCCATGACGGCCCGAGCCTCGGCATCAAACGCGTCGCGATGCTTTACGCCACCAACGACTTCACCGGCACGCAAGCCAACGCGGTGCGCAAATTCATCAAGGAATCGAATTCCGGCGTCGAATTGGTGTTCGATGAAGGGGTGCCGACGGAAACCTCAAGCTACACCGTCCTCCTCAACAATATCCGCGCCGCCAACCCCGATGCGGTCATTCACCTCGGTTACGCGTCGAATGACATCGCTTTCCTGCGTAACGTCCAGGACAGCGGCATCAAGTTCAAATTTCTGTTCGCGATCTATCCGGGGCTGGAGACCGAGTTGCTCGAGAAAAATGTCGGCGATAAGGGGCTGAGCTACGTCTTCACGTATGTTCCGTCATCGGAAATCGCCTATGAAACGAACTTTGGCATGTCGCTGAAGGATTATAGCGCCGCCTGGCACAACAAATACGCCGACAGCAAGGTCGAGTTTGGCTTCAACTCGGTCGCCGGCTACACCACCGGGTTGGTACTGGAAAAGACTCTAGCCACGGCGGAAAGCCTTGACCAACTCGAGCTGCGCAAGGCGGTATTCGCGCTGTCGGGAAATCTCAAGACGCTGGATGGCACGTTCGAGCTCGACACCAACGGTGCGCAAATCGGCGAGATCACGCCGTTGGGTCAGTTCCTTCCGGGTGACGACAATCATCAGAAGCTGACGACGGTCTGGCCGCACGAGCTCGCCAACGGCAAACCCATTTATCCGCGCCCCTAATAGATAGTCGACCGATCGGCGGAGCGCGGCCCATGTTCACCTACAGCCTAATGGCCGGACTCTTGTTCGGCCTTTATTTTTCGCTGATCGGGCTCGGGCTCAATCTCATTTTCGGCGTCATGCGCATTGTCAATCTGGCGCATGGCGATTTTCTCATGCTTGGGGCCTTCCTGGCGTTCTGGCTGTTCACGCTGTTCGCCATTAATCCGGTGCCGGCGATCCCCATCGCCTTCGTCGGTTTCGCCGTTGCCGGCGTGCCGATCTACTACCTGCTGGTGCCGCGGCTGCTGCGCGCCAAGGACCCGGAAATGCTCTCATTCATTTTGTTCTTCGGTCTCGCGCAGGTGATCGAAGCAGTGACGACCATCGCTTTCGGCACCAGCGAGCGCTCGATCCCCGGCAATCAGCTCGGCCAGGCGATTGCGACGGTCGAGAGCTTGTTCACCGGACGCGCGGTCGAGGGCGGCCCGGTCGATATTTTCGGCCAAACATTTCCGGCGTCATGGGTGGCGAGCGGCATCGCCAGCGGCTGCGCGGTGCTGCTGGTCTATGTTTATTTATACCAAACCCGGCTCGGCTATCTGACCCGCGCGGTGATGGACAATCGCGAGGAGGCGGTCGCGGCCGGCATCGACGTGCACCGCGTCTCCGCCATCGCCTTCGGCATCGGGCTCGGACTTGCCGCCGTTGCCGGCGTGTTCGCGCCTTTCATGCTCGGCAGCATCACGCCGGCCATGGGCGCCGAGATCACCATCACCGCTTTCGCCGTCATAGTGATCGGCTCGCTTGGCAATCCGCTCGGCACCGTGCTCGGCGGCGTGATTTACGGCGTCTCCTACATGCTGATGCAGAGCTACTTCAGCAGCTGGGCCAACCTTCTGCCCTATGTGCTGCTGATCGCGATTTTGTTGGTGCGGCCGAGCGGCCTATTGGGACGGCGGGTGCGCCGTGCCTAAGACCGCGCGCGACCTGCTCCTGATCCTGATGCCAGTGATCGCGGCGTTTGCCGTATTGCCGGCGATGTACAGCAATCATCTGTTGCTGTTCAACTTCATCATCGCCATGACGCTGGCGCAGGGATTGAACATCATTTATGGCTTCACCGGCTATTTGCCGTTCGGCTATGTCGGATTTTTCGGCGCCGGCGCCTACGGCTTCTCGCTCGCGGTGATGCATTTGCAGGCGCCGCCGCTCCTCGCTCTGGCGGCCGGCGCCGCTGCGGCGGTCGCCTTCGCGCTCCTGCTCACCCCGCTGTTTCGCTTGTCAGGTGCGTATTTCTCGATCGCCAATCTCGCGGCGGCGCTCGCGATGTTGCAAGTGGTTTCTAACCCGAACCTGGAAAGCATCACCAAAGGCCCCTACGGCATCAGCCTCAACGGCGTATTCAATCCGACCTTTGCCTATGCCACGGCGCTCGCGATCCTTGCCGCAACATTGGGGCTCGTTATTTATCTGCGCCACTCGCATTTCGGTATGGCGCTGCGCGCCATTCGCGAGGACCCGATCAGCGCCGGCATGGCCGGCATCAACGTGGTGCGCGAACGCATCATCGCCTGGCTTTTGAGCGCGCTGGTCGCCGGCCTCGCCGGCGGAGTCTTCGCTTGGTATGTGTCGGTGTTTTATCCGGAGACCGTGTTCAGCGTCGAATTCACCATCTTCTCCATTGTATTCGTCCTGTTCGGCGGCAGCGCCACCGTCGTCGGACCGATCCTCGGCGTGATCGTCCTCTACGGCATCTACAACGCCGTCGGTATTTCGACGCCGCAATACTTTCAGCTCATCTACGGGGCGCTGATCATGGGGCTGGTGCTGTTCCTGCCGAACGGGCTGATTTCGCTGTTGCAGCGCCGGGGCATCGATGTCCCCTGACACCGCACCGTTGCTGCATGTCGACGGCGTGGTGAAGCGCTTCGGCGGCTTTCGTGCGCTGTATAATTTGAGCTTCACCATCGCGCGCGGCGAAATTCTTGGGCTTGTCGGCCCGAACGGCTCGGGCAAGACCACATGCATCAACGTCATCTCCGGTCTTTACCCGCCCGATTTCGGAAACGTTCGCTTCGAAGGCCGCGCCATTAGCGGCTTGCCGTCGCATCGGCTGGTCCATGCCGGCATCAACCGCACTTTCCAGGTGCCGCGGCCGTTCCTCAGCCTGACTGTGCGCCAGAATGTCGAGATCGCGCTTGCGTATGGCGGCAACCGCAACGGCCCGGCCGATGGCGATGCCATCCTCGCGTCGCTCGAGCTTGCCGCGTTCGCCGACAAATCCGCCGGCGAGCTCAACAGCGCGCAACAAAAAATGCTCGATCTCGCGCGGGCGTTGGCGACCGGTCCCTGCCTCCTGCTGGTGGACGAGCTGGCCGCCGGGCTCAATCCGGCCGAACTCGAGCGCGTCGCGGCAAAAATGAAAGAACTGGCGCGCGACGGCATCGCGTTGTTGGTGGTCGAACACCTGATGGGATTCATCGACCAGGTCACCGACCGCATCATTGTCATGAATGCGGGCAAAGAGATTTTCGAGGGCCGGCTGGCGGAAGCCGCCAGGAATGCTCAGGTCGTGGAAGTCTTTCTCGGAGACGAGCATGCCGCCTGAGCGGCCGCCATTGCTGGCCCTCGCCGGCATCACCGCCGGTTATCGGCGCCTGCAGGTGTTGTGGGGGGTTGATCTGTGCGTCAACGAGAATGAATCAGTGGTGCTGCTCGGCGCCAATGGCGCCGGCAAAACCACCTTGCTGAAAACCATCATGTCACTGGTCGAGCCGTGGGACGGGCGCATCGATTTCGCCGGCGAAGACATCACCCGGCTGCGCACCGATCAGCGGGTGCGGCGCGGCATAGTCTTTATGTCGGAGACATCGGGATTTCCCGGCCTGAGCATTGAAGAAAATATTTTGATCGGCGCGCAATTTGTTGCCAAGGCGCAAGCGCGCCGGCGCATGGCCGAGCTTTTCGGCCTATTCCCGGCATTGGCCGAGCGCCGCCGCGCACTAGCCGGAAGTCTCTCCGGCGGGCAGCGCAAAATGCTCGGCGTTGCTAAAGCGCTCGCCGGCAATCCCCGGCTTGTGGTGATGGATGAGCCGTCGGCCGGATTGTCACCGCGTTACGTCAAGGAAGTGATCGGCGTGCTGGCGCAATTCCGCTCGCAGACGCTCGCGCTCCTGATCGCCGAGCAGAACGTGAAATTTCTCGCTTTGGCCGATCGCGTCTACACGCTCGAGGGCGGCCGCATCGGATTTTCCGGGACGGTTGCCACCATGCAAGACAACGACGCGCTACGGCGGGCTTATTTTGGTTTGAAGTGAGCTGCGTTAGGCGGCGAGTTTCGCCGCGACCGCACCCTTTTCCGGGGGTCTGGCGCAGGCCGGCGCCATGAGCGGCCGCGCTAAGAGCCAAAGCGCTAACGCGATGGCGGCGATGGCGCCGAGCGAAAGAAACGCGGCGGGGTATCCGAAACGCTGCGCGACCACTCCCCCAATCGCCGGGCTGAGCGCCGCGCCGACACCCTGCAAGGTCATGACTGCGCCAAGTCCGGCATTGACGTGCCCTGTGCCCGAAAGAATGCGCGCAACCAGCCCCGGCACTGCAACGCCGAGAATACCGGCGCCGACGCCGTCGAGAATCTGTACGGGCGCAAGCCCCAAAGGTCCGCTAACCAGACAGGCGGTGAGGCCGCGGACCGGCAGCGCGATCAGCGCCAGCAGAAACACCATCCAGTAGCCTTGCGATTGGGCGAGCCGGGCCGCCAAGAGCGCCACCGGCACCATGGCGGTTTGCGCGACAATGATCGTGGCGGCGGTGAACGCGCTTGGATTGCTGCCGTCATGCGCAACGCCGGCCTGCCCAAGCAGCGGCAGCATCGCCGCGTTGCCGAGATGAAACAAAGTCAGCGTGGCGCCGAGCACCATCAGTTCCTTCGATCGCAACAGGACAGCGAAACTCGCCACGCCGTCGTCTTGGTTTGGTCCGGCACCGCGCGCGGCGCGATGATCGATTTGGTGCGGATCAATGAAACAGGCCGCGACGATGGAAAAAAGCGCCATGACCGCGAGAATCACAAAGACAGCGCTGAGGCCGGCGAAATAGCCGATGCCTCCCGCCAACGCCGCCGCAACGACGTTGCCGCCGTGGTTGAAAGCTTCGTTGCGCCCGAGCTGATGGGCAAATCCGGTCTGACGCACCAGCCCCAGAGTGATGGCGGCGATTGCCGGCCCGATCGCGGCGCCGGCGATCCCGGAAATGATTTGTGCACCGCTGACCACCACAAAATCCGGCTTTACCAGGATCGCCAGCGACGCGACGGTTATGATGACCGCGGTGGCGACGACGATGGTCCGCTTGTGGCGGGTGCGATCGACCAAAGCTCCGGCGGGGGTCGTGACCACCATTCCGGCAATGCCGCCAATGGTCATGACAATGCCGATCTGTGCCGGCGACCACTGACGCGCTTGCAAAAATACGCCGAGGAACGGGCCTAAGCCGCCGTGCACGTCGGCCATGAAGAAATTCAGCGCATTGAGTGCGGCGAGCGAGGAGTTCATGACACCAATGCCGCCTCATAGCGTCCCGAGAGGCGAAATCGGCGAGCGCCGCAAAAAGCAAAGAAAGCGCCTTCGGCAATCAATGCGAAACCAATAAGTTGGTTCCGGACAGGACGGCCTCGCCCGTTAATGTCCGGACAGAGCATTCTGCGGTCGGCCCGCGTTAATATCAGTGGAAATCGCCGCATGGCGGTCGCAATTCGCCCGTAACCGTTGACGTCTTTCTGTAGGTTTATTGCACCGAAAAAGCCCAACGGAGACAAGCGATGCGCCATTTCTCCATCGCCACGACGTTCGTGATCGCCTTCATCAGCGCCGTCGCGCTCACCCCCGATTTGGCCCGCGCGCAAAATCCCTCGCAGGTGCCGATGCCCCCCGGCGGCTTCAAGCCGCCGCCGTCGGCTCCGATCAAACCCTACAAGCCGCTCGCCGTAACGCCACCGACGGCCAACAACGATCCGAGCTTCGTTGCGTTTCATAAGCAGCTTGGCGAAGTCGCTCAGCACAAGGACCGCAACGGGCTTGGCAAGCTGGTGGTGAGCCAAGGTTTCTTCTGGATGCAAGAGAAGGACATGGCCGACAAACACAAGCCGCCGCTCGCTAATCTCGCCAGCGCCCTTAATCTCGACGCCAAAGACGGCTCCGGCTGGATGGCGCTCGCCAGTATGGCCGACGACCCGACAACCGTCGCCCTGCCCGATCATCCGGGTGTCGTTTGCGGGCCGGCGGACCCCGCTCTCGATCAGCAAGGCTTCGAGGCCCTCATCCAAGCGACCAAGACACAGCCGATGGACTGGGGATACCCGATGCGCGATGGCATCGAAGTCCGCGGTGCGCCGCAGCCGAACGCGCCGGTCGTTGAAAAGCTAGGCCTCAACATGGTGCGCATATTGTCCGACAGCGCGCCGCCACAGGATCCGAACCAGCCGGCCTTCCTGCATGTCGCGTTGCCGTCAGGTAAATCCGGCTTCGCCCCGATGGAGGCCATCGGCGGCCTCGGCGGCGACCAGATGTGCTACGTCAAAGAAGGCGGCGCCTGGAAGATCACCGGCTTCTTCGGCGGCGCCAACCAATAGGCGCCGCCCGAACACCGCCGGGAATTACCGCGCCATGCTTTCGACGGACTGCGCGGTCTGGCCGAACAGGATGGCGCGTTCCTCGGCGGTGCGAATACCGCCGGGATTGGGATTGATCTCTTTCGCTTTGGCATACGCGCGCTTGACCGCATCGCGGCCGGCGATCGCATCCAGCCAGCGTTTGAGGTGCGGGAAGTCGGCGATGTTCTGGCCCTGGCGCTCCCAAGGAACGACCCACGGATACGACGCCATGTCGGCGATGGAATAATCGCCCGCGAGATAATCGCGGTCGGCGAGTCTTTTGTTCATGACGCCGTAGAGCCGGTTGACCTCGTTACGATAGCGGTCAATGGCGTAGGGAATTTTATCCGGCGCGTAATTGCCGAAATGATTGTACTGGCCGGCCATTGGACCGAGGCCGCCCATTTGCCAGAACAGCCACTGCACCGCTTCGGTGCGCCCGCGCAAATCGCGGCTGATGAACTTGCCCGTCTTGTCGGCGAGATAGAGCAGGATCGCGCCAGATTCGAATATCGAAATGGGCTTGCCGCCGTCGGCCGGCTTTTGGTCGACAATAGCCGGAATGCGGTTGTTCGGCGCAATCGCCAAAAAATCGGGTTTGAATTGCTCGCCTTTGCCGATGTTGATCGGAAAGAGCTTGTACTCGAGCCCGGCTTCTTCGAGGAAAATCGTGACTTTATGGCCGTTGGGCGTGGTCCAGTAATGCACGTCAATCATGATCAGCCTGCCGCGGTTGGTGAATATGGTCGTATCTACGCATGTTCTAGCGAAAATTTAACCCCTCCAGCGGCATCTCAGTCATGTGTCGACCACCGCCACACCTGCAGTCTTGACCCGCCGGACCGTTCCGGCGATCGGCAATCTGCTCGTTGCCGTGGCTATTCTGGCTGTCTTCGTCATCGCTTGCGCCGATAGCGCCGCGCGGCGGAGCATCACCATGGGATTTGACGAGCCGCAGCACATTTCCTTCGCGGCGCAGATCAAGGCGACCGGCAATCCGTGGCCGCCGTTGGAC
Source organism: Xanthobacteraceae bacterium (assembly GCA_036845025.1). Classification (GTDB taxonomy): domain Bacteria; phylum Pseudomonadota; class Alphaproteobacteria; order Rhizobiales; family Xanthobacteraceae; genus BOG-931. The sequence continues at coordinate 2,548 of DAIUEQ010000090.1, read as the reverse complement.
AGTCTGCGGCTGATCGATCCGAAGACCTTTGAATTCACCGCCACTCCCAATTTTCTCGATCACCCTCCGATCTATTACGCGCTGCTCGCGGCCATCGGCCCGCCACTCGAAGGGCACCCGCAGGCCGTGTTCGCGTATCGCATGCTCAACGTTTCGCTCGCCGCCATCGGGCTTGCGGCGCTGCTGATGATTGCCCTTGATACGCAATTTTCCCGACCGGAATTCTGGGCGCTCGCGGTGCCGCTCGCATTCATTCCGGTGCTGGTGCAGCTCGCGGCCGCCGTGACCAACGACAACATGGCTTTCCTCGGCGGCGCGCTCGCGACGCTCGGCGCGTGGCAAACGGTCGCGACCGGACGGCGCCGGTGGCTCGCCGTGGCGCTCGGCGGCGTGATTGTCGCGGCTTGGGCAAAGCTGACCGGGCTGGTGCTTACCGCGCCAATGATAAGCGCCGTCGTCGCCTATATGATCTGGCGCAAACGCGCGCCACTGACATGGCTTGCGGCAGCTGCGTTCGCCTTCCTCCTCGCCGCCGCGCCTTATTTCATCTACATGATTCAATACGGCAGTCCGGTGCCGCCGACCCACGCTTTGCTCGCGACTGTCGAAGAGGGTGTGCGTAATTTCGGCTGGGCCAATCTGCCGCGCAAATCCTTCACCGGGTATTTGATGTATTTCAGCGGCGAGTTCATCGCCAACTGGATGCCTACGCTCGCCCAACGCACCGCGTTCCAATACGCCATGCTCGCCATTCCGGTCGCCGCCCTGCTCTGCGCCGCTGCCGGACTGATTGTTTCGGTACGTCGCGTCTGGCGCTACGAGGAAACCAAGCTCGATGTCATCGTGATTGCGGGCGCTCTTGGCTTAGCGACGATTGTCCCCTTCCTCGTCGGCTACAACTACAGCTACTACGTGGCGACCGGCTGGCTCGCCGGCGCTTATCCGCGCTACTACCTGCCGCTTGCCGCAATCGTGCCGCTCGCCGGCTTATCGCTGGTGGAGGCGACCAGCGCGCCGCGCTGGCGCATGGCGTTGCTGACATTTTTGATCGCCGGCCCGGTCATCTTTCGCATCCTCGGCGCGCCGGTCGGCTGAGCGCCGCGCTTCCACGGCGCGAATGACTGCAACCTCGTTATTATCCTGCTAGATGATGCTAGACTCCTTACCGTTTGCAGGGAGGCGTCATGATCACTGAAATTGCGTCTATCGAAGTCAAATCCGGTATGGCGTCGGCATTCGAGACCGGCGTGAAAAATGCGCTGCCGGTGTTTCAGCGCGCTAAGGGCTGCCGCGGTGTGGAACTCAGCCGCTCAATCGAGAATCCGAACCAGTATCGCTTGTTCGTTTCCTGGGAGACGCTGGAGAATCACACCGTCGACTTCCGCGGCTCGTCCGACTTTCAGGAGTGGCGAAAACTGGTCGGCCATTGTTTCGCCTCGCCGCCGCAGGTCGAGCACGTCACACAAGTGCTGAAGAGCTCCTGAAGCAATCGTTATTGCGGGCGACACAGCGGGAACTGTCCTTTTCCCGGCCACAGACTCGGCCCATATTACGACCATGGCGAAAGGCCCCGACCGACCTGGCGCGCCGAAGGGGCGCGATCCAGCGAAGCATTCGAAAAAAGACCCGGCGAAACCGACGCGCGCCAAAGCGGCACGGCCGGATGCGTCGCCGCTCGATCCGGCGCTGGCCGATTTGCTCAATCCTGCGATCGGCCAAGGCCGCGCGGGAGTCGGGTCGCAGACAGGGATTGAGCGCGAGACCCGATCTCCTCCCACCTCTCCTCGGCGGGGAGAGATCGGCCGCGAGAGCGACAGCGAAAGCAGCCGAGTGACTGGGATCCAAACGCCGGGCAATCCCCCCTCGCCCGACCCTTCGGCCCGACCTCTCCCCGCCGGGGAAACGGGAAAGAATGTTGAAGACCAACAGGGTCCAAGAATTCAGCCGGCACCGGATAATTCATTCGATCGCCGCGCGGATTTCGCCAATGCGCATCGCGCCCGCGCCTCGGTGGCGCGCGGCTTCGGCGAAGCGCCGCAGCAAAGTTACACCGGCAAAACACCGGTGCCGCCCGGCGAGCTCGACCCCGATCTCGCGCGCGCTCTCGGAATTGACGAGCGCGAAGGCGAAGAAGATTCGCGCAATGTGATCACGCCCGACATGGGACCGGCACACTTGCGCCTGCGGCGGCCGGGCCGTGGCGAAGTCGCCACCGTCGCCGGCCTCGCCAGCCAGCAATCGCTCGACAGACTGCTGCGCGAAGGCCGCCCGGAATTTCACGGTCAATTGTGGACGCCGCACCGGCCGCCGCGACCGGAAAAATCCGAGGGCGGGCAGCCCCTCGTCATCAAATCCGAGCTCGAGCCCAAGGGCGACCAGCCGCAGGCGATCAAAGACTTGGTGGAAGGCGCGCGCCGCAACGACCGCAGCCAGGTGCTGCTCGGCGTCACCGGCTCGGGCAAGACGTTCACCATGGCGAAGGTGATCGAGGAAACGCAGCGCCCTGCCCTGATCCTCGCGCCCAACAAGACGCTGGCGGCGCAGCTCT
>DAIUEQ010000089.1:0-13851 GCA_036845025.1 Xanthobacteraceae bacterium | reverse complement strand
CGGCGGGTGCGGCGTCCAGGTGCCCATATTGCCGTCGCCGATCATGCCGTGCCGACGCGATTAAGGAGCGCGATAGCACCTGACAGCCTCGCGGGTCGGCAGATTTCGCACTTGGAAGCCAATACCGAACGGTTTTCCATTCCGTACATTCCGATCGACGATCGGCGTCACGGCATTGTCCACGTTATCGGGCCCGAAACCGGCTTCACGCTTCCGGGCTGCACGCTTGCGTGTGGCGATAGTCACACCTGCACCCATGGTGCGTTTGGTGCCGTCGCCTTCGGGATCGGGTCCAGCGAGTGTGAATGCATCTTTGCGACGCAAACGCTGCGGCAGCGCAAGCAAAAGCGGATGCGTGTAAACCTCATGGGTCGCTTGCCGCATCAGGTGACAGTCAAGGACGTCATCCTCGCGGTGATCAATCAAATCGGCGTCTCAGGCGGGGTCGGCTACGCGATTGAATACGCCGGCTCGGCTATCGCGGACTTCTCGATGGAAGCGCGCATGACGCTTTGCAACATGTCGATCGAGGCTGGTAGCCGCGTAGGAATGATTGCACCCGACCGCATGACCTTCGCCTATCTCAAAGGCCGGCCGCTCGCGCCGGATGAGGGGCAATGGGACGCAGCACTCGCCGACTGGATGTCGTTACGCACCGATGAAAACGCCGTTTTCGACCGTGAGCTGGCGTTGGACGTTACCAAGCTGTCGCCACGGGTGTCGTGGGGAACGACACCCGAAGAAAACCTGCCTATTACCGCGGCCATTCCGGACCCTGCCAAAGAGTCAGATCCGGCACGGCGCGAGCGAATGCGTCGGAGCCTCGACTATATGGACCTTCACCCTGGGACGCCGCTGGACACGATCGCGGTGAACCGCGTCTTCATCGGTTCCTGCACGAACGGCCGGATCGAGGATCTGCGTGCCGCTGCTGCGGTCGTGGAAGGACGCTTGGTTGCGTCGACGGTGACCGCGATTGTTGTTCCGGGCTCGGCGAGCGTTCGTATTGAAGCCGAAGCTGAGGGACTCGATCAAATTTTCCGTGCCGCAGGCTTCGAGTGGCGAGAATCCGGATGCTCAATGTGCGTGGCCATGAACGACGATAGATTGAGCCCGGGCGAGCGCTGCGCTTCGACATCAAATCGCAACTTTGAAGGTCGGCAAGGGCAGGGCGGCCGGACCCATTTGATGAGCCCGGCTATGGCCGCCGCCGCCGCGGTTGCCGGACATCTCATCGACGTGCGCGCGCTGTAGGCCGGAAGTGCAATGCAACGCTTTGTTTCGCTGACGAGCATCGCCGCACCGCTGCCCGACGTTGATATCGACACCGACGTTATCTTCCCAGCACGATTTCTGCTCCTCCTAAATCGCCAAGGGCTGGGCCAACATTTATTCCACGAACGCCGAAGATCCTCGGCGCAGGAGCGGTTCGTGTTGGATCGACCGCCCTTCGACAAAGCGCAAATATTGGTAGCCGGAAGGAATTTCGGATGCGGCTCAAGCCGGGAACAGGCGGTCTGGGCACTGACGGATTTCGGCATCCGCTGCGTCATCGCACCAAGCTTCGGTGAAATTTTCTTTGCAAACTGCTTCCGCAACGGCGTCCTGGCCCTTCGCCTTGCCGACGATCTGCATGGGCTTGTGATGTCGGCGGCGTTGATGGAAAGCCCGCTGACGGTCGATCTTGAGTCGCAAACTATCCAACTGCCAGCCGGAGAGTCGGTCGCCTTTCGCGTAGATCCGCATCTGCGCCGGGCGCTGCTGCTCGGGCTCGATCAAATCGGCTCCATTTTAGCCGATGACATGGCTGACATCGTAAGCTTCGAACGTCGCCATCAGATCGCGGAGCCGTGGCTCCATCTTACATCCGAAAAGTTCGGCAAACTCGCAGGTGCCGGGCGGCGAAGACAAGGTTCTGAGGAATGAGCAAGCCAAGCCTGAGAAAGGCTCTCAAAGCCGGCGAGTTTATCCTGGCGCCCGGCCTTCACGACATGATCGCAGCTGTTGTCTGCAACAAAGTCGGCTTCGATTTTGTTTACGCGTCGGGCTATTGGGGCACTGCATCGGCGCATGGGCTTCCTGACGCGGGCATTGCAACCTACACGCAGATGCTTGATCGCATCGCGACGCTAGTTCGAACGGTCGACGCAAGCGTTATTGCCGACGCCGACACGGGGTATGGGGGGTTGCTGAATGTTCATCACACCGTTCGCGGCTACGAGTCTGCCGGCGTTGTTGCCATTCAGATTGAGGATCAGGAGTTTCCGAAGAAGTGCGGTCACACGCCGTTCAAACGGGTCGTACCGACCACCGATATGGTGGAAAAGATAAAAGTCGCGTGTGACGCGCGCCGAAGCGACGAAATGTTGGTTATCGCGCGGACTGACGCGCGCCAAACGGACGGCTTTGAGGGAGCTCTGGAGCGTGGGCACGCCTATGCTGATGCGGGCGCCGATATTGTCTTCCTCGAAGCTCTCGAGAGCGAAGAGGAAATGCGCCAAGCCTGTTCGTCAATTGACAAGCCGATGATGGCGAACATGGCTGACGGTGGTCGCACTCCTATTCGTTCTAAAAAGCAACTTGAGGAAATTGGCTATCAAATCGCAATTTTCCCCGCCACCACCGCGCTGGCTTCGGCGCACGCCGTCGAGTCGGCCTTGAATGTGTTGAAGGAAGAAGGAACGTCGCAGTCGGCAAATCTGCCGCTGTTTTCGTTCGCGGAGTTCAACACCTTGATTGGCTTCGAGGAGGTTTGGGCATTCGAACGAAAATGGGCGAGGGGAACGACCAAAGCGACCGGCGAATAGCGCCCGCGTTCGAGTTTACGGTATCTGCGGCGGTGAGGCCTATTAAGGCATATAAGCGCCGCCATTTACCCAAAGGGTTTGCCCAGTCATGTAAGCGCTTTGCGCGCCGAGCAGAAACATCACCGGGCCGACTACGTCTTCGGGCGTCGCAACACGTTTGAGCGGAATGCTCGCGTTATATGCCGCAATATCAAGGCTGGCAGGCAGGTCTTCCGTGGAACGCCCGGTGCCGCCGCGCAGGAAAGCAGTATCTACCGGCCCGGGCGCGACCGCGTTGGCGCGGACGCGTGGCGCGTGCTCGAGCGCCAACGTTTTCGTAAGCGCGATCATCCCGGCCTTCGCTATGGCGTAGGGACCATATTGCGGACGGATAAAACCGCCGAGCCCAGACGCGATGTTGACAAGGCTTGGAGCTTCGCCGTTTTGGAGAAGCGTCATCGCCGCCTTGCAGCACAAAAACGCAGTGCGCAGATTTCCATCGATCGTGGAATCGAATTCGCCGGTTGGCGTGTTGGCGAGGTCTTGCTTCGTTATCAAAAAACCCGCGGCGTTGACAAAACCGTCAAGCGCACCCCAGGGTTTGCGGAGGCTCGCGAAAGCCTCCGCGACCGATTTTTCAACGCTGCCTTCTATCTCGATGGCTATCGTCCCTGGAGGCGGCGGGTGTTGCGCAAGCGAGGGCTTAAGATCAAGCACTGCAATGTCGTCGCCGTCCCGAAGGCAAGCGTCCACCAAGCTGCGCCCGATGCCGCCGCAGCCTCCAAGAAGGGCTATCCGCCGTTTGCTCATTCGTTGTCATTGCTCATGGACAGGGATCGGCCGGCCATGAATCGAACAGGTTCCATTTTAGGTCCTTGATCTCGATGACAAAACCGGGGAGCTGGGCGTCGCGCTCAGCATCGAAACACGTGAGGTCTCCCGTTACGCCGCTAAAGCGGACGGTCTTAAGGGCGTCCCGAATCGCAGTTCGCTCTTCCTGCAGCTTTGCTGCATCGCCGCTCGCTCCAACTTTCTCAATTACTTGTTTGAGAAGATAGACGATGTCGTAAGCATTGGCGTCCGTGTGGTGCGGGATTTTCTTCGAAGTCAAACCGCGCCTTGCGTTTTCGTCCGCGAATCTTTGCGTAAATTTGCGGGTCGCGTCGGTTCGATCCCACCAAAAGCCGGCGACAATCAACATCCCGTCCGCGTCGCGGCCGAACAGATCAATCGAATTTGGATCGGCAAAAATCTGGGATCCGATGACTCGGCCTTGAAATCCCTGTCGGCGCAATTCCTTGATCACCTTGCCGGCGCTGTCCGGGGTTCCCGCGAGCGCTATCACATCGGGTTTGCGTTCGAGCGCTTGGGACACCTGTGGCGCAAGATCGAAGCTTGCGTATTGAAAAGCGATTGGATCGCCGAATGCGACGTTGTTGGCTTTGAGGATTGCCGGATAGAAGCGTGTCCCGGAAATATTAGAGACCCGCTCGTCCGAGACGTAGAGAATTTCCGCTTTTTCGACTTTGATAGACTTCCTCTTCAGCGTGTTAAGAAGACGAGTGAATTGTTTGCCTTCGTCGGAGACGAATCTCCAAGCGTATGAATAGTTCGCGGTCAGGCCGGGCTGCGACGAAGAATTAGAAATTTGCACGATTCCCAGCCTCTCACCGACCGGGAACGCCACTGCCGCTTCTCCTGAGGAGAACGGTCCAATCACGGCAAGCGCTTTATCATCCTCGGCAAACTTCTGCGTGCCGGTCGCGGCCTGTTTCGGATCGCTCCCGGTATCGTATTTGACCAGCTTTATCTTCTTGCCCGCAATTCCGCCTGCGGCGTTCACTTCATCGACGGCAATATCGACCGAAGTCTCGGTCGCTTCGCCGACGTTTTTCAGCACGCCCGACTTCACCATGTTGAGGCCGAGAACAATCTCGTCGGCGCCAGCGGGATTTATTGCCGCGATCGCCAATACGGCCGCCGCTGAGATCAACGCTCCGATCCTGATCATTCTCGTCTCCTGCGTTAAGTTCGTTCTGAAGTACGTCCGAGATAGGCCTGGGCAAGCCGTTCATTGTGGCGAAGCGCCTCCACCGAACCTTCTATGGTGATGCGCCCCAACTCCATAACCAGCCCTCGGGACGCCACTTCGAGTGCCATCTGCGTATTCTGCTCGACGAGCAGGATCGCAAGGCCGTCCCGGCGCAGGCCAACAATGAGGTCGAAGAGGTTGTCGACCAGCAACGGCGAAAGTCCCAAGGACGGCTCATCGAGCATCATTAATTTCGGTTTGGCAATGAGCGCACGGCCGATCGCGAGCATCTGCTGTTCGCCGCCGGAGAGCACGGAGGCCGGCATCTTCCGGCGTTCGGCGAGATTTGGAAAGCGGTCGTAGACGGCGTCTATGTCACGGCCTACGCCGGAATCCGCGCGGGAATAGCCACCCATCTGCAGGTTCTCGTGCACAGAAAGACCGAGTACGATTTGCCGACCTTCTGGCACAAGAACGAGATGACGGCGAAGCCGCTGCGCCGCGGACAGGTGGGTAATGTCTTCGCCGTCGAACCGCACACGGCCACCAGACGCCGGAACCATGCCTTGGAGGGCGCGAAGTAACGAGGACTTGCCGGCGCCGTTGGCGCCGAGCACCGTCACCAGCTCATCCGCGCCGACGGCGAGAGAAAGATCTTTCACCGCTTGGGTGCGACCGTATCGCACCTCGAGATGATCCACCTCAAGCAGCAGTTGGCGCTCCCCCGGTGTTAACGCGGCGTCGGCCGAGATAAGCGGCGCGCACCTCCTCGTTCTCGTGAACGCCTGCGGTCGGCCCCTGATAGATGAGACGGCCGAAATTTAGCACCACGGTCTGTTCACAAAGGTCGTGTATGAACGACATGTCGTGCTCTACGACCAAAAGAGTGATGCCGCCTCGCGAGATCGATTTCAGGAACAAGGATAATTCCGCAGTCTCCCGCGTGTTAAGTCCGGCGGCAGGCTCGTCGAGCATCAGAAGCCGTGGCTTGCTCATCAGCGCGCGCACGACTTCGATCCGTTTTCGAATGCCGTAGGACAGCGTCGATACGTCGGCATCCGGATCAACATCGATCCCCGCGTCGCGGAGGCTAACTTCGGCCAGCCGGCGCCATCGATTTCTGCGCTGCCACGCCAGGGGCGTTATCGCAGCCTCCACGCCTTTGACGCGGACGTGCTGTCCGAGCATGACGTTTTCGATGACGGAAAGATGCGGCATCAGCCGAATATTCTGAAACGACCGCGCAAGGCCAGCGCGAACACGTCGCCGTGCCGGCATGGATTGGATCGGTATGCTGTTGAGTAAAATGACGCCACTGTCGACCGGATACACTCCCGAGATCAGATTGAACAACGAGGTCTTCCCGGCTCCGTTCGGACCAATAAGCGCCGTGCGCGTGCCGGCCGCCACATCGAAGCTCACGTCGTCGGTCGCCGCGACACCGCCAAAGCGCTTGGTCACGGCGTTGATCGAAAGAACGGCGTTATCAGCCATGAAGCGCACCCGCCGCCAGTCGTTTCGACGCCCAGCGGCGTGGAGATAATGCGTTGACGAGGGCGTTGGTCACGATGCCCTGGGGGCGAATTGTCATCATAACGACGATGACCGCGCCAAAGGCCACGTAACGCCATGAACCGCCCACCCGCATGAGCTCGGGAAGCACGGTAAAAAAAACCGTGCCGATCAATGGTCCCCAAGCGGTTTGCACACCGCCGATAAGTACAAACAACAAGACATAGATCGACAAAAAAGAATTGAAATATTGCGCTTCTACGAAGCTGAAATTGTGAGCGTAAAGCGCGCCAGACAAACCGGCGAAAGCGCCGCCGATGGTAAAGGCCCCGACTTGTACGGCCCGGACGTTAACACCCATCAAAATTGCCACAGCTTCGTCGTCGTTGATTGAGCGCATCACGAGACCAAATCGGGTCGCCAAAAGATAGAACGTCAGCAGGCTCACTCCGACTGCGCATGCAACAAGCACGGGCAACTCCACGTGGGCCGGCACGACCATGCCGATCGCGCCGCCGAAAAACTGCGTGCGCAAGAGAAAGCCGGCCACAACCTCGCCAAAGGCGAAAGTCGCGAGCACCATGTAGACGCCGCGCGTACGCAGTACGGGAAAAGAAATCAGAAAGCCGATCAGACCTGCGACCAGCATTGCTGCGGGTATGGTCAGCCACGTCGGGAGCAACGCGACGCTCGAAAGCCAGGCCGCCGAATAGGCGCCGATCGCCTGAAATCCAGCGCCGCCAAGATTGATCTGCCCGGCGGCCGCCGGAACGAAGAGGCCGTAGGCGAAGATCAGATTGATGCAGAGTATCGCGACGATACCGCTTAAATAACCGCTCATCATCGCGGATCCATGCTTCGATCGTGGATTGACCGGGGCGGCATTACATTTTGCCTTTTCCGGCCGCCGCCGTTCCGAACAAGCCACTCGGGCGAACAATGATGATTGCGAGCAAGAGACCCCATACCACCATCTGCACGGAGTCACCGCCGAGAAAGTAGATGGAAAGCGTCTCAATCAGTCCGATGATCAAACCGCCAGCGATCGCCCCCCAAATCGAGCCGACTCCACCGATCACCATGGCGGCAATTGCCTTGGTGCCGACATTGTCGCCCATGAATGGTGAAACGCTGCCGTAGTTGACCGTGAACAGCGCACCAGCCAGGCCGGCGAGAAGACCGGTCAGGATAAAGACGACAGGAACTACCTTATTGATTTCGACACCGAGCAGCGATGCGGTGTCGGGATTTTCCGCGATTGTGCGTAGTGCCCGGCCTGTCTTGGTATTCCTGAGGACGTAACTGAGCGTCGCAACCACCGCTACGGAAAGTCCGCAGCTCGCCAGCTGAGCTCCGCCGATAACAAGGCCGCCTATGTGAGCATCGGCCTTGAATGGAACGACAAATCGCTGTGACTCGGAGCCGAGAAAAATAAGAACCAGATGCTCGAAGATCAAAAGAAAACCCAACGAAGAAACGAGCGGAATGGCGTGCTCGGTGGCATCGCCATGCTTCATTTTAAGGTAGCGGAACGTGAATCTCTCGACGATCAAGGAGGCGAATACCGCGACGGCGACGCCGACGACAAGCGCAACGATCCAGGCCCAGCTGCCGGCGAATTTGACAAGGCCGTTGCTCGCCAATCCCCACGCCACCATTCCGGTGAGCATAAAAAGCGTCGGGATTGTAAAGTTTAGGAAGTTGAGAACGCCGATGGTCAACGTGAACGCGACAGCCACAGTCATGTAAATCGAGCCCAGCAGCAGGCCGGACGTAACTTGGCGAGCGATGACCTGGCCGCCTAGGCCGATACCGACGGCTATCGCGGCCACAATGATCGCCGCAGTGAGCGCTGGGCTCTGAAAGAGCGGGCGGGGCCTTGCGAATACTGATGCGGCTGTCATGAGGTGCGAGAGATAGCCATTCTGCCGATGCTATTGGGGAATATGAGTGGCATGTTGCGTCCGATAATACGCAGCTATTTCTTCACGCGTTGCCCACCAGACGCCGTCGAATTCCTTCGCGTAGGCGAGAAATTTGCGCAATATGCCTGCGCGATGCGGAACGCCAATAACGTGAGGATGCAAACCAACGTTCATCAACATGCCGGTTTTGGCGCCTTCCGCGTATAGGACGTCGAATTGTTCTTTCATGCAGTCGAGAACTGCTTCATTGGTTAGACCGCGGCGAAGAAGCAACGTGAAATCGTTGATCTCAATTGAATAAGGAACTCCGACGATCGGACCGCGTTCGGTCTCGATCATGTAAGGCTGGTCGTCGTTCATGAGGTCGCACCAGAATTGAAGGCCATTCTCGACCAAAATGGCCGCGGTATTGGTCGTGCCCCGAAGCGAAGACGATAGCCAGCCCTTTGGCTTCCGCTCCGTCACACGCTCATAGATTTTCAGAGTTTCTTCGATGACCCGGCGTTCCTCATCGGGGTTGTGTTGTAGATGACATAGCAGCTCGCCCTGCTCATAGTTATGCGGTACGAGCTCAAAGCCGCGCTCAAGGGCGGCGTCGATTACCGCCCGCCGCTCTACAGCCATTTTGGCGTTCATCGTGCAGCTCGCGCGGACGCGTGCTTCCTCGAAGATATCGAACAACCGCCATACACCCACGCGCTGGCCGTATTCGCGCCAAGAAAAGTTTGGAAAATCGGGGATGTTTCCCGGAAGCATGTCGGGCAGTATCGCGGGTCCGCCGGCGTAATAGGGCGCTGCCGTTTCTTTGAGCAAGTCCCAATACTCGAGATTGACGGTAACTATCAGCGCCAACCTTTTGTCATCGGGCCAACGCAGCCGGCCGCGTTGCGGCAACGGGACAAAGGGGTAACGCATGCTCACGCCTTTCGGAGAATTTGCGCCGGTCGCTTGTCCGCGATGACAAAGCCCGGCATATCCTTGTCTGGACAACTTAATGAAGAACGCGCCGCCGTGCGTGTCAAGAAATCCGATGCCGGATAAAGCGAACCGAAATATCATCATCGTAGGCGCCGGACCGGTCGGGCTCGTGATCGCGACACTGTTGGTCGAGCAGGGAATTCCGGTCGTCCTGATCGAAACCTGCAACGAATTGCCGCACGATTTGCGGGCGTCGACCTTTCATCCGCCGACTCTCGATATGCTCGAACGGTTTAACGTGGTCGCCGCGATGATCGAGCAAGGCCTGATCTGCCCGACGTGGCAATTTCGCGATCGCAAAGAGGGTGTGATTGCCACCTTCGAACTTTCTCGTTTGAAGCCCGATACGAATCATCCCTATCGCGTGCAGTGTGAGCAATGGCGGCTCGGTGAGCTTCTCTACGCAAGGCTCAAGTCGAACTCCAACGCGACGATCCATTTCGGCACGAGCGCGAATGCTGTGCGGCAAAACACGGACGGCGTCGAAGTCGATGTGACCGGCCCGGGGGGCGAACGAGACACGATCCTCGGCGCCTTCATCGTTGGGGCTGATGGAATTGGCAGCGTAGTTCGCAAAGCAATGGGCGTGAATTTCGAGGGGACGACTATCCCTGAGATCTTTTTGACCCTGTCTACCACTTACGATTTTCGCGAGGCCATGCCGGATATCGCCAATATCGCCTACCTGTCGGATCCTGACGAGTGGTTCGTGCTCATCCGAACCGCGGGACTCTGGCGCGCGCTGTTTCCGGTGGACGCTTCGCTTAGCGACGTGGAGGCGACTTCGTTGGAACTTGCGGAGCGGCTCCTGCAAGGCGCCGTTCCGCGTCGCCAGCCCTACGAGGTGCGCCACCGCACCGCTTACCGCGTGCACGAGCGGGTGGCATCGAGCTATGTCAACGGGCGCATGCTGATTGCTGGCGATGCCGCGCACGTCAATAACCCTCTCGGCGGCATGGGGCTCAACGGCGGGATTCATGACGCGTTCAACCTAAGTCGAGCGCTTGTCGAAGTGAGTGGCGGTGCTCCGCTGGAAACTCTTGGCCGCTACAGCCGTCAGCGGCGGCAGGTCGCGCTGGACGTCGTCCAGCAAACAACATTGCGTAACCGGGCAATTCTCAATACTCACGAACCGCATGCCCGGCGCGCTTACTATGACGATCTGCGCCGCATTGTCGCCGACCCGGTAAAGCACCGCGACTACGTAATGCGCACCTCGATGATTCAGTCGCTGAGGGATTCGGAAAAAATCGCGTGATGCCGCGGGCGCGGCCTGTCCGCGCTAGTTGTTGAGCAGGGGGATGAAGCCGCCGTTCCGTTCGGCCACGCGCATGGTCATGCCCCGGAGGTGACCGGGCACCAGTCGCAGATCCTCGTCAGCGGCCCGGCGCAGGAGCGCGCGCCGCGTCTGCGCTGCTTGGACGCGGTCAAGGCAGAAGCCGCTTGACCAGTCCGGCCAGAATACCTGCACCGGACTGTGGATTGCATCGCCGCAAAAGAGGAAATGCGCATCCCGGCCCGCGGCGACATCGAGCCCAATTTGCCCAGGCGCGTGCCCGGCCAGATCGACAATCAACGCGTCGTCAACGATCCGATCGCCGGGTTTCTGCACTTGTGCGAGGCCTGCATTCAAGATTGGCAATACGCTGTCCTGGAAACTGCCGTGATTGGCCGCCGGCGAGTTGGCGGCTTCTTGGGCGCGCTGATCAATCTCTCGTTGGCTCATGACGTAACGCGCGTTCGGGAATGTTGGCACCCAACGGCCAGATTCCAGACGTGTATTCCAACCAACGTGATCCGCATGCAGATGTGTGCACATAACAATATCGATATCCTGAGGCGCGCATCCGGCTGCCGCTAGATTGGCGAGATATCCGGTGGCGCTGCGCTGGTTCCATTCCGGGCGCAGCGGTCTCGCTTTGTGCTCTCCGACACAGGTATCGATTAAGACCGTTTTACCGCCGAAGCGCAGCAGGTGACTCTGAATGGTAAGGAGAACCTTGCCGGCGGCAAAATCGACGTGTCGATCGGCCAACGCCTCCGCGAACGGATTGAGGGCCGCGATCCGTCCATCAGGAAAGATCGTTTCAAGCGGAATAGCGAAGAGGTCGAGATCGACGATTCGGTGGATAGAGATCCGCTTCGATTGCACCGCTAAGTTGGCCATCTGCTCGGCTTAGAATTCTGCCAATAGGCGGCCAAATCCATCCATGCGGTCCTCGATGCCATTGGCGCGCAACGCGTGCCAATACGTCGCGGTGTTGATTGCGACTACCGGCTTGCCAAGCCACATTTCCGCTGCGGCGGCAAGGCGGACCATCGAAAGATTGGTGCCTACTTGAACAATCGCGTCGACATCGTCGCCGTCGAGTTTGAGCAGGACTTCCCGCAACGTCTCAGGTGTCTGTTCGGCGATTTGCGTCCACGACCGGCATTCCAGACAAACGTCGCGCACGACTTCAAAATCCATGTCAGTGAAATAACGGCGAACTTCCGTATTCATCACCGGCCAATATGGCGAAAGCACCGCGATCCGTCGAACGCCCCCATACCGACGTAACGCCGCGGTGCTGGCATCGCTGCCGATGCTGAGCCTGACGCCCGAAGCATCTTCGACCTGGCGGGTAAACGCGGCGGCGCCTTTCGCGCCGTTGATAAATGTTACCGCCGACATCCCCATGACTAGGTAGTCCGGCAGGCATGTCATTACGCTTTTCACCGCATCAATGACATTACCCGCGATCACTTCGGTGGCCGCTCTAAAGCTCTCATTACTGACTGCGTTCGCGTTCGGGGTGTAAATGCGGCTGTAATGGTTGGTGACGCCGAGCGGCCGCATCGCGTCGAAGTCCGGCTGCACGATCGTGTTTGTCGACGGTCCGATCACCCCAAACTTGCGGCGCCAGCCTAAAACGTCAGCCATTTTGACGTGCCTTTCTGGGGGTGCGCCGCAGACCAGCAGCACTCACGCGCTCTCCTGTACACATTCGAGCTATTGTTCGGCAATATACTGTCGGACAAGTTGGAGATTGGGGGCTTCGATCCGATCAATTTGTCCTTGTCCCTCTTTCGCTGATATCCGTTCCGGGTTTTAATAGCGTCCTTCACTTATCTCGCCGTGGTCGCCGACCCAGGGTGGAGCGGCGAGACGGTGGGTTATTTCATCAAAATCAGCAGCCATGACAGCCACCGCCATCAAGCCCGCCCATTTTCCTTGGTTTGATTATTCACGCTACTCGTTCTCGCTCGGCTTGAAGACGGCCAATAGCGTTTATCTCTCAGGCCATACCGCCTCCGAATATGATCCCTTGGCGAAACGCATCGTCGTTCGCGGCGCCATGAGCGAGCAGGTGCACACAGCCTGGGCCAAGATCGGCGCGATCCTTGATGCGGCCGGATTTGGTTTTGAAAACGTGGTGCGTGTCGTCGAGTACCTACGGCCGGAAGGCATCGAGCGCTACTTAGAAGCCGCCGCGGTGCGCAAGGAGGTCTTCGGCGTGCATCAGCCCGTCGTCAATACGGTTCCGGTTAGGAGTCTGTTGCGGTCGGAAGCGTTTATCGAAATCGAAGTGACGGCAGAAGCGGAAGTCGCGCAACGTGAATCTTCAGGCGTTGTATTCCTTCCGACGGTTCAACCCTTGGACGAACAGGGGCGCATCATTGGCGCTGGAGACGTCGTGGCGCAAACGGAAGCGATTTTCGAGCGCGCCGGGCGAATGCTCGCGGCGCTTGGTCTGGCGTTCGATCGGGTGGTGAAAACGGTGGACTACGTTACGCCTGCCGCGCTTGCGTCTTACAAGCAGACTGGTCGCGTGCGCCGGGAGCGGCTCGGTCCAGTTTATCCCGGCGCTGCAGGCATCCTCATGCCGCGCCTCATGCACCCCGAAGCGTTGATCCAGTATGACTTCACCGCCACCCGCGACGTGCCGGTCGCCATTAACCCGGGATGGAACCGTTACCAGAAGCTGACCTATAGTCCCGCGGTGCGCGCCGGGAAGTTGCTCTTCATGTCCGGACAAGGCGCACTCGATCCGGCGACTGAGCGTATGGTATTCGAGAACGACGTCGTGGCACAGGCCGAGTACACCTACGAGAACGTGCTTAGGGTGGTGGCGGCGGCAGGTGGGGGCCCGCAGCATCTAATTAAGACAATCGAATACGTGACACCGTCGGCGCTCGAACAATATCGTGGTGTCGCAGGCGTGCGCTCCAAGCTTTTGCGTGAGCCCTGGCCTGCCTCAACCGGCCTTGTCTGCGAGGCGTTGTTGCGGCCGCAGATGCTGATTGAAGTAGACCCCTTCGCGATTCTCGACTGAGCCGATGGCGCTGCTGTCCGAAGAACTGAAAGCTTGGATCGGACGCGAAGCGCACTATCCCGCGCGCGAGGAACTTGGTCGCGCCTCGATCCGCTACTTTGCGCTTGCGCTCGGCGACGACAATCCGCTCTATGTTGATGACGGTTATGCGCGCGAAGCCGGCTATCCGTCGCTGATCGCGCCACCGACGCTGATCTGCGAAACCTGCCAGTACGCACATCGCCCGCCGGACGAGGACGGCTATATCGGCCACCAATGGAAGCTGCCGGTCGACAACTGCCGCCTAATTCGCGCCGGAAACG
>DAIUEQ010000088.1:0-13924 GCA_036845025.1 Xanthobacteraceae bacterium | reverse complement strand
TGTTCGTCATCCGCATCCGGATGGCTGGACAGCGCTATGATTGGCGTGCGTGCCGCCACGCCGGGGAGCGCGCGAATGCGGCGCACGGTGTGAGCTCCGTTGGTATCGGCAAGACTTACGTCCATCAACACCGCATCGTAGCCGCGCGCTACCGCGGCAACGGCCTCCTCGCCGGAACCGACAAAATCGGCGCGGTGACCAAGCTCGCCGAGAATCGTGTTTAGAATGACGCGACCATAAGGATTGTGTTCCGCGCACAGGATCGCAAGCGATCGTGTTGATTTGTCCTTGCGCGGGCGGGAGTTACGGCCCGACGCTTCGGCGGGCGCAAGCGGTAGCACGATCGAAAAACGGAAAGTCGCGCCGCGGCCACGGCTGCTTCTCACGGTAACGTCGCCGCCCATGAGCTTCGCCAGGCGCTTGACCAGCGCAAGCCCAAGCCCAGTCCCGCCGAAGCGCCGCGCCACCGCGGCATTCGGCTGCCGGAAAGGACGAAACAAAAGTTTGATCTCTGCGGGTGTAAGTCCGATGCCGCTGTCGACCACGCTGAAGATGAAGCGGACACGACGGCGCGCCGCGCCTTCGGCGCGCACATCGAAGCGCACGACGCCGTGTTCGGTGAACTTCACCGCATTATCGAGGAGATTTTCGAGCGCGGCGCGCAGCCGCACGACGTCGCCGATAAGAATCTCCGGCAAATCATCGGCAATCGTTACCTCAGAGGACAAGCCTTTGGTTTGTGCGCGCGCTGAAAGCAATTCGGCCAGGTCTTCGATCAAACGGCGCGGCTGGAAAGGCGTCGCGGCCAGCGTCAGCGTGCCCGACTCGGCCTTGGCGGTCTCGATGATCGAAGTCGATAGAGCAACAAGATGCTCGGCGCTGCTCTTGATCGTCAGCGCCCATTGCCGTTCGCGTTCGCCGAAATCGGAACTGGCCAGCAGTTCGCTCAACGCAAGAATGCCGGTGAGCGCGGTACGGACGTCATGCGCATAGGCCGCGAGCGCGGTGCCGCGCTCCCGCGTGCGGCGTTTTGGCCGGCCGCGAACTCGGTCCGGTTTGCGGCTCGGCTTTTTGGACTTTATCCGCGCCATATCCCCTGCGGCGGCCTATGTGGAACAGAATCGTGTCGGAATACCGGCTTCGTTGCGGATTTCAATGCCCCGACCCCACCGGTACCCCGATCATCTGCGCCCGGCCATCAGGCCGCTAAGCCGACCATGCGCCTGATGTCTTGTGGCGTCGCCCCGCCGACGCGCAAGTCCCGCAAACTCGTCGCCAAAGTCGATTTGGAAAGCTTACGACCACCGGCGTCAAGAATCAGGCGGTGGTGGTGATAAGCCGGCTCGGGCAGGTTGAGCAAAGCCTGCAGCAGCCGGTGAACACTCGTGGACCAGAACAAATCCTGGCCGCGCACAACGTCGGTCACCCCGCTCAGCGCATCGTCGATCACTACGGCCAGGTGATAGCTGGTGGGCATTTCCTTACGCGCGAGCACGACGTCGCCCCACATTTGCGGGGCTGCGGTGACCGCACCCGATTCGCCTTTTGGCCCGTTTCCCGTCTCGGTCCACCGCAACGCCCCCGCCCGCGCGAGGGCAGCGTCCGTAGCGAGCCGTAACGCGTAGAGCGCGCCGCTCCCATGCCGCCCTGCTCGCTCTGCCGCTGACAGCTTGCGCGCATGTCCCGGATAAAGCGGCACACCGTCCGGATCGCGCGGCCAAGGACCGTCGCGCTCGCGTTGGGCGACAAGCGCCTTGAGCTCGCCGCGACTTTCAAAACTTGGATAGATCAAGCGTTCCTTTTCGAGCTTTGCCAGCGCCGCCCGATAATCGTCAAAATGCTCGCTCTGCCGCCGAACTGCGGCTTCCCACGATAGTCCGAGCCACCGCAAATCCTCATAGATCGCTGTCTCGTATTCGGCCCGGCACCGCGCCGTGTCGATATCTTCAATGCGGACAAGCAACCGGCCGCCGCATTGGCGCGCCATATCGGCATTGAGCAGCGCCGAATACGCGTGGCCCAGATGGAGGTAGCCGTTGGGGCTCGGCGCGAAGCGGAAGATGCGGGTCTGCATGACGCCTAACTATTCGCGGCAGCGGGTTGACGAAACCGAAGTTGCTTCGGCAATCAGGTAAACGCGGCTCCCGGCTTTTCTCGGGCCGCCCCGGGTCTAACGATGCAACAAACGCATATCCATACCGAGGCCGACCTCGATGCCGCCCTTGCGGCGCTCGCCGCGGCTGACTCGCGATTTGCCGGACTCCTCGTAGCGGCGGGGCGCCCGCCGCTACGGCGGCGCGAAGGCGGCTTTGCGGGGCTTGCCGCCATTATTGTGTCGCAGCAGCTGTCGACGGCCAGCGCCGCCGCAATTTGGGGCCGGCTGTCCGCCGCTTTCAATCCCCTCGACCCGGCGGCGATTCTGCGCGCCCGTCCGGCACGCTTGGCGCGGCTTGGGCTGTCGGCTCCGAAAATCCGGACGCTGAAAGCGATCGCCCGAGCGGTTGACGGTGGACAGCTCGCTCTGGCCGCGCTCGCCGATGGCCCGGCCGACGATGCGCACGCCGCGCTCACCGCAATTCACGGTATCGGACCATGGACGGCGGACATTTATCTCTTGGCCTGTCTCGGTCACGCCGACGCGTGGCCGGCCGGCGATCTGGCGCTGCAGGAAGCGGCAAGGGTCGCGTTTGCTTTACCGCTGCGGCCGAATGCCAAGGAGATGGTGGCGCTGGCGGAGTCGTGGCGGCCGTGGCGCGCAGTGGCCGCACGCATCTTGTGGAGCTACTACCGGACCGCCACCGCGAAACGGGCTGAACCAGGTGGTGCGGTCGACCCGGCGAAAACGGCGAAGCCGAAGGCGCCCGCTACTGCACGACTAAAAAGCCGCGCGTCTGCTGGTGGAAATCGTCGAAAAACTCGTAGCGCCCGGGCGCCAAAGCGCGGACGTTGACTACGCCCTCGCCCCCGGCCGAGATAACTTTTTCTACGCGCAGCGCCCTGCTCTCGAATTCCATGGGCGTGCCATCGAGATTCTTCACCTGGATGGCCAGGGGCTTGTTAGCCGGTGCACGCAGTTCGACCGGGTCGAACTGATGAGCCTTGACCGAAATCGCGACCGCAGACGATTCCTCCGCGGATAAGCCGCCGGTGAAGATCGCCGCCACGACGACTGCGCAGGCAGCCGCTAAAAATTTCGTCTTCATTTTAGTCTCTCGTCGTTCGCACCACAGCCTTGGGTACATGGCATGCAATGCGCCACTTGCAATAATGCCGTCAAGAAAAGTTCGCAAAACTGCAAAGAATAGAACTATTCCAATTCTTATCTGGGACGAGGACGAGCCATCGCGGCGCGGCGTCCAAAATGCGCGCGCCGAGCGCTTATTGCTTTTGAACTTGCACCGTCACGTGCGAGAGCGCGCGAAAGCGGCGCAACAGCGCCTGGTAATATTCCGGCCCCCGTTGACGCTGCGTCGCGACACAAAGGATAGCGCCCAAATGGCCGGGCCCGAGCCGCCACAAATGCAAATCGGTCAAGCGGTCGCCGTCGGTCTCGACCGTTTCGCGCATCCGATCCGCCATGCCCCGGTCAGGATTCATATCGAGCAGGACGGCGCCGGTATCGCGAATGAGGCTGTAGGACCACGCGGCGATGACAATCGCGCCGCAAAGGCCGACAACCGGGTCCATCCACGACCAACCGAGGAAGCGGCCAAACAGCAGCGCAACAATCACGAGCACCGAAACGCCGGCATCCGCCAGGACATGGACAATTGCGGAGCGCATGTTGTTGTCGCGCGCTGCCGCGCCGCGCGCGTGCTCGTGGTCTTCTAAATCAGTCTGCAGCGCGTGCGTTTCGTCATGCGCGTGGTTATGTCCCTGCGCGTGCGAATGGCCGTGACCGTGGCTATGACTATGACCATCACGGCCGCCGCTGAGCAGCCACACGCTCGCGACATTCACCGCCAACCCGAGCGCGGCAATCGGGATCGCCTCGTTGAAGTCGATATGGACCGGCCAGACCAACCGCACCACAGCCTCGTAACCAATGAGGATCGCGATCATGGCCAGCACCACGGCGCTGGTGAACCCCGCTAGATCGCCGAGCTTGCCGGTACCGAAACTGAAGCGCTCGTCCTCGGCATGCCTCCGCGCGTAGCTGTAAGCAAGCGCCGCCAGCAAGAGCGCGCTCGCATGCGTCGACATGTGCAGGCCGTCGGCGATGAGCGCGATCGAGCCGAAGAACAGGCCGCCGACGATCTCCGCAATCATCATCACGGTACAGAGCGCGATCACCATCCAGGTGCGGCGTTCGTTGCGATCGTGGCCTGCGCCAAGAAAGACGTGAGAGTGATTGCCAGGGAAGGTGTCCGCCATGGCGGCCTCGCGTGTTACCGGTTGCAGTCAGTTAGGTCGAACAAACCCGAAAAACAAGCGAAGCGGCACCGACGAGGTGTCATTGATTACCGACGGGTGCCGCGGCGGTGAATCGTCCGCTAACGTCACCGACCGGCAGGCGGTTCGCGTCAACTGGAAAGATGCTATCTTTGCGGCCGAGGAGACTAAATGGCTCTCGACATTTTGCGTCCCGGCCTGCGCACCGCCGAGGTTGAACCGCACCGTGGCGCGCTGTTCTGTCTTGTTTTGTTAATCGCCGGCTGCGCGCTCGCGAGCTTTGCTTTCGCCTGCGCGACTCCGTTCGCGGCTTATGCGGTTATTGCCGCCGCGATGCTGCCGCTGTCGTCAGCTCTGCTCGTTGTGGGCGCGGCCTGGATCGTCAACCAGGCGATCGGCTTTGGCGCCCTTCATTATCCGCACGACGCGAACACCCTGACTTGGGGCTTGGCGATCGGCGCCGCTGCACTCGCGGCGACCGTGGTCGCCGCCTTGTTGCTGCGGACCTTATGGCGCACGAGCCAACTCGCGGCGCTGGGCGCCGCCCTCTTGGTGGCTTATGCGGTCTACGAACTCGTGCTGTTTGCCTTCACGCCGGTGCTCGGCGGTAGCGGCGCCTTCACGGCCGCGGTCATCGTTCGGCTTGGGCTTTTGAACGTAGCGTGGCTGATCGGGCTCCTTGCTGTTTGCCAGGCCGCCATCATGCTCGACCGTACCTGGCGGCATCGGCTCGTCGCCTGAACACCACAAAATTTGGAGACAATCCGCGTGTCCGAAGCCAGCCGACCGACGTTGTCGGCAAAAGCATTCGCGCGATATGAGTTTCGGCCGTTGACAGCGTATTGCCCCCCTCCCTATCCTGCGACTGTTATCGCGAAGCGAGGAAGCCGGTGAAAATCTGGCACGGTCGCGCCACTGTATTCGGGCCGCACGACAACGGACCGAGAGTCAGACCCTCGTCGCGATGGACCAGCTCTAACGGGACGCGAAATCCCAGGGGGAAAAGATGACAAACGCGACATTTGCACCGGCATTCCCGGTAACGACCGTTCCGCTGCGCGAATGGCTGCCCTGGGCCATTTTCAGCGGCCTTATTTTGCTGCTCGCAATCTATTTCGTCGGCGCGGAACAAGGCGCGACGTCGCTCATTGGCGGCATGTATGTGCACGAATTTGTGCACGACGGGCGGCATCTTCTCGGCTTTCCCTGTCACTGACAGGAGCTTCGCCATGGTCAGGACGTTTCTCGTCCGCGGCATGCTCGTCGGCATTGTCGCGGGACTGCTCTCCTTCGCTTTCTTGAAAGTCTACGGCGAACCGCAAGTTGACCGCGCCATCGCCTTCGAGGAGCGGATGGACGAGGAAAAAGCCGAATTCGCAAAACGTCACAGCATGCCCATGCCGGAAGAACAGCCCGAACTGGTCAGCCGGCCGGTGCAAGCCGGTCTCGGCCTTTTCGTTGCGGTCATGGTCTATAGCGCGGCGTTCGGCGGCCTGTTCGGCCTGGCATTCGCCGTCGCGCAGGGCCGCATCCCCGGCGACTTAAGCCCACGAGCTTTGTCGGCGCTGTTGGCTTTGATCGGCTTCGTCGCACTTTACGCCGTGCCGAATCTCAAGTATCCGGCCAACCCGCCCTCGATTGGTAACCCAGACACCATCGGCGCGCGGACCGCGCTTTACTTCGGAATGATGGCGATCTCGCTTGCGGCTATGGTCGGGGGAATCGCGTTGCGGCGCATGCTTGGGGCGCGTTATGGCGGCTGGAACGCCACGCTTATGGTGGGTGCCTACTACACCGTTTTGATGATCATCGCCGCGCTGCTCCTTCCCGCCGTCAACGAGGTGCCGGACGAGTTTCCAGCCGCCGTGCTGTGGAACTTCCGTATCGCTTCGCTGGCAGCGCAGGTCATCTTGTGGGCGACACTGGGCCTCTTGTTCGGCACCCTGACGCAACGCGCCTACGTTCACAGCCGCGTTCCTGCATAGCGGGCGGATGCTCGCAAAACCGCTTCGAGCATGACCGCGCGGCTGATCTTTATCTGCCACGCATCGACCGATGCGGTGCGCCGGTCCGCCTTTCCCGCCGACGAACCACTCGACGGTATTGGCAAGCGGGAGGCGGCCGCGCTGGCTGGATCGGTGCCCTCTGCCGACCAAATCTGGTCGAGTCCGGAATTGCGGGCGCGAGAGACCGCGCAAGCGCTTGGGCTGAAATCCGCCGTCGAGCCGGCGCTGCGCGATTGCGATTACGGCAAGTGGAGCGGCCAGAGTTTTGACGATGTCAGCGCGCGTGAGCCGGACGCCGTTGCGACGTGGTTGCACGATCCGGCCGCGGCACCCCACGGCGGCGAATCGCTTCTTGAGCTCTCGCAGCGCGTGGCGTCTTGGCTCGGCGGGCAGTTAAGTCAACGCGGGCAGTCGATTGTAGTCACACACGCGGCCATCATCCGCGCCGCCATTGTTCACGCGATCGAGGCAACGCCGCAATCGTTCTGGCGAATCGATATAGCGCCGCTGTCATGTACGCGGCTGAGCGGCAACGAGGGCCGCTGGAATCTTATAGCCACCGGATGTGCGATGAACGGCGGCAAAATAATCTAAATCCAGTCCGGCGCACTCAATACGCTGTCGATTCGTACTTTTGATCTACTTTAATTCTAAAACATAAATGTTGACGGTACCGCCACGCCCCTATCTGTTGCCGTGAACGATTTGGCGGGGGCCGGATGTTTGACGGTTTTGCGAATTGTTTTTGCTTTTCGCGAAGTCAGTCTGCGCCTGACTCTGCGGCGGACAATTCATTCGCGGCCGGTCGGCGGAAGCTAGCTCGACTGATCTTGCGACGCGGCTTCACCGAGCAAACGCTTGACACAATCGAGCTCCGCTCGTTCAATGCATTTAGTTCAGGTGTTCCGGTCGCGTTGACCGGACAAGAGGGAATCCGGTGCGTTGCGCCGCTTCGGCGGCAAGACAATTCCGGAGCTGCCCCCGCAACTGTCGGCGGCGAGCCCTTCTCTCACGTGCCACTGGGCCTTGCGGTGCAAGGCCTGGGAAGGCCGAGAAGGGTGACGACCCGCGAGCCAGGAGACCTGCCTGAACGACGTCATCCTTCCGGCGTGCGGGGCGCGCGCATGGGGCGGACTTCCGCTGTGGTGACAAAAGGGGTTGTCACATGCACGGGGGCCGCCATGGCTGGACTCGAACGGATTCCATCTAAAAACTTCAACGTTGTGGCGCGCGTCGCGATCGGCGCCGCATGCGCGGTGCTGGCGATCGCGTCCGCGAGCAACGCGTTCGCCGACGAGCCTCTCCTGACGAAGGCTCCCGCGCTGCCGTTTACCGGCGGCGCTCCCTACAACTGGACCGGATTTTATGCGGGCGGCAACATGGGCGTCGCCTGGGGAAGCTCGAACTGGACGGCGGGCCCCGGCATCAGCGGCACCACCAATCTATTTCAAACCATAGACACGTTCGACGAGGGCGGCAGCTTCTTCGCCGGCGTGCAGGGCGGCTACAATTACATGCTGGCGAACCGTGTCGTGCTCGGCGCCGAAGTCGATGCGACATTTCCGGCGTGGCCGACCTTGCCAAGCGGCGTGAACCCCTTCGGCGTCTCGATCGGCGGCAGCTCCAATTTCACGTCGCCGGCGCTCGGCGCGGTGAGCTTCGCCGAGACCATGCTGGCGTCCGGCACGGTGCGCGGCCGCATCGGCTACGCACCTGGCAATTGGCTGTTTTATGCAACCGGCGGATTCGCCTGGACCTACAATCACCAGTCGCTGACGCAAGTGGCCACCGGCAACGGTGACGCGCCCTTTGTCTGGCGGCTGGGCTGGGCCGCCGGCGCCGGCGCCGAAGTGCCCTTCGCGCCGCATTGGACGGCGCGTTTTCAATATTTGTTCACCGACTACGGAACCCAGACCACGCAATTCTCCGCCGGCGCGCAGCCGGTGAGTTCGGATTTCATGGTTCACGAGCTCAGCCTCGGCTTGAACTATCAGTTCAATGCACCCGACGCGGCCGCACGCCCGATCGTCGTGACCAAGGCGCCGGGCGGATCGAGCGCCGATGAGCTGAGCCTGAGCGGCCAGAACACATTTGTCTGGCAGGGCTATCCGGCGATCAAGTCGCCGTTTCAGGGCACCAATAGCTTGCCCTCGGGCGGCCAGGGCAAAGAGACCTATGACCTCACGCTTTTTGCCGGCGCGCGGCTGTGGCGAGGCGCCGAGCTTTGGATCGATCCGGAAATCGATCAAGGCCACGGGCTTGCCGAAACCCACGGCGTCGCCGGTTTTCCCAGCGGCGAATCCTACAAGCTAGGCGCGGATTATCCCTATGCACGCGTGCAGCGCTATTTCATCCGGCAGACCATCGATCTCGGCGGCGACAAGCAGAAGATAGACGCCGACGTCAATCAATTCGCCCAGTCGACGACGGAAAACCGCTTGGTGTTGTGGCTCGGCAAATTCTCCATTGTCGATGTTTTCGATACCAACAAATACGCCAACAATCCGAAGACCGATTTTATGAACTGGGCGCTGATCAACGCCGGCACGTTCGACTACGCCGGCGACGCCTGGGGCTACACCTACGGCGGCGCCGCCGAATGGTACCAAGGTCGTTTCACCGTGCGCGCCGGCGCGTTTGATCTGTCCGCAAGCCCTGCCGGCGGCGGCAACAACGCGCAGGCTTACGGCCTCGACCCAACGTTCCAGCAATTCGAACTGGTCGGCGAAATCGAGGAGCGGCACGCATTGTGGGGACAGCCCGGCAAGCTCAAGGTCACCGGCTACCTCGAACGCGGCAATATGGGAACCTTTTCGGACGCCGTGGCGCTATCGCAGCTTCCGGGCCCGTTATTCGGCGATCCGACTAACGCGCTGGCGGCGGTACGCCACTACCAGAGCCGGCCGGGGGTGAGCCTCAATCTCGAACAGCAGGTCAATGAGACGGTCGGCGTGTTTGCCCGCGCCGGCTGGGCGGACGGTCAGCAGGAGCCGTGGGACTTCACCGATATCGACCGCACTGTGCAGGCCGGCGTCTCCATCAACGGCAAGTCATGGAACCGGCCGGACGACACGATCGGCGTTGCCGGCATCGTCAATGGGATCGATCCGGCTCACCAAGCTTATTTCGCGGCGGGCGGCCTCGGTGTCCTCGTCGGCGACGGCGCGCTGCCCAGTTACGGCCTCGAGCAGATTCTAGAAGCCTATTACAGCTACGCCATCTCGCCCACGATGAAGGTCAGCTTCGACTATCAGTTCATCGCCAATCCCGGCTACAACGCCGATCGCGGCCCGGTGAATGTTTTCGCGGGACGCTTCCACTCGACGTTCTGATCATCGCGGCGTAGACACGCTGCGGGTCTGTTAGCTAAAGCAAGGGGCGCTCAAGCTGGCGGACTCCTCCCAGCGTCCATCCGCCCGGCGGCGCAGCGATAAAGAGGCGTCGATGGCGGCCGAGCTTGATGGCCCGCGGCTTAGTCCGCGATCGGGGACCGCACGGCAGCTCGTCATTTTTCTCCACGGCTATGGCGCCGACGGCAACGATCTGATCGAGATCGGCCGCGCCTGGCAGCCGCTGTTGCCGGACGCGGCGTTCGTCTCGCCGCACGCCCCGGAAGCTTGCGGGCAGGCGCCGGTCGGACGCCAGTGGTTTGCTTTGACCTTTCGCGATCCAAATGAGCGCTGGGTCGGCGTCAACAAAGCGGCCCCGGTACTGGAGCGCTTCATCGATGCCGAGCTGGCGCGTCATCGGCTGCCACCGCAGGCGCTCGCGCTCGTCGGCTTCAGCCAGGGCACGATGATGGCTCTGCATGTCGGCTTGCGCCGCGCCGTCGCACCGGCGGCAATCGTCGGATATTCGGGCCTGCTGGTGGTGCCGCCGCAAGGCGAGCTTGACGCGCTTGCCGCCGAGATCAAAGCGCGCCCGCCGGTGCTCTTGGTACACGGCGATCAAGACGAACTCATTCCGGCGGAAGCGCTGTTTCAGACGACGCAAGGACTGGCCGATCTCGGCGTACCGGCGGAGTGGCATTTATCCCCGGGCGTCGGCCACGGCATCGATCCCGAGGGTTTGCGTCACGGTGGTGAATTCTTGGCGCGGAATTTTCGCGGCCGGACGTAATTCCACCCGACCTTCACGGTGCAGTCGAAGAGCTTCGCTCTGGGCGACGATGGTTTTACCTCGCGTGCCGGAAGGCGCCGTAGGCCCCACCGTCTCATAACCCACGGGACAGGCTTCACAATCCTGTCATGCCTGCCTATAAACTAGCGTGCGAAACCGTAGCTGGGCATTTTGAGTCGAGGTAGGGTATCGTTTTGAACGCTCACGTGTCGCCATCCGGCTTTCCGGCGCTTGTTCTCAACGCGGATTTTCGGCCGCTGAGCTATTATCCGCTGTCGCTCTGGTCCTGGCAGGACGCCATCAAGGCGGTGTTCCTCGATCGCGTCAACATCGTCGCTAATTACGATCGCGCGGTTCACAGTCCCAGCCTGGAGATGAAGCTGCCGAGCGTCGTCTCGCTGAAAACTTTCGTCAAACCTTCGACGCATCCGGCATTCACCAGGTTCAACGTTTTTCTGCGCGATCGTTTTTCCTGCCAATATTGCGGGACCCGCGAGGACCTGACGTTCGATCATCTCGTGCCGCGGTCGCGCGGTGGGCATACGACCTGGATCAACGTCGTCGCCGCTTGCTCGCCCTGCAATCTCAAGAAGGGCAGCCTGACGCCCGACGAATCCAAAATGTGGCCCTCGCAGCGGCCGTTCCAGCCTTCGGTGCAACAGCTGCACCGCAACGGCCGGCTGTTTCCGCCGAACTATTTGCACGAGAGTTGGCTCGACTATCTCTACTGGGATACCGAACTCGATCCGTGATAACGCGCGAAGGCGCGCGTCGGATCGTTTGCTTCAGCTTCCGTGTGGCCGGTCCCACCTTCGGAAACTACAACGGGGAAGCTTTATGAACGCGCGGTCGGCGACGAACCGTCCGCGCGTTGGCGTGGCATAGAACTTTTAATTTCCAGCAGAACCTCTATGCCGCGGGCGGGGCATACGAGGCGTGCGTCGTCCCGCCGTTTGGCGTCTTCGAACCGTTAGTTGCCGCGCTGTATGGTTTTTCCGCGGCCGGCCCCGGGGCGGATAGCTTTTCGCTCTGGCCCTCCTCGCGGCGCGACATGCCTTCGAACCGGGCGTTCTCCTCGATTGCCAGCGAGCGGTGAAAGATATCGCCTTCGACCACGGCGCTGCTCTGCAACTTGACCTTGCCGGCGTGGATCGTGCCTTTGACGCGGCCGGCAATCGTCAGCTCCTTGGCGACTACATCACCGTCGATTTGAGCCCCTTCGCAGATGACGATGCTGGAGGCCTGCAATTCGCCTTCGATGCGGCCATAGATTTTCACCGCGCCCTCGCCGACCAATTTTCCGATAACGGTCATGCCGGGGCTGAGCGACGAGCTCATGTCCTGCTGTACCGCCGCAGCGGCGGGCTGCACGATAGTCGGCCGCTGCACCTGCGGCTGCGGCTTCGGCACAGATGGCGTCGTCGGCTCTTGATCGGCGGTCGAGGTATTATTCTTACTGAACATGTACTTCTCCTGTTTGCTCAAACGAGACTTACGTTCTCCGTTTCTCAACTTGCGTAGTAGATGCGGTGAAAGCGGTGGCCAAGATCGCAGAGTACCTCACCGGTCGTCGAGTTCACATCGCTTGCGACGTCGTCGATGCTGATTTGGCCGCCAATCAATGTCACCATTTCTCCGTGCCGCGCGTTTCTTTGATCCGAGAGGCCGGTCACATCGATCGCCAATAGATCCATGGTAGGGCGACCGACCACTCGGCAGAGCCGGCCGCCGATCGCCGCCCGCAAATTATGCTCCAACCCCGCGGCACGAGCAAAGCCGTCGGCATAACCGACGGCGACGAAAGCAAGCCGCGTCGGCCGTGTCGCCGTCCAGCCGGCCTCGCAGAGCGCTTGGCCGGGCAGAAAGTTGCCGACATTCACAATGCGCGCTTGCAGCTCGATGACCGGCAGCATGGGATTCTCAAGCTTTGGCGTCGGATTGGCACCGTACAGCGCCGGCCCGGCGCGTACGAGATCGTAATGTATTCTCGATCCGAGAAAGATGCCGTCGCAATCGGCCAGCGAAGCCGGAACGTCGGCGTAAAGCCGGCGCAGTTCGAGAAAGTGACCGATCTGGCGATGGTTGAGCGGATGATCGGGTTGCGCCGCGTTATCGAGCCGGCTCAACAGCAGCTTGACGCCGTGATTTGACGAGCGGATGCGCTGCGCAATCCCGGCCGCTTCATCCGGGGTAAGCCCGGACCCGCCCGCTCCAGTGTCGACATTGACGGCAAAACCGCCGGCCCAGTTGGTGCCGGCGGCGAAGGCATCCCACGCCGCCATTTCGATGAGGTTATTGATGACCGGCCGGGCATCGATCTCGGCAAAGACTTGCCCGGTGTCGGCGTAGAAACCATTGAGAACGTAAATGACGGACTGTGGCGCGGCCGCCCGCACGCGCTTGGCTTCCGCGAGATTGGAGACGAAGAACGTCTTGCAGCCGACTTCCTTGAGCGTTGCCGTCACCGGATCGATGCCGCAGCCATAGGCGTCGGCCTTGACGACGGCGGCACACTCGGCGTCGGTTCGCTTTGCCAACAACTCCCAGTTCGACGCGATCGTCGTCAAATCGATCTTGAGGATGCCGCCGGCTTCGGCTTCGGGGGGACCCTCGGTCCGGGCAAATTCGGCGACACCCCGATTATTGACGACCAGCCTGCCGCCCTTGTTGAAAACCTTGCCGTCGACCGAACCTTCGACCACCACCTGGGCGCCGGGCTCAATGGTCAAGCTGCCTTTGATATTTCCACGCACGTGCAGATAGCAGTTCCGTTTGACAATGGCGTCGTTGAAAACGGAACCGTTGATGTGCGAGGTGCTGTTGACCAAAAGCGGACCGTCCTCGGCGCTCGGAGCTAAACGCGTGGCCACAGCCGATGTCATCGCTAGAGGTCCAAGCCCGGGGGAAAAGGAAATAGTTGCCCCTTTCGTGGGGCCCCGCAAGGCGCACGGCGCTTTCCCCTCCAGTCATCAACAAGCTTTCGCGCGAAGCTTGTGTGACGAAACGAGGGCGCCGAGAGACTTGTGGGTGTCGCACCCCGGCTAAACGCTTTTCACGCCCCGTGTTTCTTCAAGCGGCGACAAGGTTTGACCAGGGCTCAGCGTCGACGGACGCGAGCGGCTTCGGCGCGATACCCCCCTATCTAGGGGGGTATCGCAGCGCGGCCGGGAACGAACGCCGGCGCGGCGCGTCCTCCAAGAAACCCAGGCTTTTCTTCCTGTGGAGACTCCCCTAGGTTCCGGCCGCGCTCCAGACAAACCAACACGACGTTATTTCAGGAGGAAGCGGTGACCGACAATCCGGCGATTGAGGTCTCGCGCCTTCTCGATCAGCGGGGGTTCGGCGCGTTTCAAATCCGGATGCTGATCTGGACCATCATCCTGGGCATGATCGACGGATACGATATC
>DAIUEQ010000087.1:0-14135 GCA_036845025.1 Xanthobacteraceae bacterium | reverse complement strand
GGCGCCGAGATGCTCGCCCATGCGCAGGCACATGCGCAGCACCATGCCGCGCGAGGCCACGGTGTAATTGGCCACCCAATCGACGAAGTCGCGCAGCTCGTCCTTGAGCGGCGGCAAATCGAGCTTTTCCTCGACGTCCTTGAGCCGGTTGTCGAGCCGCGGATTGGGCTTGGCGTTCTCCGCCCAGACCACTGCGGTCGCTTCGCGCGCGCCGAGCGGCACGGACACGATGTCGCCGGGCGAAAGCGCAAGCGCCTCCGGCACCCGGTAGGAATAGGCCCGGTCGAGGGCGACCGGGACGAGGACATCGACCACGCGTTTGGGCATGTTGGGCTAAATGTGGGGTGATTCCGTTTAGTTAGAAAGCGGAAAGGGTGCGCTCCTATGCTCCCGTACGCGGGGACGGACGATGCGGCACGAGCGGGCGATGAACAACAAGGTCGAATTGAGTTTCGTCGCTCCGCAAGTCGCCGCCGAGCTGAAAGGCTGGCTCGATCACCTCGGCGGCGAGCGCAATTATTCGCCAAAGACCGTCGAAGCGTACCGCCGCGACGTGGTGCAATTCCTCGGCTTTTTGGCGCAGCACCTCGGCGGATCGCCTTCACTCAAAGCGCTCGCCGGGCTCGCGCCTGCCGATGTGCGCGCTTTTCTTGCCGCACGGCGAGCGGAAGGCGTCGGCAGCCGCTCGCTGATGCGCACGCTCGCCGGCTTGCGCGGCTTCGCGCGTTATCTCGAACGCGCCGGCAAAGGCAAGACCGGCGCGCTCACCGCAGTGCGCGGCCCGAAGATCGGCAAGACCCTGCCACGGCCGTTGCCAGCAGCCTCGGCCAAACGCCTCGCCGATCCCGGCCTTGCCGACGCCGATGCCGAGCCGTGGATCCAGGCGCGCGACGCCGCGGTGCTGGCGCTGCTCTACGGCAGCGGATTGCGCATTTCGGAAGCGCTGGGCTTAACCGGCGCGGATTTTAGGCGGATGACCGACACCGTGACGGTCACCGGCAAGGGCCGGCGCCAGCGCATGGTCCCGGTGCTGCCGCAAGTCCGGCAGCTGATCGAAGATTATGTCGACATCTGTCCGTACGATTTGCCCGCGGACGGTCCATTGTTCGTCGGCGCCAAAGGCGGTCCGCTATCGCCGCGCATTGTGCAGCTTTCGATGGCGCGGATGCGCGGCGCCCTCGGACTGCCGGAGACGGCGACGCCGCATGCGCTGCGGCACTCGTTCGCCACCCACCTCCTTGCCCGCGGCGGCGACTTGCGCGCCATTCAGGAACTTCTGGGCCATGCCTCGCTGGCGACGACGCAAATCTATACCGAGGTCGACGCCGACCGGCTGATCGAGGCCTATCGCGCCGCCCATCCGCGCGCCTAAGTGTGGTATCCGTCATCCTCACGGTGACGGAACATTGGGGGCACGCACCATGTCGGACGCGCACGAACAACTGGAGCAGGCCGAAACGGCCAAGGAAGCAAGCCGCGAGGACAAGCGGATTGCGCTGGTGATCGCCATTCTCGCGCTGTTTCTCGCGTTCTCGGAAACGCTCGGCAAAAGCGCGCAGACCGAAACCATCAGCGCCAATGTCAAGTTGAGCGACACCTGGGCGTATTTTCAGGCCAAGGACATCCGCAAAACGGTGGTCAATGCGGCGGCCGAAGAAGCGAAGTTGCTGGGCGCAACGCTGACCGATCCCGCCGCCAAGACCGCCATCGACAAACAGATCGAGGCTTGGCACGCCAGCGCCGCACACTACGAGGCCGACCGCAAGGAACTCCAGGTTCACGCCACTGAGGAGGAGGAGGATCGCGACGTCTCCACGGCGAAGTATCATCACTACGAAATCGCCTCGGCGGCGTTTCAGATCGGCATTGTGCTGTGCTCGGCCGCGGTGATTACCGGAATCATGGCGCTGGTCTGGTTCGCCGGCGGACTCGGTGTTGTCGGCATCGTCGTGATGGCCCTCGGGCTGTTCGCGCCGCATATTTTGCCGCTGCCCTAACGCGCAATGACGATTTCGCGGGGCAAAGAGGAGAAGCAGGCGAGGCGCCAGGTGCGGCTCGCCGCGGCGTTGCGGGAAAACCTCAAACGCCGCAAGGCGCAAGCGCGCGGTCGCGCAGACAACGAGGCAAGCAAGGATGCCGCGGCGCCGGCCGAGGGGCAAACCAAGGCTCCCGACTTTCGCCGTAATCAAGGCCGCGAGTAAGACTTAAGGGTCAGGCGGGAGATTCCCGCGGGGGTGAAAATGGATCGCATACGCATTGTCGGCGGCCGGCGGCTCGAGGGCGCGATTCCGATTTCCGGCGCGAAGAACGCGACGCTGCCGCTGATGATCGCAAGCCTGCTCACCGAGGAGATGCTGATCCTCGACAACGTGCCCCGACTGGCCGACGTCGTGCTGCTGCAGCGCATTCTCAGTAATCACGGCGTCGATGTGATGGTGGGC
The DNA here is from genome assembly GCA_036845025.1 of Xanthobacteraceae bacterium. Classification (GTDB taxonomy): domain Bacteria; phylum Pseudomonadota; class Alphaproteobacteria; order Rhizobiales; family Xanthobacteraceae; genus BOG-931. The sequence continues at coordinate 11,694 of DAIUEQ010000087.1, read as the reverse complement.
GGCAAGCGCGCCGGCGAAACCGCCGACCACGGCCAAACGCTGCACATCTCGGCTGCGAACATTGTCGATACCACCGCGCCTTACGAACTGGTGTCGCGGATGCGCGCCAGTTTTTGGGTGATCGGGCCGCTGCTGGCGCGCATCGGCGAAGCCAAAGTGTCGCTGCCGGGCGGCTGCGCCATCGGCACGCGGCCGGTCGATCTGCACCTGATGGCACTGGCGCGGCTTGGCGCCGTGATCGACATCGACGGCGGCTACGTGGTGGCGTCGGCGCCGGGCGGACTGCATGGCGCGCAGATCGTCTTTCCCAAAGTCACCGTCGGCGGTACCCACACCGCGCTGATGGCGGCCGCGCTCGCTCGCGGCACCACCGTGATCGAGAACGCGGCGCGCGAGCCCGAAATCGGCGACGTCGCCGACTGCCTCAACAAGATGGGCGCGCGCATTACCGGCGCCGGCAGCGGCCGCATTGAAATCGAGGGCGTCGACAAACTTCACGGCGCCCGCCACGCCGTGCTGCCCGACCGGATCGAGACCGGCACCTACGCCATGGCGATCGCCATGGCCGGCGGCGACGTGCTGTTGCAGAACGCGCGTCCGGAATTGTTGCAGGCGGCGCTCGACGTGATCACGCAAACCGGAGCGACGGTGACGCCGACCAATCAAGGCATCCGCGTTGCCCGTAACGGCAGCGATCTTCATCCGGTCGACGTCGCCACTGCGCCCTTCCCGGCCTTTCCCACCGATTTGCAGGCGCAATTGATGGCGCTGATGACGCGCGCGCGCGGCACCTCGCAGATTGTCGAGACCATTTTCGAAAACCGCTTCATGCACGTGCAGGAATTGGTGCGGCTCGGCGCGCGCATCGCGCTTTCCGGCGAGCGCGCGACCATCGAAGGCGTCGAGCGGCTCAAAGGCGCCCCGGTTATGGCCACCGACCTGCGCGCGTCGGTGTCGCTGGTCATTGCCGCGCTCGCCGCCGAGGGCGAGACCATCGTCAACCGCGTCTATCACCTCGACCGCGGCTTTGAGCGGCTCGAGGACAAGCTCAGCCGCTGCGGCGCCGAGATCGAGCGGCTGTCGAGCTAGCTACCGCTCGCCCTCTTTACCTCTCCCCTTGCGGGAGAGGTCGCCGGTGCGGCGCAAGCCGCAACGGCGGGTGAGGGGTGAAAGCGCCCAGCCTAATCGGTGGCAAATCGGCGTGATATCGCTTATCTCCTAGGCCGAACCATAAGAAAAATGCCCTTGGAGAGAAGCATGCCCTCTTCCCCTTCCTCGCTGGTCGACCAAGCCGGGCTTGACCGGAATGAGCTCGCCAAAATCATTTCCCGCGGTCTCGATGGCGCCGACGACGGCGAATTGTTCCTGGAATACCGCCAAGCCGAGATGCTGGTGTTCGATAACGGCCGCTTGAAACAGGCGACCTACGACACCTCGCAAGGCTTCGGCCTGCGCGCGGTGAAAGACGAGGCGGTCGGCTACGCGCACGCATCCGACCTGTCGGAAGCGGCGATCGCCCGGGCCGCCGATGCCGTGCGCGCGGTCAAAGGCGGCTATTCCGGCCAGTATGCCGGGCCGCCGCCCCGGACTAACGTCAAACTTTACGGCGAGGATAGCCCGCTCGGCAGCCCCGCATTCGAGGCCAAAGCGCGTCTGCTCGAAACCATCGACGCCTATGCGCGCGCCAAGGATCCGCGGGTGCGGCAGGTTTCCGCCAGCCTCGGCGCCACTTATCAGGCCGTAGAGATCGTTCGCGCCGACGGCCAAACCTATCGCGACGTGCGGCCAATGGTCCGGATCAATGTCTCGGTCGTGGTCGGCGACGGCGACAAGCAAGAAACCGGCAGTGCCGGCTATGGCGGGCGCGAAGGCTATGAGAGTTTCATTGTCACTGATCGCTGGCAACACGCCGTCGACAGCGCGGTGGACCAAGCGCTAACCAACCTGAAAGCCGTACCGGCGCCGGCCGGCGAAATGGATGTCGTGCTCGGCTCCGGCTGGCCCGGCGTCATGCTGCACGAGGCCGTCGGCCATGGACTCGAGGGCGACTTCAACCGCAAAAAGACCTCGGCATTTGCCGGCCTCATGGGCCAGCGCGTTGCCGCCAAAGGCGTCACTGTGGTCGACGACGGCACCATCGCGCTGCGCCGCGGCTCGCTCTCCATTGACGACGAAGGCACGCCGACCAACCGCACCGTGCTGATCGAGGACGGCATCCTCGTCGGTTACATGCAGGATCGCCAGAATGCGCGGCTGATGGGCATGAAGCCGACCGGCAACGGCCGGCGCGAAAGTTTCGCGCATGTGCCGATGCCGCGCATGACCAACACCTACATGCTCGCCGGCACAACCGATCCGCAAGAGATCATCGCTTCGGTGAAGAACGGCATCTACGCCGTGCATTTCGGCGGCGGCCAGGTCGACATCACCTCCGGCAAATACGTGTTCGAATGCACCGAGGCTTATCGCATCGAAAACGGCAAGCAAGGCGCGCCGATCAAGGGCGCCATGCTGATCGGCAACGGTCCGACCGATTTGAACCGCATCTCCATGGTCGGCAACGACCTGGCGCTTGACGACGGTATCGGCACCTGCGGCAAGAACGGGCAAGGCGTGCCGGTCGGCGTCGGCCAGCCGACGCTGCGGATCGATCGCATCACCGTCGGCGGCACGGGCTAGCGCGCTAATGGAAATCTGCCATCGGCATTACCGGCCAAACTGAAATCCGGACCGCTCGACCTCGAAACTCACGCCGAGCCCTTTACCAGCGGTATTGATAGATCAACGCGGAGCCCGGTTGGCGCGAAGTTCAATGTCACCTTTGCGCCCGCTTGCGCAGGCAGCGCCCGATTCAGCAGGCGCGTCCCAAAACCCTCCCGCGTCGGCTCCGCGACCTGTGGGCCGTTGCTCTCGTCCCATTGGATATAAAGCGTTTCCCCTCCATCGTCGTTTTCCGTGCGCCATCTCACCGTCACCATTCCCGCAATGTCCGACAACGCCCCGTATTTAGCGGCGTTGGTCGCAAGTTCGTGGAACGCCAACCCCAAGGGAATCGCAACGACGGCCGGAAGACCCACACTAGGGCCTTGAAGCACGACACGACGTTCGGTCCTGTCATCGTACGGCTCGAGTTCAAAGCGAAGAAGTTCTAATACCGTCACGATCTGCCGGTCGTTCTCGGAAAGAATGGAATGCGTTTTACCGAGCGCCACAAGGCGCCCGGAGAAGGCTTCTTGAAAATCGGAGAGGCTATGCGACGAGCGTGCAGTCGCAGCTAAGATGGCTTGTACCGTAGCAAGCGTGTTCTGCACACGATGTTGCAGTTCGCGAATAAGTAGCTGCTGCTGCTGTTCGGCGAGCACGTGGTCGGTCACGTCACTGCCTTCGACGAAGATTCCGGACACGTCACCGCGTTCGTCAGTAATGGGCTGATAAACGAAATCGAGAAAATGCTGTACTGCCGGCTCGGAGCCATCGCTGTGGAAAGCTATTGGCAGCCTCCGACCAACAAATGGTGTGCCCGTCGTGTAGACTTGGTCGAGCAACTCGAAAAAGCCCTGCCCCGCTATCTCAGGGAAAGCGTCGCGAACCGGCTTGCCCAGAAGCGAGCGCGACCCGCTGAGACGAAGGTAGGCCTCATTGGCAAGTTCGAATACGTGTTGCGGTCCCCGCATAACGCACATGAAACCGGGAGCTTCGTTAAAGAGCTGCCGCAGCCGATTACTCTCGTCGGCGAGCCGCAGGTTGGCTTGCTTCAGCTGCTCGGTGAGCAAGTGCCGCGCGGTAACGTCATTGCAGACGACGAGCACGCCACCCACCTCGCCGCCTTCGTCGATCGGGGAATACCCGTAGGTCCACCATACATCCTCGCGCCGGCCGTGGCGCGTCACCGGGACGAGTTGATCTTCATGCCAAGTCGCCCCTTTACCTGACATCACCAATTCGATCTGCGGGCCGATGATTTCCCAAATTTCCTGCCAGCAATCGCGGCCGCGCTGCCCGAGCGCACTGGGATGGCGTTCCGGCCCCATAGTTTGCCGATAGGCGTCGTTGTAAAATTGGATGAGCTCAGGTCCCCACCAAATAAACATGGGATGCTGGGACGTGAGCAAAAGGCGCACCGCGGTCTTCAAACTCTGTGGCCAACCGATAGGGGCGCCGAGAGGTGTTTTTGTCCAGTCATAGACACGCGTCAGCGCGCCCATTTCGCCGCCGCCTAAAAGGAAGTCTTCACTGATAAGTTCAGGCACGGGCTACTCTCTCCGAACTCCCGAATTCAATCGGGGGACGGGAACGATAGGACGGCACGCGCTCACGAATACGTACGCAGACGCCATACTACCGCACCGCGCCGGAGATGCAGCAGGGCCGGTGGTTCGGCGGCTTGATGGTTCCTTCCGGCTAGTACCAGAAGAGGGCGGTCCATCACCACCGCATGGCGGCGGTGTAGACGGGGTCATCCCACAGCGCGGTCAGATTTTGATCCAGTAAAGTCACCGTGATCGAACATCCCGCCATGTCGAGCGACGTCACGTAAGAGCCAACCAGCGAACGGCCGACTTTCACACCGCGGTTTTCCAGAATTTTCCGCGCCGCATTGTACATGAGATAAAGCTCGATCGCCGGCGTGCCGCCGAAACCGTTGACGAACAAAAGCGCATCGCCCGAAACCGGGTGATCGAAATCGGCAAGGATGGCGTTGACCATTTCGTCGGCCAGCGCGTCGGCGTTCGCCAGCTTCACGCGCCGGCGGCCCGGCTCGCCGTGAATGCCGACGCCCATCTCCATCTCGTCGTCTGAAAGCGAGAAGGTCGGCGTGCCGGCGGCAGGCACCGTGCAGCTTGTCAGTGCGACGCCGAGTGAGCGGGTCTTGGCGTTGACCTCGGCGCCGAGCTCCGCGCACGCCTTCAGATCGGCGCCCTTTTCGGCGGCGGCGCCAACGATTTTTTCGACAACCAGCGTTCCGGCGACGCCACGGCGGCCGACGCTGTAGGTCGACTTCTCCACGGCGACGTCGTCGTTGGTCACGACGGTCGCTGATGTTCCCTCGAACACCTCCGCAGCCATCTCAAAATTCATGCAATCGCCGGCGTAGTTCTTGACGATGAACAGAACGCCGGCTTTGCCGCCAACAGCCGCCGCCGCTTCGACCATTTGATCCGGCGTCGGCGACGTAAACACCTGTCCCGGGCAGGCGGCATCGAGCATCCCGGTTCCGACGAGACCCGCATGCAGCGGTTCGTGGCCGCTGCCGCCGCCCGAAATCAGCGCCACCTTATGGAGATTGGGCGAGCGGCGCTGGACGAATTTGCGCTCCGGCCCAAGGCTGACAATGCCGGAATGCGCGGCAGCGAAGCCATCAAGACTCTCTGCCAGCAACGTGTCGACCGAGTTGATAAACTTCTTCACGTCTGCCTCCCGGCTAGTGATCCTAGTGGAGCTTTGGATTTGCTCCACTGGCGGCGCGGCGCCCGTTCATTTTTCGTATTGCAAGATGACAACCAGTCGGCGCGCGAACTCCTGCATCAAATCGTCGATCTGCCGGTTGCGAGTGCCGGTGCCGAGATCCGGCACGTGGAGCGTAATGGTCCGCTCTCGCGGAGTAGCTGCGAGCCGGCTCACCCGCCGCGGGTGCGCCCGGGCGTAGGCCTTGAGGAACGCGGTTTTGTGCTGCGGCGAAAAGTGGCAGACGTCGAAAATCGTGTTCAGATGCTGGATAGGGATCGGAACGGGATAAGCCGGATTGGAGATCTGGCTGACGAAACTGCGATTTTTCCCGATCGCATGCGCCAGGCGAATGCGCATACCCGACGGCCGCGAATCCAGCACTTCCTTGAATATCCGTTTGTACTCGGCCAACGCGCCGACTGCGCCCGCCACTTCGAGCGCGGCCTCACTCACGACCGCCCCCGCTACCGAGTTCGTCGATCGTACGTTTTATCTGCGCCAGCGCGGACGGATTGATCGAAAGTTCGCGCAGGCCTCGCGACAATAGCGCCGGAACACAACGCGGGTCGCCCGCCATGTCTCCGCACAGGCTGACCGCGATCCCGCTCCGCGTGCCGAACTCGGCGACGCGGCCAATGAGATCGAGCACCGCCGGATTAAGCGGATCGAGCAGCGCCGCAAGAGCTCCATTCGACCGATCGCACGCCGTCACATATTGCGCGAGATCATTCGATCCAATCGAGAAGAACGCCGCTTTGAACCGGTCAATCGTCAATGCTGCCGCCGGCACCTCGACCATGATGCCGAGCGGCGGAAGTGCAGCGGCAACACCCTCCGACTGCAAAAGACCAACCGCTTCGACAAACAACGCGCGGCCCGCCTCCAGTTCATCCGGCGCGGTGACCATCGGAAACATGACTTTGAGATTCCCGCGTACGGCCGCGCGCGCCAGCGCGCGTAGCTGAACGCTGAAAATGCCGGGATGTCTTAAGCACAGCCGCAGGCCGCGAACACCGAGAAAAGGATTGGCCTCGCCGGCCTCGGTAAATCCCGGCACCGGCTTGTCGCCGCCGGCGTCGAAGGTCCGGATGGTCACCGGGCGATTGCCGGCCCACCGGAGCACGGTGTCGTAGGCCGTGTATTGCGTATCCTCGTCGGGCAAATCGGTTTTTCCGGCCAGCAGAAACTCGGTGCGCATCAAGCCGATGCCGTCGGCATATTGCGCATCCGGGTGATTGATGTCCTCGACCTGCTGGATGTTGATCAAAAGTCGTATCTTGTCGCCGTTCCACGAAGCCGCGGGGCGCCGCAGGATCGCTCGCGCCGAAGCGCGGTTTTTGCGATGCAGCTCCCGCCGCCTTTCGAATAGACCCAATCGCTCAGAACTCGGATCAAGCTCGAGCGTCGCACCTTCCCCGTCCAAAAGCGCACTGGCGGCGTCCGTCGGCACGGCGCCGAGCTGCACGACCATGGGTATGCCGCGGGCGCGGGCCAGCATGGCGACGTGGCTCGTGGGGCTGCCGCGCAGGAGCGCGAGCCCGCCGCCGTTCCAGTCGATTTCTAGAAAGCGCGACGGCGGCAGGTCGTCGGCGCACACCACGGCCCCGCCTGGAATTTTCAATGTTTCGCCGTCGCCGCCGCGCAGCGTACGCAGCACCCGATCGCGCAGATCGGCGAGATCGGATGAGCGCGCCTGCAGGTATTCGTCGGCGGCGGAGTTGTAATCTGCGATCTGCGCGGCAAGCGCCGCCGCCCAGGCCGCATCGGCGGACGTGCCGTCACGGATGGCGGCGAATGTCGGTTCAAGAAACTCTTCGTCCTCCAGCAACGCAACTTGAAATTCGAGAATTTGCGCTGCCTCGCCGCCGGCGGCTTCGGCGAGCGCCGCCACTTGGCGGCCGGCGGATGCGAGTGCGGCGCGCAATGCGCGTTCCTCGTCCGGCGGCGTTCCGACCACCCGATCATTAGTTGGGGCCGCGTCAACGCGCACAAACGGCCCATGCGCGAAACCGATCGACGCGGTTCTGCCTTTATAAGCCTGTCCTGCGATGTCGGGCCGCACGTTCACGGGTCGGTGTCCGGAAAGTCGGTAGCGACCAGCTCGACCAGCGCCGCGATGGCCGCTTCGGCGTCTTCCCCAGAGGCCTCGAATTCAATGACGCTGTCACGCGCGGCGCGCAACGTCATGATTTTGCTCACGCTCTTGGCGTTGATCCATTCGGCCGTTGCCGACGTGCGGACGGAAATCTGCGCCTGGAATTTCTTCGCGAGCTTCGTGAGCTTCACCGCCGGGCGCGCGTGCATACCCGCAGCGTGAATGAGCTTGACGCTGCCGGTAATGACTTCGCCGTTCGCCTTGCGGGTTTCCAACATTATCGCCTTTCCTGAAAGTCTTTCTCTGTGCGATTGCGGCCTAACTTGCCGAAAGCTCCTCGGCCACGGCTCTAACTTCGTCGAGCGAACTGCCGCCCGCCGCCTCGGTGGCCGCCATGACGGCGCCCTCGACAATCGGCGCGTTACAGACCACGACCAAATTCCGACGGTCGGACTCCAGCATCTCCACCGCCATTTCGCTGTTGGTCTCGGCGCCGCCGAGATCAACCAGGATGGCAACGCCTTTGGGCGACCACGCGTTGTTAATGGCGTCGATAATCAACGACACGTTGGTCCCGAGGCCGCCATCCGGATCGCCACCGCAGAACGCGACTTTAACTTCACTACCGACCATCTGGCGCACCATGTCGGCAGTGCCTTTGGCGATGTCCTTGGAATGCGACACAATGACAATCCCGACGGTGTCATTCATGGCCGGGCCTCCAACGCATTGCAGACGGCATGCAAAAGGACGCAGCTCGAGCGCGCGCCCGGATCGGCGTGGCCGACGCTGCGAGCGCCAAGAAAAGCGGCGCGGCCCTTGCTCGCCTGCATCGGCACCGTCCGCTCGACCGCTTCGCGCGCCGTGACGCGCACGCGCTCGATCACATCGGGGCGGTCGGCCTCGGCTTTCAGCGTTTCGAGCACCGGATACAAAACATCGAGCATGGTCTTTTCGCCGGCTTGCGAGCGGCCGCGATTACTCACCGCGCCAACTGCGCTGGCAAAGACCTCGACGATGTCTTCGGGCAAGCTTCGCTTTTGTGAGAGCGCATCGCCCGCCGCCAGGAAAAAAGTGCCATAGAGCGGGCCCGACGCGCCGCCGACCGTCATCACCAATGTCTTGCCGATAGTCTTGAGCGCCTCATCGAGCGGTTGCGCGCCGATCGTGTCGAGTTTCCCCAGCACAGCTTCGAAGCCGCGCTTCATGTTGGCGCCGTGATCGCCGTCGCCTATCGCCTGATCGAGCGCGGTCAATTCCGGCGCGCTGGCAATCACCTGCTCGGCGGCCGCTTTCACCAGCGATTTCAGCGTTGCGGGTTCTACCGACATCAAGCCTGTCCTTTAATGAACCGTCGCCGCAATGCGCCGCCCGGCGGCGTCGAAAAACAACGGGTCGATAAGCTTCAGGCCGACGTCCTGGTTCGCTTGCAGCGGCTGGTGCGGGTCGGCAAGGGTGATCAGCATTTGGCCGCGGTATTCCAGGTGCACATGATTCTGATCGCCGAGGTGCTCGATGCGGTGCACGCGGCCGACGATACCGCCGCCATCGGTCGCCGCGATCTGAAGGTGTTCGGTGCGGATGCCGACGACCTCGGTCGCGGGCGGCACGGCGATCTCCGGAATAAGGCTGGCCGGGAGGAAATTGATTTGCGGGGTGCCGAGCCGGCTCGCGACGTAACGGCTGTTGGGATTTTCGTAAATCTCCCGCGGCGTGCCAAGCTGAAGGAGTTCGCCGTCTTTGATCACGCCAATCCGGGAGGCCATAGTCATGGCCTCGACCTGATCGTGGGTGACATAAAGTATGGTTGCGCCGAGCTCGACCTGAATGCGTTTGAGCTCAAGCCGCAGTTCGGCGCGCAATTTTGCGTCGAGCGACGACAGCGGCTCGTCCATTAGGTAGATCGAGGGATCGCGCACCAGCGCACGGCCGATGGCAACCCGCTGCATCTCGCCACCGGAGAGCCGCGTCGCCTTGTTGCCGAGCTTGCCGGCAATGTGAAGAAGTTCCGCGGTCTGTTCGACGCGCTTGCGGATCGTCGCTTCCGGCACGCGGCGCGCGGGCGACCGCAACGGAAAAGCGAGATTGTCATAAACCGACAGATGCGGATAAAGCGAGTATTGCTGAAATACGAAGGCGATGTCGCGCGTCCCGGGCGGATCCTGCGTCACGTCGCGGCCGTCGATTGAAATCGACCCGGAGTCAGGACGCTCGAGGCCGGTGATGAGCCGCAGCGTTGTGGTTTTGCCGGCGCCGCTTGGGCCCAGCAACACGACGAACTCGCCGTTATTGATAGCGAACGACAAATCGCGGACTGCTTCGATCGGCCCAAAGCGTTTGCTGACTTGGCGAAGCGTGACTTCAGCCATGGCCGGCGCTCGCGTAGGTCGCAGTCCGGATCGCGACGCCGGTCTGCGCGTCGAACAAAGAAAGCGCATCGGAACGAAACGTCAGCCCGACCACCTCGCCGACTTGCACCGCCAGGCTCGACGGCAGCCGGGCTTTGACTTGCCCCTGCTCGGTATCGACCGTGACGATTTGCGTCGTGCCGAGATATTCCGCGCCGAACACACGGCCGCGCACCGGCGCAGCGTCGGCGAAGCGGATGTGTTCAGGGCGCACGCCCAGCACCAGCGGCCCCGGAGCCTTTGCTTCACGGATTTCGGGTATGGCAACGCTGGCATGAGGAAACTTTACGGCGCGGTCGCCGGGGGCGAGGCCAGCTTCGAAGTGCAGAAAATTCATCGGCGGCGAGCCGATGAAGTCGGCGACGAACATCGAGGCCGGGCGGTCGTAAATCTCCTGCGGCACGCCGATTTGCTCGATCCGGCCGGCGTTCATCACGGCGATCCGATCGGCCATCGCCATGGCTTCGTGCTGGTCGTGCGTGACATAAACCGTCGTGGCGGAAATGCGATCATGCAACTCACGAAGTTCGCCGCACATCAGCGCACGAAATTCGGCGTCGAGCGCACCCAGCGGTTCGTCCATCAGGAATGCCTTCGGACGCCGCACCATCGCCCGGCCGAGCGCAACGCGCTGGCGATCGCCGCCGGACAATTTCGAGGTTTTGCTACGCAGGAGATGCTCGATGCGCAACAGGCGCGCCGTTTCGAGCACCCGTTCGCGCGCCTCGCGCCGTTTCATACCCTGGCATTTGAGCGGGAAGCCGATGTTCTGCTCGACGTCCATGTGCGGATAAAGCGCGAAAAGCTGAAACACGAAGGCAATGTCGCGTTCGGCGGCGCGCCGGAAGGTGACGTCCTCGCCGTTGAGCAATATCCGCCCGTCGGTCGGTAGTTCGAGGCCGGCAATCATGCGCAGTGTCGTCGTCTTGCCGCAACCGGAAGGTCCGAGCAGAGCAAAAAACGAGCCGTTATCGATGGTGAAATTCGAATCTTCCACCGCCGTGAACTGATCAAAGGACTTGCGCAGATTCTCCACTCGGATTTGTGCCATGCGTGCCGCCTATTCCGGAAAATGGCTCACGGCAACGTAGCCGAGCGTGCCGGCGAGGATGGTCACGAACGAATAGCCGTAGAGATCGATCGACCAGGGCTGTACCAGCATAAAGATGCCGACCGCGATGAGCGTCATGGCTCCATTCGCCCACGGCCCGCGGCGGAACCAGCGAACAAGTCGGGATCTTGTGACTGTTGCCCCGTTCATTTGCGCACCGCGCCGAAGGTGATGCCGCGCAACAGATGCTTGCGCAGCAGAATGGTGAACAGAACGATCGGGATAACGAAGAGCGTGGTGGCGGCGGCGACCGCCGGCCAATCCTGGCCGCCTTCGCCGATGATGAAGGGAATGAATGGCGGCATGGTTTGCGCGTCGCCGCTCGTGAGCAGAACGGCGAAGGCGTATTCGTTCCACGAGAAGATCAGACAGAAGATCGCGGTCGCGGCGATCCCGGTCACCGCTTGCGGCAGCACCACCTTGCGCAGCGCCTGGAGCCGCGTGTAGCCGTCGACCAAGGCCGCTTCTTCATACTCGCGCGGGATTTCGTCGATGAACCCCTTGAGCAACCACACGGCAAGCGACACGTTGACCGCCGTGTAAAGAAGAATCATGCCGGTCCAAGTGTCGGTAAGATTGAGTTGCCGGTACATCAGATAGATCGGGATGGCGACGGCGACCGGCGGCATCAT
>DAIUEQ010000086.1:0-14145 GCA_036845025.1 Xanthobacteraceae bacterium | reverse complement strand
GAGCCTTCGGCAACGCGCGCCACCAGCGCCAATGCCGCGGGCTCGGCTTCAATGGTTTCTTGCTCGGCGATGTTCTGCAGATGCTTGACCAGAAGCGCCGCATCGAGCCGGCGCAAATCGAAGCGCTGGCAGCGTGACAGCACGGTAATCGGGACTTTGCGGATTTCGGTCGTTGCAAACACAAACTTGGCGTGCGGCGGCGGCTCCTCGAGTGTCTTCAAAAGAGCGTTGAAAGCCGCCGGCGACAGCATGTGGACTTCGTCGAGAATGTACACCTTGTATCGTGCCGAGACGGGCGCATAACGGATCGCTTCGTTGATGGTGCGCACGTCGTCGACGCCATTGTGCGAGGCGGCGTCCATCTCGATAACGTCGAGGTGCCGGCTTTCTATGATCGCCTGGCAATGGACCCCGAGAACCGGCATGTGAATCGTCGGCCCGGTGACCGACCCGTCCGGCAGTTCGTAATTGAGCGCGCGCGCCAATATGCGCGCCGTCGTGGTCTTGCCGACGCCGCGCACGCCGGTGAGGATCCAGGCTTGCGGAATCCGACCGCTCTCGAAAGCGTTCGATATCGTGCGCACCATGGCGTCCTGGCCGATCAAGTCGGCGAAAGTCGACGGCCGGTACTTGCGCGCGAGCACGCGGTAGGAGGCGGCCGGCCCAGGTGCGGAGGTGGTGTCGTTCATCGGCGATACTTAATCACGTCATCCTAAGGTGCGAGGCCGCGCTACAGCTAGCTTGGGAAGATGACGGAGGCGCCATCACCCTTCAAGGCTCGCTGCGCTCGAGGCCGGCGCAGAGCTTCAATCGAAAGAAGAGGGTGGGAGGCTGACGAGCGACCCGAACCGCGCTCGTTAGGGCTGCTTCCTTCCGGACCTGACCCGGTTGGCGAGTGGCTCGTCCACCGCCAACCTCCCGGGTCCTATATCGGCTCGGAAATCGGAGAAAGCAAGCGGCGCCGCCGCCGTGGCAAAACGTGGAGCTTTAACCGGCGGGGGCCGCTGTTCTTACTGCGCCGCAGCGAATGCTGCGCCAAGTCCGTTCGGTATTTCGATGTCCACTTCGAGCGTAGACACTGATTTACCTCGGTCCATCTTGATCTGGACCTTATCGGGCTCGAACGAAATGTGACGGCTGATCACCGCGAGGATTTCCTCGCGCAGCACGCCGAGCAGGTCAGGTTGACCGCGCACCGAGCGTTCGTGCGCGAGCAAGATTTGCAGGCGCTCGCGTGCTACCGGCGCGGAGCCGCGCCGAAAAAAGTTGAACAGGCTCATGCCGCTTTCCGTCCAAATAACCGGTTGAGAATGCTCCGGCTCGCGCTGGGCACAACCAGCGGAACCTCTTCGCCTTTGAGGCGGCGCGCCGCCTCGAAATAGGCCACCGCCGGCGCGCTCAACGTGTTGCTCAGCGTCACCGGTGCTCCGACGTTCGAGGCGCGAAGCACTTCCTCACTCTCGGGGATGATGCCGAGCAATGGGGTCGACAGGATTTCAAGCACGTCGTCGATCGACAACATTTCGCCGCGTGCCGCCCGGGCCGGAGAGTAGCGGGTGATGAGCAGGTGTTTGGCGACCCGTTCGCCGCGCTCCGCCTTCGCCGTCTTTGAATCGAGAAGGCCGATAATACGGTCGGAGTCGCGCACCGACGAGACTTCGGGATTGGTCACGATGATCGCCGCATCGGCGTTGCGCATGGCAAGCGTGGCGCCGCGCTCGATGCCGGCCGGACTGTCGCAGATGATCCAATCGAATTTGGTTCGCAACTCGGCAATGACGCGAGCGACGCCGTTTTCGGTCAGCGCATCCTTGTCGCGTGTTTGCGAGGCGGGGAGCAGACAAAGGTTGTCCAAGCGCTTGTCGCGAATGAGCGCCTGCTGCAGCTTCGCTACGCCGTGAATGACGTTGATCAGGTCGAAGACGACCCGGCGTTCCGCGCCCATCACCAAATCGAGGTTACGTAGCCCGACGTCGAAGTCGACGACGACGACCCGTTCGCCCTCTTGAGCGAGTGCAGCGCCCAGCGCCGCCGTCGACGTGGTCTTGCCGACGCCGCCTTTGCCTGATGTCACGACCAAGACTTGGGCCATATTCGCTGCCTTTCTCGTTTCCGTCGCGCGCGATCCGTTCCTGCGCCCGCCGTTTTCCGTTTCCTGCTTTTAGTTCATCGCCGAAATTTTCACCGTGCCGCCGTCGAGCCAGGCTTGAACCGGCCGACAACGCAAGCTCGCTTCGATGTCGTCGGCGGTTTTATAATAACAATCGATGGCAAGGAGCTCGGGCTCGGCGCGGTGGCAGAAGATGCGTGCGCGCGCGTTGCCGCCGGCGCCGGCGATGGCGCGGCCGCGCAGCGGCCCGTAAACGTGAATCGATCCGCCGGCGACAATTTCGGCGCCGGAGGCAACCGAGCCGAGGACGGTGATATCGCCCTCGATAAAGACGACAGATTGCCCCGAACGCACCGGATCTTGAATGAGGAGGGAAGTTTCCTGCGGCTTGAACGGCAAGGGCCCGGCGCTCGGCGCGGGGGTTTCTGCGGCCGCGGCCGCAGCGCCGGATTTCGGAAACTCGAAGCTTTGTGTGCCGCGCCCGTTGCGCAAGATCGGCGGCAGACCGGGGGGCAACGCGGCTCCATCAGCATCCTTGAGCCCTTCAATGCCGAGGATTCGAATGTTGCGTTCGGCGAGGTTCGCGACCAGGTGCGCAATGGCCGACGGGCTCAACTGCACGGCGGACAGGTCGAGTGCGACGGCATGATTGGCAAAGAAACCGTCGGATTTCGCAAGATTGGCATCAAGGTCGGCGAGCCACTCGACGATCGGCGGCTGTGGCGCAAATACGAACGCCATATAGGATCGCGCTCGGAACATGAGCGACTGGCGTTGGCTGGCGGCGGCTGGCACCGTAGTCCTCCGCTTTTCGGATGATTCCGATGGTTAACAAATTGCGTATGCGCGGTTAACGCCGGGTTAACGCGCTACTCGATTTTTGACGCTGAGAATGCCGGTCGGAAAGGCGCAGTGATATTCGGGAGTTGTTTGAACGGCCTAGTGTTTTTGCCGCCGGTCTTTAACGCGCGTTGCCTTGAATTCGGTTCGCGGCAACGTGCCCGGCGTCAACACCTCGACCGCGGCGCGCACTTCGCAGTTGGTGCGGATTTCTTCAGCCACGGCCGCGGCAACGCTCTCGCCGGCATGATGCTCAACCCGCACCGTCATGACGTCGAGCCCGTCGGGATTGGTGAGGATCACGATCTCGAATTCATCGCCGATGCCATCGATCGACCGCACCGCGTGCTCGATTTGGCCGGGAAACATTTTTATGCCGCGCAGATTGATGAGATCGTCCGCCCGGCCGCTGAATGATCCCACGGCGCGGACGTGGTTGCGCCCGCATGGGCAGCGCGAGCGATCGAAGGCGGTGTAATCGCCGACCAGAAAGCGCAGTTGCGGCGAGGATTCTGAATTGAGATTTGTGCAGACCGTCAGTCCGCGCTCGCCATCGCGCTGCGATTTCAGCGAATGCGGATCGACCGTTTCCCAG
The DNA here is from genome assembly GCA_036845025.1 of Xanthobacteraceae bacterium. Classification (GTDB taxonomy): domain Bacteria; phylum Pseudomonadota; class Alphaproteobacteria; order Rhizobiales; family Xanthobacteraceae; genus BOG-931. The sequence goes on along the minus strand of DAIUEQ010000086.1, from coordinate 10,600 downwards.
ACTTGGACGTCTTCCAACAAATGCGTAGTGACGGGACCTTTCGGCGGCTGTGAATGCGCGCAGGAGAAGCCGCCGACATGCGGCGACGCTTCGGTGCAGCCGTAAAATTCGACGAGCCGCGCGCCCCACAATTCCTGAATGCGCGCACGCGTGGCATCGACACTCATGCCGGGTTCGCCGGCGACGAACAGCATGCGAACCGCCGTGTTGCGCGGGTCGTTGCCAAGCGCTTCCAGCGTGCGTCCTAAATGAAGCGCGTAAGACGGTGTACACAGCAGAATTGTCGGCTGGTATCGGATGACCACGTTGGCGCGCGCCCGCGCATCCATGCCGCCGCCCGGCAACGTCGGCAAACCCATTTTTGCCAACGCGTATTGCACGCCCCAAGCCCAGACATGCGGCCCGTATCCGGTGACCATGAACACCGTATCGCCCTTGCCGAAGCTCATGGCCTGCAATGCGCGGGCATTGGCCCAAGCCCAAAGTTCGCGGTCGATATGTGAATAGCGAAATACGCGGGGCGGCCCGGTCGTTCCCGAAGACGAGAACATCATCCAGCCGCGATCCCGCCAGATCGCTTCGTTCATGGTCGTGAAGCCGCCGTAGGGCGGCTCCCTGGCGGCGTCCTCGGCCATTTCCAGCTTGTCGATCACCGGCCACTTAGCGATGAGATCATCCACCGTGCGCAAGTCGGACGGGATGAGACCAAGGCGATCGAAGCGGCGCCGGTAGAAGTCGCTGTTCTCGTAGAGAAACGGCGCCACCGCCGTTAGCTTGTCATCCTGGATGGCCCTGATCTCTTCGCGCGAGGCGGTGTCGAGCCGCGGCGACCAATAGTCGGATGAAGCTGACTTATCAGGGTCGTGACGATGGCGTTCGATGGCGTCGAGCCAAACTCGCCGTGTTGCCTCCGCGCGATCCGAGCCACCGGTCATTGTTTCCTCCCTGCGGCGATTGTAGCTCCGATGTTGCCGAACCGCATCCGGTTCGCATCGGGCAGGTTTGCGCGCATGCGTTTTCGCTTCGCACCGTGATGCTTAATCGCTACAAAATGGCCTTATGGTCCACCCGCCGGTCCGCGCCGACCACATCGGCAGCTTGCTGCGCCCGGCCTCGTTGCGCCGGGCGTTTCGCGCATTCCATGCCGGCGAAGTCGACGATGCTTCCTTTGTCGCTGCCCAGGATGCGGCGATCTGCGACGCTGTAAAGCTGCAGGAAGAAATTGGGCTCGCGGTCGTCACTGACGGCGAGTTTCGCCGTGGCTCCTATTGGAGCCGTTTCGTCGAACGTACCGAAGGTCTTGACGTCGCCGCCGCGCGCTTTCAGTTCCGTGACGAGGACGGTCAGGAGCTTACCTTCACTGCTCCGTTCGTAACCGGCAAAGTGGCGCGCCGAAATCCGATCGCACTCGATGAGTTCAATTTTTTATTTCGTCAGGCCAACGCGCTCGCCAAGGTGACGTTGCCGGCGCCATCGACTATGCACTTCTGGCGCGGCTCCGATTATACGGCACCAGGCCTTTATTCGCATCCGCGAGATTTTTTTCGCGATCTTGCCCAAGTCTACCGCGCCGAAATCGCCGACCTTGCTGCTGCGGGCTGCCGTTATGTTCAACTCGACGAGGTCGCGTTAGCGATGCTCTGCGATCCGGCGGTACGCGCAAGAGTCAGCGCTGACGGTAGCGATCCGCAGGCGCTCGCCGATCTTTACGTCGAGGCGGTCGCCGAAGCGGTCGCCGGCGCGCCGCACGACATGGCGATCGGCGTGCATCTGTGTCGCGGCAATTTCAAAGGCAAATATTTGGCCGAGGGCGGTTACGAAGAGATTGGCAAAGCGTTGTTCGGTTGTGCTGGCGTCACACATTTCCTTCTTGAATTCGATACGGCGCGGGCCGGCGATTTCAAGCCGCTCCGCTTCGTCGCGCCTGGTAAAGCAGTCGTGTTGGGGCTGATCAGTTCGAAGAACGCTGCGCTGGAGAATATCGAAGATCTGCTGGGCCGCATCGATGACGCGGCGCAATGGATCGAAAAGGATCGTCTTGCCATAAGTCCGCAATGCGGCTTCGCTTCCACTGTGGCGGGGAATCCGCTCACCGAGGCCGATCAACGCGGCAAACTTCTGCGCTGTGTAGAAACTGCACGCGCGGCATGGGGATAAAGCGAGCCCGGAGCGCTTGACCGCGCCTTCGGGCGCGGCTTCAATCCTGCCGTACCCGCATACGGGATGAGGATCGGTGATACAGATAAAGTTCCCTCTCGCCGTTGCCGACAAAACGGCGCGCTATCTGACCAGGTCCCGTCAAGCAGCCGGGCAACGGCGCATTTGAGTGTCGTGTCGAAGCGTTCCGAGCCCGGCGCCTCCTCGCGCTCCGCTTTTGCCGGAAGCGGCATCGAACGCGCGGCCGTTCAGCGTAGCGATGACGCAAAGCTTGCCGACCTCGGCGCGAGCTCACGCGCCGGCTTTTACCTGTTCGCCGGCGATTCGGTGCTGCTCAAATGCGATGACCAGAAATTCGATCCGCTGTTTTCGTCTGCCGAAGCGAACACGTTTGGCCGAGCACGCGAGACGGTATTTCTCGGGCTCCTGGGCGAAGATGCGCGCTTTGCTCGATCGCTTTCCTCGGCTAGCGTCGAGTCGCTCGGCGCCCGCCCCGATCTGAAAGTCCTCGATCTGCGAAGCATTGCCGTGCAGGGCGCGGTTGCGACCGAACATCTTCCGCCACTCGCGGAAGCCAAGGCGCTCCTGGGCTGGCACCTTAAGCATGGTTTCTGCGCAAATTGCGGTGCCGCGACAACGCCGACCCAGGCCGGCTGGCGGCGTGATTGTCCATCGTGCAAGACTGAGCATTTCCCGCGAACCGATCCGGTGGTCATCATGTTACCGATCGAGCGCGAGCGTTGCGTACTGGGCCGCTCGCCCCGATTTCCGGAAACCATGTGGTCATGTCTCGCCGGCTTCACCGAGCCGGGAGAGTCGATCGAGGAGGCGGTGCGCCGCGAGATTCACGAAGAGGTCGGGATTCTTTGCGCTCGGGTTAAATATTTTGCGTCGCAGCCGTGGCCGTTTCCTTCGTCGCTGATGATCGGATGCCATGCCGAAGCGATATCCGACCGGATAACAATCGATCAAAATGAAATCGAGGAGGCGCGCTGGTTCGACCGGGAGGAGCTGCAATTGATGCTGGCGCTCAAGCATCCGCAAGGCCTGACTACCCCGCCTCCGATCGCCATCGCGCACCACATTATCCGCGACTTCGTCGAACGCGGTGCGCAGGTGCTTGAATGACGTGCTCAGAGCAGGGCGATGTAAGGCGATTGCTTTCGTAAAGACGCGCTTGGTTGAGAACGGGGGCGAAAAAAATGAACGCTGGCGGCGGACCGCGCATTCTCTGCACGGGCATTATCGTGCTCGACGAGGTTTTCCGCGTCGAGGAATTTCCGCAGGCCGACGGCAAGGTCGAGGCCAAGGACTTTTTCGTTGTCAACGGCGGTTGTGCAGCGAATGCCGCCGTCGCCATTGCGCGGCTCGGCGGTCGTGCCGCCATGGCAGGTCCGTTGGGCGGACCCGCGGGGCAGGATTCGAACGGCGACCGGGTGTTAGCGGCGCTCAATCGCGAAAATGTCGATACCGCTGCGTGTCATCGGGTAAGCGGACTAGCGACGGCGCTATCGGCGATATTCATCAATGCCCGCGGCGACCGAACCATCGTGACGTATCGCGATCAGCGCGTCGCAGGCGTTGTTCCACACGATCCGGCAACGATTGTTGCGTCGGCGGACTTGGTGCTGGCCGATAACAGATATCCCGACTTCGCGCGCCCGATTTGCGAGGCGGCGCGGCGCCGTCGCTTGCCGGTTGTTCTCGATGGCGACAAGCCGACGAAAGAAGACGATCCCTTATTTCGCATCGCCTCCCACGTCGTATTCTCCTCAGAATGTTTGAAAGCGACGACCGGCGTCGGTGACCTCAGCGAGGGGCTCAAGCGGATAGCTCGGCATACCGACGCGTTTTTGGCGGTCAGCAATGGTCCCGACGATATTCTCTTCCTCGAGAAAGGTGCGATCCGTCATGTGCAGGTCTTCGCCATTCGAGCAGTCGACACGCTTGGTGCCGGGGACGCGTTGCATGGCGGCTTCGCTTTGGCCCTTGCCGAAGGCCGCAGCGAGGCGGACGCCTTGCGCTTCGGTGCTGCTGTCGCCGGCATAAAATGCACCCGCATCGGCGGCTCGGCCGGGACACCGAAGCGAGCGGAAGTCGAAGCGTTTTTGGCCCAGGGCGGGAAATTCGCCCCGGCGCCCGGGGCGGCATAATCCCCCGGTCGGCCTCGTTTCTCACCGGCGTGCGATCAGGGCCCGGGCCCCTCCCGGGTGAATAATCCGGCTTGATTTAGAATATTATTCTCGATAGATAGCCTCTTCCCTAGGCTAATTGAAAGATTTTTTTATGGACGCCATCGATCGAAAAATATTGGCGGTCTTGCAAGAAGATGCCTCGCTCGCGGTCGCCGAGATCGGCAACCGGGTTGGGTTGTCCTCCACCCCCTGTTGGAAGCGCATTCAGCGCTTGGAGGCTGACGGGGTTATTCAAAGACGCGTAGCGCTGGTCGATCAGGACCGGGTTGGTCTCGGGATCACGGTGTACGTGTCTATCGAGACCGGCGATCACTCGCAGGACTGGCTCGAGCGTTTCGCTAAAGTCGTCCGCGCCATGCCTGAAGTCATGGAACTCTACCGGATGGCAGGCGACGTCGACTACATGTTGCGTGTGGTCGTGCCTGATATTGCCGGATACGACGCTTTCTATAAGCGGCTGATCGCGGCGGTGCCGCTGGCAAACGTGACTTCGCGGTTCGCCATGGAAAAGATCAAATCCACAACCGCATTGCCCATTCCGTGACGACCGCCGAACCGGCTTAAGGGCTGAGCAGGGCCGGACCGTCGGCGCCTAGTGGCCGCCTGATGCGCCGGCAGCCGCGGACTGGCTATTGCGGTTGGTGATCTGCTTCATCGTCGCCTCGAAGATATCCGGGGCGTCACCGAGCGACAGGCTTCGCGAGCAATCCGGCGCGCAGCTATAGGTCTCGCGCTCGGCGCCACGATAGACAACGACGCTGCTTTGATCGTTTGAGAGTGTCACCTCGACGTTCTTTTCCGTCAGGACGACGCCGGCCTTGTCAAGCACCACGAAGTTGGTTTCGCCATAGCTTTTGCCGGTAACGACCGCAAGTCCGCCAGGTTGGACGGAAAGGTCGGCGATGAGCGGATTGCCGATCACAATGGTGCTAGCGCGATCCGGTAGATGGAGGATTCTGGCTTTATCGAGCGGTACCGAGATCTGATCCGCGGCAAAGGCCGGCGAAGCCAGCGCAGCGATACCCAGGACGGCCGATAGCCAGAATTGCGGCCGGCGATTTGCCCGACCGAAAGTGCGCGACGCCGTCATGAGGACTCTCCGATACGCTACGCGGACGCAACAACTGAAAACACTGCTTCCCGAGCCACCAATTGACGCCAAATTGGTGAAAGAAATGCAAATCATGCCGCCGGCCGAGCGGCAAAAAAACTCCTCAGGCAGCGGCCGAAATGTCGGCCGGAGGCTTTTGGGCTCGCTCAGTTACGAACGGGTGCGCAAGTTGCCCGCCGAAGGTCGTGGGAAAGGCCTCGTCGTCGACGCCGTACTGGTCGGGAAGCTGGCCGACCGGCATGTAGAACGTGCCGAACAGAATATCGAGAATAGGGAAAGTGGCGGCAAAGTTCTTCTCGCCACCTCGTTCCGCAGCCGTGTGGTGCCAGCGATGGAAGACGGGTCCGGCAATCACGTATTTGAACGGCCCGAGCGTCCAGTGAAGATTGGCGTGCACGAAAGCCGAATGGGCGATGGTAATCGGCCCGAGCACGACAAATACGTTCGGCGAAATCCCCGCCAGCAATAGGGCTACGTCGGCGATCACCGAACCAAAAAAGATGTTCACCGGGTGAAAACGCGCCGCAGAGATCCATTCCAGTTCTTCGGAGGAATGGTGCACGGCATGATATTTCCAAAGGTTCACCCCATGAAACAGACGGTGGATCCAATAGGTGATGAGATCTTCACCGACCAGGAACAGGATCATCTGCGCGACTAGCGGCAGCGCCGCCAGCGGCCCATGGCCGTTTTCGTAAAAGGCGATCAGGCCATCCGCCGTCGTAATGCCGAACAACACCGCGGCGCCGGCCACCAGCAGACCAATACGGAAATAACGGGCGGCGACGGGGATGAAGAACCAGTAGCAAAGGTCGGTGACGATGTCGCGCTTTTGCCACCAGGGCTTGCCCGGGTTGCAAGACCAAAAGTAGGCAAGCACGGTGAAGACGGCGGCCAGCGCCAGTGAGATCGGGATGCTCTTCATGAAAGTTTCGCCGACGCTGATGACGAATCCGAGCAGTTCCTTACTCATCTCGCCGAACCTCTTTATTTTAGAACTGCGATACCGCGTCGATGGCGCGTGCGCTTTATCTGGTATCGAGCACGCCAATTAATAGGCGATGAATAAAACTTTCGCCGAGCTGCGCGGTAGAGCTTCCGCAGAATTGCATCAAATGCAAAGCGCTGTCTTACGCCAACGACAACACCTACCCGCTACGGTTTGGCTGCGCTTCCAGTTTCCGAGGCTATGCTCGCGCCCGGGATCGCCGCTGGCGCAAAGCGGGCTTCGACGAGTTCGTCAAAATGTTCTGAACGCGGAAGTTAGCTATTAACCAAGTTTTGGATCGACGCGTTAAGCCACAGTTTCAGCGGTCGGTTTAACCGCATTGCAATTTGTCATTGTTACGGTTCCCAGGTGATCCAAATGGTCCGGCAAACGGGCATTGGGTCGAGCTCAGACAGCCACGTATGGACCTAAGGAGCCATGTTATGAAGACCCTTGTTTCGCGTTTCGTGAAGGACGAGTCGGGTGCGACGGCCATTGAATATGGTCTGATCGCTGCCGGCATCTCGGTCGCCATCATCGCCGTCGTGAACGGCATCGGCACCAAGTTGAATACGAGCTTTGGCAGCATCTCGACCCAGCTTAAGTAAGCGGCGTTTTGTTGCTGTTACATCCGGGCTCCGGCCAGTGGCCGGAGCCCGTTCGTTTTCTTGACCGCCCCTCAACATTGCTAACTTGCCGTCAACTTGCGTCGGCTAAGACCGCGACGCGTTGAAACAGCCGACGGTGTCGCGCCGCGATGGCCCTCGTTATTCAAGCGATCAGTCTGACGCTCTTTCCAGCCGTGATGGCATTTGCGGCGTCGAGCGACTTTTTCACCATGACCATTGCCAATCGGGTGTCGCTGATTCTGGTCGGCGGCTTCGGCGTGCTGGCACTTTTGACGGGAATGAGTCTACCCGACCTGATGTGGCACGCCGCCGCCGCCGCCGTGGTGCTCGTTATCGTTTTCATCTTTTTTAGCCGCGGCTGGATTGGCGGCGGCGATGCCAAACTCGCGGCCGCAACCGCTCTTTGGCTGGGCTTCGCGCATCTGCCTGACTATCTGATCTACGCATCGCTGTTTGGCGGAGCACTGACCCTTTTGATCGTCCAATTTCGCGCCCTGCCGTTACCGCGGGCATTCGTCGGGCGGGAATGGGCAGAGCGGCTCCATCAGCGCGGCGCCGGCGTTCCTTACGGCATCGCGTTGGCCGCGGCCGCTCTTTGGATCTATCCGCAGACTGAGTGGATGGCGTCCATCGTTCGTTAACGAATTAGCGCGTAACCGGATTTGCTTCATCAGCAGACCGAGCCCGCATGGGCGAAAACCTCGGCGTAACGCGTAATTAACGCGATTTAGATACGCCTCATTAACCATGCTTTGACGTTTAGCTGATGAAATCGGTTTCGCGACGCGACCGGCGTTTGCGTCGATTTGTCAGGTGGTGAAGGCGTTATGAAACCCGCCCGTCTCATCGTTCTAGTCATCGCTCTCGCTGCTGGCGGAGTTGCCGCCATGATGGCCAGTGGGCTGCGGCAGCCATCGGCTCCGGCGGCGCCGCCGGCGGCTGCGCCGTTGGCCACCGTCGATGTGCTTGTCGCCAAGGCCGATCTCAACATCGGTCAAACGGTCAGCGAAAAAGACGTCGGCTGGCAGATGTGGCCGGCCGCGTCCGCAGGAAATTTCATCAAAAAAGCCGATCGGCCGGACGCAATGAAAGAATTTGTCGGCGCGATCGTGCGCGCACCCGTCGTTGCCGGCGAGCCGATCCGCGACAACAAAGTCGTGACCGGCAAGAACCTCGGCTACATGGCGGTTGTCCTGCCGAAAGGTATGCGCGCCGTCGCGATGGATGTGGCTGCCGATACCAGCGCCGGTGGCTTTGTCCTTCCTAACGATCACGTGGATATCGTGCTCACCCGCAGAGACAAGGCCGCGGAAAAAGTGACCGGGGTCGAAACCTACGTGAGCGATACCATTCTGCGAAACGTGCAGGTGCTCGCGGTCGATCAGACGGTTGAGGAAAAGGATGGTCAAAAGGTGGTGGTGGGTAAAACCGTGACCGTCGCGCTCGATCCGCAACAGGCTGAAACTCTGGCCCGTTCGCGTCAGCTCGGCTCGCTGTCACTTACGCTGCGCAGCATTCTCGATTCTGAATCGGCGAAGCCGGAAGGCGGCGACGATGAAGGCGCTCGAAAGGGCATTAATACAGTGCGTTACGGCGTTAGCACGCAAACCACGACGCATTGAGAGGGAATTGATGATGAGGTCACGGACTCCGATGCGTGTCGCGGCGGTTGTCGGATTGCTGCTTTTCGGCGCGTTGCCGAGCATGGCCCAAACCGCGGTCCGCTCAGAAAGCGATACGGCGGCCCAGAACGTAGCTGTGGTAACTGGCGAAACCGGATCGCGCGTTGTTCGGCTCGGCGTCGGCAGATCGGTGGTCGTCGATTTTCCGCGCGAAATTAAGGATGTGCTCGTCGCTGAACCGAAAATCGCCAACGCCGTCGTACGCACGTCGCGACGTGCTTACATTATTGCCATCGACAAAGGGACCACGAATGTCGTCTTTTTTGACGGCGACGGCAATCAGATGGCCGGCTTTGACATCGAAGTCGAGAGGCCCACGCCCCGCAGAACTCTTCAAGACATTCACGACGCCATTGCGCGGCTAGTTCCGGGCTCTCAAGTCAACGTCGAAGCCGTCGGCGACGGCATTGTCTTGTCGGGATTTGTGTCCAGTCAGCTCGAGGCGCAGCAGGCCTTCGATATCGCCTCGCATTTCACCGCTCCTAACGATGCCTTCAACACTGGTGCCAACAATACTATAGGTGGCGCGAGCGCCGGCGGCTCCGGGAGCAACAGCGTGTCCGTGGGCGCATCGCCATCGGGGCTGCCTTCGGGCCAAGCCCTGAATGGGGCCAGTTCGAGCAAAGTCGTCAACATGATCGTGGTTCGCGGCCGCGACCAGATCATGCTCAAGGTCGTGGTGGCCGAAGTCGAGCGCGATCTCATCAAACAACTCGGCGTGAATCTATCCGGCTCACTCGGCTACGGCACCGCGGTTTTCAACTTCAACAATACCAATCCGTTTACGGCTTATGGGCAATCGCTCAGCGGCTCGAGCATCGCTGGCGGATGGAAGTCGCTAACCGGAACCCTGCAAGCGATGGAGCAGGCGGGCGTCATTCACACCCTCGCCGAGCCGAACCTGTCGGCGATTTCCGGAGAAACCGCGACCTTCCTCGCCGGCGGCGAGTTTCCGATCCTCAACGGCTATTCATGTTCGGCGACCTCGAGCACGCCGGGAGCGCCGACCACCTGCCAGCCGTCGATCGAATACAAGAAATTCGGAGTCGCCCTCAACTTCACGCCGGTGGTGCTGAGCGAGGGCCGCATCAGCCTCCGGGTGATGACCGAGGTATCTGACATCACCAGTACAAATTCGCTGACCATCCCGATCCCAGGCACGACCAACACCGTGACCGTGCCAGCAATTCGCACGCGCCGGGCAGAAACGACGCTCGAAATTCCGTCCGGCGGTTCGTTGGCGATGGCGGGCATGATTCAAGAGGGCACCAAACACAATATCAACGGCTTGCCGGGACTCACGGAGCTTCCGATCCTCGGCGCGCTGTTCAAGAGCAACGACTATGTCAATCAGCGCACCGAGCTGATGGTCATCGTGACGCCCTACGTGGTCCGGGCGGTGGCGCAGAAAGACTTGTCGCGCCCGGATGATGGCTTCGCCGACCCGAGCGACCCCGCGCAAGTGCTGCTCGGCAAGTTCAACCGCATCTACGGCGTCGGCGGTATGACCGACCCGCCTGATAATTACCGCGGCAAATACGGCTTCATCCTCGACTGACTTGCGGCGCAAGGAGACGGCGATGCTTACGTTCAAGATACCGACCGGCGCCAGTCACGGCGTGCCAGGAAATGCAATGCGGGCTGCACTCGTCGCCGGCTGCGCGTTGTTTGTCTGCGCCTGCAACACCGACCAGCAGGTTGCCGCCGGTCCCGACGCTCCGTTCGACTACCGGTTGCGGCATCCGATATCGATAACCGAGACCCAACACACCGTGGAAATCTTCGTCGGCTCCAATCGCGGCGAGCTCAATGCCAGCCAGCGCGCGTCGCTCGCTGAA
>DAIUEQ010000085.1:0-14427 GCA_036845025.1 Xanthobacteraceae bacterium | reverse complement strand
GGCCGGCGAAATGATCATGGATCTGATCGTCAAGAACATTCGCCCGCGCGACATCGTCACCCGCAAGGCTTTGGAGAACGCCGCGGCCGTCGTTGCGGCGACCGGTGGGTCAACCAATGCTGCGCTGCACCTCCCCGCCATCGCCAACGAGTGCGGCATCAAATTCGATCTGTTCGACGTCGCCGAAATCTTCAAAAAGACGCCCTATATCGCGGATTTGAAACCGTCCGGCCGTTATGTCGCCAAAGACATGTTCGAAGCTGGCGGGGTGCCGTTGTTGCTGAAGACGCTGCTCGACCATGGCTTCCTTCATGGCGATTGTCTGACCGTCACCGGCCGCACGCTGGCGCAGAATCTCAAGTCGGTGAAGTGGAATGAAGACCAGGATGTCGTTCGGCCGGCTGACAGGCCGTTGTCGCCGACCGGTGGCGTTGTTGGTCTTCGCGGCAATCTCGCTCCCGAGGGCGCGATCGTGAAGGTCGCCGGCATGGAGCGTTCGCATTTTTCCGGACCGGCCCGCTGTTTCGATGGCGAGGAGGCCTGTTTCGACGCGGTGAAGAACCGAAAATACCGCGAAGGCGATGTCCTCGTTATCCGTTACGAGGGCCCCAAGGGCGGGCCGGGAATGCGCGAAATGCTCGCGACTACCGCCGCGCTTTACGGTCAGGGCATGGGCAACAAAGTCGCCCTCATCACCGACGGCCGTTTCTCCGGTGCTACGCGCGGCTTTTGTATCGGCCATGTCGGGCCTGAAGCCGCGGTCGGCGGTCCCATTGGGCTCATCCGCGATGGCGACACCATCGAGATCGATGCGGAAAAGGGCACGCTTGAAGTCAAGTTGAGTAAGGCAGAGCTCGATCAGCGCGCGCGAGAGTGGAAGGCGCGCGCCGACGAATACACCTCCGGGTATTTATGGAAATACGCCCAGCAGGTCGGGCCGGCGCGAGATGGCGCCGTGACCCATCCGGGCGCGACCGTCGAGAAAGAATGCTATGCGGACGTCTAAATATTTGCGCAGTGCCGTCTCTGGCGGCGCGCTGATCCTGGCGATCTGCGGGTTGGGGATACTCAAGCCTGCGACCGCGTTTGATGGAACCGCCACACCGCTGCTCGCGCCGGCCGACCCGCTCCGTGCTCCGGCGGCACCAGAGGCAACCGACCGCTCCAAAGCCCTTAGCGCTCTCGAATACGCGGCCGATCAGGGGCATCTCGCCGCGCAGTGGAAGATTGGCCGGATGTATGCGGTTGGCGATGGCGTGGCGCGCGACGACAAACGCGCCTTCGTCTATTTCAGCCAGATCGCCAACACCCACCCCGAAGAGCCACCGGGCACCGCGGAAGCGCGCATTGTGGCCAATGCGTTCGTGGCGCTCGGAAACTACTACCTGACCGGCATCCCCAATTCGACGGTGCTCCCGAATACCGCGCGCGCCAGAGAAATGTACGCCTATGCGGCTTCGTATTTTGGCGATGCCGACGCGCAATACCAGCTTGGACGGCTCTATCTCGAAGGCACGCCCAGCGAGCCGCATCAGGCGGCGCGCTGGTTCCAGCTCGCCGCCATAAAGGGCGATTGCCGCGCCGAAGCCGCGCTCGGCGATTTGTTGTTCCAGGGCAAGCGCATTCCGCGCCAAGCCGCGCGAGGCCTGATGTGGCTGACGCTCAGCAAGGATTGTGCGGGTCCGGAAGAGGCGTGGATCAAGCCGCTTGCCGACAGCGCGTTTCACCGCGCCAGCGATGACGACCGGGCGTTGGCGCTGGTCTATCTGGAAGACTGGCTTAAAGGCCGCCGCGACTGACGCGGTAAGCTGGCGGGTCAACCGCGTATTTCACAGCCTGTAGGCTGTGCGAAAACCACCCCAATGCTTGCCGAAAATGCGGATTGGCGCATCGACTTCGCGCATCATGATGGTAACCCCGTTACCCATTTCGCGCGGATACACCTGAATGATGTAGGGGCGGACATTTCGGGCCGCGGTCAGCCCGGCACGGTCATCGAAGATTCGCCGATTGCGTGAGTGCGCAACGTTCCAATCGGTTTCGCCCGGCCGCTGCGGCAGCGAATAGATACGATTATGCACCGGCAGATAACCGTTGCGGTCGACTGTTGCGCAAAACACCATGCGCGGGTCGCCAGCCAGCAACGGCTCCTGAATGGGCGGCAGGATTTCCTCCAATGATTCAAGAAACCTGGTGCGGTGCTGGATAGGGTCGGTGCCGTCGATCGGGACGTAGTCGTTGTCGAATAGGTCTTGTTGAGTAAGTTTCCCTTGCTCGACCAGTTGCTCGAGCATGCGCGAGATTTCATTCGCCACGTCAACGGCGCGCGAAATGATCTCGCGGTTCTCCTCGCGAATGGAAGCGAGCTTGCGTTCTAGCTCCGCCAAAACGGCGGAATTCATTTCGATGAATTGGAGATGCAATCCGAGCGGCGATTGGGCGGCGACGCGAACGCGGGTCTCCCCGATGCCGTCGAGCTTGGCCTGCAATATGGTGCCGCCGGTGATCGCCTCTCCATCGGCGAGACGAACAAGAGCACCGCCTTCCGATAAATCCGCCGTTCGACCGGTAAACGCCTTACCGTCGGCGTGAAGCTGCACACCGATTTCGCAAGGCAGCCGGTCGTGTCGTCGGCGATCGCCAGCCTCGCTTTGGCGCAAGAAGATGGTGACACGCATCCTCAGCTTTTCGGCAAGGCCAATGACTTGTTTGCCGTGCTCCTCGACCGATTTGCCGCGGGCGTTGGCGCGCGCCGCGGCGTCGCGGATTTCGACTGCGCCGGCGGTAACGGAATCGGCAAATCGCAGGGTTTCGGTCGCGCTGCGCGCAACGGCGCCGGTCGCGTCGTTTTGTTGTCCGACGGCCGTCGCCGCCGCGCCGAATAACGGGCGCAGAACCTGAATGACCTGCGTGATCCGCGTGACCGCTTCGAAACAATCGGCGGCGTCGTTCTGCAGCACATCGATCTTCTGCGTGATTTGCTCGGTCGCTTTGCGCGTCTCTTCGGACAGTTTCTTGACTTCAGATGCGACCACGGCAAAGCCGCGACCGTACTCGCCGGCGCGCGCGGCTTCGATCGTTGCGTTGAGCGCCAGCAAATTTGTCTGCCGGGCGACGGTCGAGATCATGCTCGTCACTTGGCTGATTTCCGCCGACGATTTCTTCAGTCCCTCAACGCCGCGGCCGGCCAACTCCGCCGACGCACTGGCCTCCTCGGCGAGTTTGTCGGCCCTGTGGACCTGGTCGCCAATATTCTCGGAGGAGCGCGCCAACTCTTCGATAGCAGCTGCGAACTGGGTCAGATCCCGGTTGGCGCTGCCGGCTTGTGAGAGGAGGCTATCGGTCTTCGACGTGATGCGGTCGGATGCGGCCGCGGAATCTTCCGCTTCGCGGCAAACCAGCGTGCAGGCGCGATGGACATCGCCGATCAGCGCGCTCAAGTCGGCTTCGAGAAGACTAATCGTCTCGCGAATGCTGCTCGGTTGCAGCGTGCGCTGATGATCGGCTTGGGGGTCGGAGCTCGGCGGCTTGGGTGCCTGCGGCGTCTCCGGTATTTTGCCAATGCGTTCCGTGCGGCGGAAAGGAAGCATTGGTTTGAAGACTTAAGCCCTGAGATGGTTGGTTACTCTGAGGGCAACGTGGTGAATTTTCAATTAACGCGAGCGGTCGGCGGCCTAATGCCGATTGGCCGGCTCGATTGCCAGATCGAGCCAAACTGGAACGTGATCAGACGGTTTTTCCCAGCTCCGTACGTGGCGATCGATCCCGACTTCGCTGAGGCGATCGGCGGCTTGCGGCGATAGCAGCAAGTGGTCGATACGAATGCCGTTATTCTTCTGCCAGGCGCCGGCCTGGTAATCCCAGAATGTGTAAACGCCTGCGGTGTCGCTGGTCGCGCGCACGGCATCTGTCAGGCCGAGATTCATCAGAGCTCGAAACTGCGAACGGGTTTGCGGGAGAAAAAGCGCGTCGGTGGTCCAAGCTTGCGGATTGCGGACGTCACCGCCGGCCGGAATGACGTTGTAGTCGCCAGCGAGAATAAGCGGCTCGCCGAGCGACAATCGTTCGCGTGCGTAAGCGAACAGCCGTTTCATCCAGCCGATCTTGTAGGTGTATTTTTCGGTTTCCGGCGGATTGCCGTTGGGCAAATAGACGCTCGCCAGCCGCAACACTCCTTGTGCCGTCGAAACCACGGCTTCCATGAAGCGCGCGTGATCGTCAGTGTGATCGCCGGGCAGACCGATATTGACCTCGTCGAACGGATATTTGGACAGGATTGCAACGCCGTTGAATGTTTTCTGGCCGTGGATGGCGACGTTGTAGCCAAGGCTCTCGAACGCTTCGCGCGGGAAAGCGTCGTCAACACATTTCGTCTCTTGCAGGCAGACCAGATCGGGCGCGCGTTCGGCGAGCCAAGCCGTCGCTCCATCAAGCCGCTGCTTGATTGAATTGACGTTCCAGGTAGCGATGCGCACCGGCCGTTGACCTTATCGAGACGCTGCTAGAGGGCGAAGCTGGTGCCGCAGCCGCAGGACGCCGTAGCTTTCGGGTTGTGGACCTTGAAGGACGATCCGATAAGGTCATCAACGAAATCGATTTCCGACCCCGCCATGTAGTCGAGCGAGACCGGATCGATCAGCACAGTGGCGCCGGCCCGTTCGATGACGACGTCATCGTCGGCCTTGGCGCGCTCGGTGTCGAATTTATATTGGAAACCGGAGCAGCCGCCGCCTTGCACGCTGACGCGCAACATGGTGCCGGACGGCTCGCGGCCGAGGATTTCGCCGATCTTGCGGGCGGCCCGCTCGGTAACGGTAACGTCGATCGCCATGAAGCCTCTCCAGCAGGATACTCCTGCCGATTGCCAGGGCATCAGGTGATAGGTAAGTGCGGCGGCAGCCGAGGTCAATTGCGCAAGGCTAGATAGCATGACGGTTCCGCCGGCGGTTTTGGCACCCTACGCGTGCGATCCGGCGCATAGCCGCGGGCGCCTTCATCCCGAGCCGCAAAGCAAGACTCGTAGCCCTTTTCGCCGGGATTGCGATCGCATCATTCATTCGACCGCGTTCCGGCGGCTCAAACACAAGACCCAGGTCTTCGTTTTCGACGAGGGCGATCACTACCGGACGCGGCTGACCCACACCCTTGAGGTCGCGCAAATCGCCCGCGCGCTCGCGCGTGCGCTGTCGCTCGACGAGGATCTCGCGGAGGCGCTGGCGCTGGCGCACGATCTTGGGCATCCGCCGTTCGGCCATGCCGGCGAGCGCGCTTTGGATGAGTGCCTGAGCGCCTGCGGCGGCTTCGATCACAATGCGCAAACGCTTCGGGTCGTGACGGCTTTGGAGCGCCGCTATCCGTCTTTCGACGGTTTAAACCTGACCTGGGAGGCACTGGAGGGGCTGGTCAAGCACAACGGCCCGCTGATCGACAAACAAGGAAAGCCGCTCAGCCATTATACCGCACGCGGCATCCCCGATGTCATTGCGAGCTATAACCGGCTTCAGGACCTGCAATTGTGGAGCTACGCGAGCGCCGAAGCGCAAGTTGCCGCCGTCGCCGACGACATCGCCTATAACGCGCACGATATCGACGACGGGCTGCGCGCCGAGTTGTTCACGCTGCAGGACCTGACGGCCATTCCGGCGGCGGCCATGATCATTGCCGAAATCCGCGCCGCGTTTCAGGGGCTGGACGAAGCGCGCGTGGCGCACGAATTCGTCCGCCGCCTCATCGGTCTCCTCATCGAAGATTTGATTGCCGAAACCGCCCGCCGGCTCGCCGAGCTCAACCCTCATTCAGCGGATGAGGTGCGCGGTGCGTCTACCGCCGTTGCTGCTTTCTCTGAGCCGACGGCAAACACCGAGGCGGTCATCAAGGATTTTCTCAAAAAGCACATGTACCGGCATGCTCGGATTCAACGCGTCATGAACGAGGCCGCACGCGTGGTCCGCGAGCTGTTTGCGCGTTATTCCGCGCATCCCGATGACCTTCCGCCGGAGTGGCGCGAGGGCCTCGATCACGCGGGTGAGCACGGCCGTGCCCGGCACATTGCCGATTTCATTGCCGGCATGACCGATCGCTACGCGCTTGCCGAGCATGCGCGGCTTTTTGACTCGACCCCCGAATTGCGTTAGGCGCGCGGCGGATCGCTGGGCATGGCCATAGAAATTTCGCAAACAAACATTTTTAGCGCGGTGGCGCTGCGTATCCAGAGCGCGAGCACTGCGCTCATTTCCGCCGGACATCTCCCGGCCGGCATCGATCTTTCACGCATCACGGTCGAGCCGCCGCGCGATGCGTCGCACGGCGACATGGCGACCAACGCGGCCATGGTATTCGCCAAGGACGCCGGCAAGAAGCCGCGGGAGCTTGCAGAGAAATACGCCGACGCGCTTCGCGGTGACGGCCTCTTCGCCAAGGTCGACATCGCCGGACCGGGCTTCATCAATCTGACTCTAAAGCCAGCCGCTTGGACGAGCGTCCTGCGTGAGGCGGTCCGCCTGGGGGCGCAATACGGCAAAAACGACATCGGGCACGGCGTGCCCGTCAACGTCGAGTATGTGTCGGCCAATCCGACCGGACCCATGCATGTCGGCCACGGCCGCGGCGCCGTGTTCGGCGACGCGCTCGCGAACCTGCTCGAATTCACTGGCTTCAAAGTCACGCGCGAATATTACGTCAACGATGCGGGTGCGCAGGTCGATGTGCTCGCGCGTTCCGCCCATCTCCGCTACCGCGAGGCGCTCGGCGAGGACGCGGGCGCCATACCCGAGGGACTTTATCCCGGTGAGTATCTAAAACCGCTCGGCGCGGCGCTCGCCGCCGAGCACGGCGATGCACTTCGCAAACGGCCGGAGCAGGATTGGCTGCCGAGTGTGCGGCAAAGGGCCATTGATATGATGATGGCGATGCTGCGCGACGATCTTGCGGCGCTGAACATCACCCATGAGGTTTTCTTCTCCGAGCGCTCGCTGATCGAAGGCAGCGCCGATCGCGTGGCCGAAACCATCGATTGGCTTCGCGAGCACGGTTACGTTTACGAAGGGCGCCTACCGCCGCCTAAGGGCGCGCTCCCTGACGATTGGGAGGATCGCGAGCAAACGCTGTTTCGTTCGACGGCTTTTGGCGACGATGTCGACCGCCCGCTGAAGAAATCGGACGGCTCTTACACCTACTTTGCCTCCGACATCGCTTACCACCGCTCCAAGCTAGAGCGCGGCTTCAAGAGCTTGATTGACGTGTGGGGCGCCGACCACGGCGGCTACGTCAAGCGCATGCAGGCGGCCGTGGCGGCGTTAAGCGAGCGCCAGGCCGTGCTGGACGTCAAACTGATCCAGCTCGTGAAGCTCCTGCGCCAGGGCGAGCCGGTGAAAATGTCGAAGCGGGCAGGGGAGTTCGTCACGCTTCGCGAGGTGGTGGATGAAGTCGGCCGCGACGCGGTCCGCTTCATGATGCTGTTCCGCAAGAATGACGCACCGCTCGACTTCGATCTCGCCAAGGTCATCGAGCAGTCCCGCGACAATCCGGTCTTTTACGTCCAATACGCCCACGCCCGGTGCTGGTCGGCGCTCCGCAACGCCGGCGAGGCCTTTCCGGACCTGCCGACGGATTTCAACGAATTACTCGAAGCCGCGGATGTCGGTGCCATTTCCGACCCGGCGGAACTCGCTTTGGTTCGCCAGATCGCGCTTTATCCCCGGGTCGTGGAGGCCGCCGCAGCGGCCCACGAGCCCCATAGAATTGCCTTTTATTTGTACGACTTAGCGAGCGAGTTTCACGCCCTGTGGACACTGGGGAATACAAGGCCACATTTACGCTTCATTATGCAGAATGATCGACAAATGACGTTAGTACGCCTTGTGCTTGTCCAGGGCGTACGCACCGTGTTGGCGTCGGGGTTGGGGTTGCTTGGCGTCGGTGCACCGAACGAGATGCGATAACTGTCCACGTGCGGCCTCGCCAAGAGTCGAGGGCGGGACAGAATCACTTTAATGTCCGGAATCTCCGAAGCGGAGTTGCTCCTTTGGCTGACAACACCTTCCGTACTCTTCGCAGCCGCCAAGTCCCGGCATCAGAGCGTTCTGGCGCCCCGACACGCGACGCGAATGACCCGCTGGCGGAATTGGCCCGGCTGATCGGGCAGTCGGACCCTTACGCCGAACGCCAATCCGAGGCCAGAGAACGCCGGCCTGTGGCCGATGATGTCGCCCCTTCCGGACGTCAATGGGCTGACGAGGACGAAGCCGAGCAGGCCTACGCGACGGAGACGCGGTACGCCCAACCGCCAGCGATGCCGCGTGCGACGCCGCTTCGGCAATTTGCGCCGCAAACCGAGGAACCAGAATACGAGCACGAGCCGCCGGCTGACGACCAGTATTTCTCCCCGCCGAGTGGAAAAGACGGTGGCTACCAGGACGGCGCCGATACCGAAGATCCGCGTCAGGAGCGGCCATCCGCGGCTGCCCGCCCGGTGCCGGCTTTCTTGACCAGCGCGCCTCACGAAGACACCGCCGAGTTTGCCGAACCGGAACACGACAGCGGCGATGAATACGCCGCTGAGGATTATTATCAGCCGAGCCAACCGCGGCGTCGTGGCGGGTTGGTTATAGTCATGGCCGTGCTCGGCTTGGCGGTCGTAGGGACGGCCGGCGCTTTCGCCTACCGCACCACATTCGGCGGATCGCTGCTGCCGGCGCTGCCGCCCGTCATCAAGGCGAATACCTCCCCCAATAAGCTCATGCCCAATTCCGGCGACACCCAGGCCGCCAATTCCGGCCAGGGCGGTACGGCCACTGCGTCGGTGGCCGAAAATGTCGTCTCGCGCGAAGAAGAGCCGATCAACATCGAGCCGCCAAAGCCGGCACCAAGGATCATTTCGACAATCCCCGTCAACAACAACCAGAGCGCGGCTTTGCCGCCATCGGTCGTTGCATCGGCTGCCCCCGTCACCGCCCCTGCATCCCTCCCTTCGTCTAGTCCGGCTTGGGCTTCGTCGCCGGCAATCGCGGCGCCGGTCGCGACGGCTCCGGCGCAACCGAGCCCGCCGGCTAACGCCGCTGCGGCGCCGCAGGGCCCCCCGCCTGAGCCAAAAAAGATACACACCGTCACCATCCGTCCCGACCAGGCAGGCGGCGCGGATGCCCGCAACGCCACGCGTGCAGCCGCGCCAGCGCGCGCAAGCGCGTCGGACGGTAATGGGCCGTTGGCGCTTGTCCCAGGTGGAGGTGACGCGGCTGCGGCAGCTCCACCGCGCGCCCATAGGTCTCCGCCCCCCGCAGCCGTGGCGAGCGCGACCACGGCAAGCACGGCTCCGGGTGAAACTGCCTCGGCCGCGGGCTATGCGGTGCAGGTTTCTTCGCAGCACAGCGAAACCGAGGCGCAATCGTCGTTCCAGGCGTTGCGGGCGAAATATCCGGACGTGCTCGGCAAGCGCGAGCCGATTATTCGCCGCGTGGATCTCGGCGCCAAGGGTGTCTACTACCGGGCGCTGGTCGGTCCGTTTGCTACAGCGGATGAGGCCGCCGCCATGTGCAGCAGCCTAAAAGCCGCCGGCGGCAATTGCATCGCGCAGAAGAACTGAACCCGTTCGATTGACCGCCCGAAGGCCGAACGCTAAGCGGCTGCCGCAATGCGCGCCTTTATCACCGGCGTGGCCGGCTTTGCGCTAACCGATCGCGAGCGCGCTTTTCTCCGTGAGGCGCAGCCATGGGGACTCATCTTGTTCCGTCGCAACGTCGCGTCGCCGCAACAGTTGCGCGGTCTCATTGACGAGTTGCGCGATGTGCTCGGCCGGCGGGCGCCGGTCCTGATTGATCAGGAGGGTGGCCGCGTGCAGCGCCTCGGACCGCCGCATTGGCCGGTTTATCCGCCGGGGGCCGCGTACGGAGCGGCATATGATCGGGACCGGGAGCTGGGTCTTGCCGCGGCGTGGCTCGGGGCGCGCCTCATGGCCGCCGACCTTTTCGATCTTGGCATCGACGTCGATTGCCTGCCGCTCGCCGACGTCCCAGTTGGCAATGCCGACCCGATTGTGGGAGACCGTGCTTACGGCAACGAGCCGGGCAAAGTCGCCGCCATAGCCAAAGCGATTGCCCAAGGATTGGAGGCGGGCGGCGTTCTACCGGTTCTCAAGCACATCCCGGGGCACGGCCGCGCCGGGGTCGACAGCCACAAGAAGCTGCCGGTAGTCGGCACCGAGCGGGCGCTGCTCGAGGCAACGGATTTTGCCGCGTTCGTTCCGTTGGCCGACCTACCGATGGCGATGACCGCCCATGTTGTGTTTGCCGCCATCGATCCGGCCGCGCCGGCCACCGTTTCGGCAACTATAGTGCGGGAAGTGATTCGCGGTTTCATCGGCTTTGACGGCTTACTGATGAGCGACGACATATCAATGGAAGCGCTTTCGGGATCGGTCGGCGAACGCGCGCGCGACGCCATCGCCGCCGGTTGCGACATCGTGCTGCACTGCAACGGCGACATGAGTGAGATGACGGCGGTGGCCGCCTGCGTTCCGCCCCTCGCCGGCGCAGCGGCGCGGCGGGCCGAGGCGGCGCTGGCGGGAAGAAAGATTCCGGCGCCGCTTGATATCGCGGAGACCCGCACGGAATTCTTTCGCCTCATGGCCGGCGCGTGGCAGCCGGCGGAGCCCTACGCATGATCAGCGAAGACGCGGAGTTCGACACCGAGTTTCCCGAGCGCGGCACTGACGAACCGGCGCTGGTGATCGATGTCGAAGGCTTTGAGGGTCCGCTCGATCTGTTACTGATGCTCGCGCGCCAACAGAAGGTCGATCTCGCGAAAATCTCCATTCTGGCGCTCGCCGACCAATACCTCGCGTTCATTGAAGAGGCGCGCAAGCTGCGGCTCGAAATCGCCGCGGATTATCTGGTGATGGCGGCATGGCTCGCGTACTTGAAATCGCGGCTGCTGTTGCCGGAGCAGCACGAGCCGGACGGCCTTAGCGCCGAGGAGATGGCGACCGCGCTGGCGCAGCGCCTGCGACGGCTGGAAGCCATCCGGCAGGTCGCCGGTCAATTGCTCGATCGTCCTCAGCTCGGCCGTGAAGTCTTTGCCCGCGGCCAGCCCGAGCCGATCGCGGAGATCAAGCGGCCGGAATGGACGGCGACGTTGTACGATTTGCTGTCGGCCTACGCGGTGCAGCGCCAGAAGCAGGCGAGATCCTTCGTGCGCGTCCGCAAGCGCACCGTGTGGTCGCTCGCCGAAGCCCGCGAAGCGCTCGAACGCCTGATCGGCGGCGCCACCGACTGGTGCGCGCTCGATGACTATCTCATCGCCTACATGGTCGAGCCTTCGCTGGCGACGACCGTCCGCGCATCGAGCTTTGCCGCGACGCTCGAACTGGTGCGCGAAGGCCGCATTCAGGTTCACCAGCAGGCGGCTTTTGCGCCGCTTTATGTTCGCAAGCGCCCGGACAACGAGAAAAGTGACGCCGCGGCCGAACCGGGCACCGCGTAGGGGGACTAAGAAACATGAAATCTAATTTGGCGGAGATGCGTGTGGTTGTTGGGGACGATGATCCAGTGGAGCGCACCGAGGAATTGCGCATTCTCGAAGCGTTGTTGTTTGCCGCTGACGAGCCGTTGGACGAGAAGGTGCTCATGGCGCGCCTGCCTGCGGGTTGCGACGTGCGCGCGCTGCTTCTCGAATTGCAGAGCGAGTACGCGAGCCGCGGCGTCAATATCGTTCGCGTCGGCGGCAAATGGTCGCTACGGACCGCGAGCGATCTGGCGTGGCTCTTAACGCGCGAGACGGTGGTCACCAAGAAGCTTTCGCGTGCCGCCATCGAGACGCTCGCAATCGTCGCCTACCACCAGCCGGTGACGCGCGCGGAGATCGAGGAAATTCGCGGCGTCACCACGTCCAAGGGCACGCTGGATGTTTTGCTCGAAACCGGCTGGATCAGGTTGCGCGGCCGGCGCAAAGCGCCCGGGCGGCCGGTGACTTATGGCACCACCGAGGCCTTCATGTCCCATTTCGGCCTCGAAGCGCTGGCCGATCTTCCCGGAATCGACGAGCTCAAGGGCGCGGGACTGGTCGAAAAGTCGCTGCCGGTAGGGTTTACCATTCCCATTCCGTCGGACGATCCGGCGCTGCGCGACGACGAAGACCCGCTGGAACCGGAAGATCTCGATTTGGGGCTAACCCCGCCGCCGGAGCGGATCGAGGAGTAAACCCTCTCCGCAACTCTGCGCGAGGCCCGGCGGCGGCTTGCCGTATTGCGCTTGTTTTTAACGCCGCCGACGCCTAGTTTCGGCTGAAATTGGAACAGTGCAGCGAGCGCGGGCGCTCGCCGCGCACGGAGGTTTGTATGGGCTCCCTGAGTATCTGGCATTGGCTGATCGTCGGCGCCGTGTTGCTTCTGGTATTCGGCGGGCGCGGCAAGATTTCGGACATGATGGGCGATGTCGCCAAAGGCATCAAAGCCTTCAAGAAGGGCATGACCGAGGAAGAGGCCAACGCGGCGAGCGATGCGCCCGTTAAGTCCCTCGACCATCAGCCCAGCGATGTGGTGAAGCCGCGCGCCGAGGCCGGCACCAAGGTGTCCTGACGCCCCTGCTGCCGGGCTTCGCGGACGGCCGGCACAAATGCCGGCATGACGGCTGAACGGGCCGGGAATTTCCATGTTCGATATTTCTTGGACCGAGTTTCTGCTGATCGGCGTCGTCGCGCTGATTGTGATCGGTCCCAAGGAACTTCCTGCGGTATTGCGCACCGCCGGGCAGTGGGCCCGCAAAGTGCGCAGCATGGCCGCTGACTTCCAGGGTCAATTCCAGGAAGCCATGCGCGAGGCCGAGATGGCCGACCTCAAGAAGCAAGTCGACGACCTGGCGCACGACGTGAAGAACTACGATCCGCTCAAGGAAGCGCGCGCCGAAGTAGAAGCGGCGGGCAAAGAGATTCAGGCCTCGCTGGAGAAAAAGCCGGAGACGACAACGCTTGCCGATGACGCAACTCTGGCGGCTGCGGTCGACGACACTCCGGCGGCATTGCCCGGGGTCGAAACGCCGGCGCCGGCTGAAGCAGACGTCATCGCCACCGCCACAGCGCCGGTCGCGCCCGAAGCGATAGAAACCTCCGCTGCGGAAACTTCCGCGACCGAGCCTGGCGTCGCCAGCGGTGCCGGCGATGTGGCGGCGGTTGCTACCGGGCCGGTGACGCCGGAAGCGGCCGCGAGTGCGACATCGTCCGAAAATCCAGGGCGGCCGGCATGAGCCGCGAAGACGAAGAGAAGGCGATCGAAGCGACCAAGGCGCCGTTGATGGAGCACCTGGTCGAGCTCCGCACCCGGCTGATTAAGGCGCTCGCCGCGTTTGCGCTGGCGGCGATTGTTTGTTTCTTCTTCGCCAAGCAGATCTACAACGTGCTGACGTGGCCTTACGTCTGGGTGGCTGGTCCGGAGAACTCCAGGTTCATCTATACCGGGCTGCTTGAATACTTCGTCGTTCAACTCAAGCTGGCGCTGTTCGGCGCCGCGTTCATCGCGTTTCCCGTGATCGCCACGCAAATCTACATGTTCGTGGCGCCGGGCCTTTACCGCAACGAGCGCCAGGCTTTCCTGCCTTATCTCGTCGCCACGCCGTTCTTCTTCGTGCTCGGCGCGATGGTGGTTTATTTCCTGGTCTGGCCGATGCTGGCGCGGTTTTCGCTGAGCATGCAGCAAATGGGCGGGCCGGGGCAGGCGACCATCGAGCTGTTGCCGAAGGTCGAAGACTACCTGTCGCTCTTGATGAAGCTCATTTTAGCGTTCGGCATCGCCTTCCAGCTGCCGGTGATCCTGACGCTGCTCGGCAAGGTCGGCATTATCACGTCCGACCAGCTCAAATCGAAGCGGCGCTATTTCATTGTCATCGCCTTTGTCATCGCAGCGATCCTCACGCCGCCCGATGTACTTAGCCAATTGTCGCTCGCGGTGCCGCTGGTTGCGCTCTACGAGGGCTCGATCTGGTCGGTGCGCATCGTCGAAAAGCGCGCCGCCGCGGAACGCGCCGCCTCGGCGGCCGCTGCCGCCGCAAAGCCCGCGGAGTAGTTTGGTTATATTATTGCGGGGTTCACATACGATTCGTCATGGCCGGGCTTGACCCGGCCATCCACGTCTTTAGGGCATAGTTTGAGCTTAAGAAGTGGATGCCCGGCACAGGTTTGCGGTCGGGCCGTCCACTTCGGGCCGGCCCGTTGGCCGGCCATGACGCGGTAGATACAAAACGCCATGCACGACATCCGCTTCATCCGTGAGCATCCCGAGGCGTTCGATCGCGCGCTCAAGCGCCGCGGGCTCGAGCCGCAGGCGCAGCGGCTGATCGGGCTCGACGAGGAGCGGCGCGCCAAAATCCTCGCGCTCGAAACCGCGCAAGCGCGCCGTAACGCCGCGTCGAAAGAAATTGGCGAGGCGAAGAAGAAAAAGGACGA
>DAIUEQ010000084.1:11166-14566 GCA_036845025.1 Xanthobacteraceae bacterium | reverse complement strand
GACATCGGCGACGGATCTCAGGACCTTGTCGCCAGCGTCATGGCCGAAGCGATCGTTGACTGTTTTAAAATGGTCAATGTCTGCGATCATAATTGATAACGGGCGAGAGTAGCGCCGAGACCGGGCCCATTCGGCGCGTGCGAGAAAATCAAAATGTCGCCGGTTGAAAAGTCCAGTCAGTCCATCGATGTTAGCAAGCGTCGTAAGCTCATCAGCGTTGTGCTCAGAGGCGCCGTGCTCTCTAATTGCGGAGGGCAGCCATCTAAGCAGAAGTAGGCCGAGCACAGTGCATCCAGCCGCCACGTTGATCACCTTAGGAACGATGAGCAGTATGGGGTTCCCAAGGATGGGTCCTAGCGAAGCTGAAAACAGCCCGTAATTGCTGCCGAAATAGAGCCCAAAATAGATGTTCTCGATAACGTTGCGGCTGGTATCGATGGTAACAACAGCCAAGAACAGTCGTGTAGCTCCAAAGATGCGGGGGTTGCGCAGATAGAAGGCAAAGACTGTTCCGAGCACCGTCAACCAGACGAGAACGACCACCCAGTACATCAATGCGGCTGCGAGGTTCATCAAAGCGGGCCTTCGATTAGATACGCTCACTTCTGGAGAAACAGGTTTTCTCTCAACAGACCAGCCTCAAAACGAGTCTGATTAATTCAATTCTTTAAACCGTTTGCCTAGGTCGCGTTTTATTTGTTCGACCGCGTAGGTGTTTCCACTTACCTACGTCGCTGATGCGGAGCCCTGTGGTCGAAAGACCTCGGGAGAGTTATTTCAAAGAATGTTGGCAATTGTGCCCTTGCCCCTACCGGCAGGAAATTAAGGCGGTCAAATATCGGATTGCTTTATGCCGAACGTCGATATCAACTTTCTATTGTCACGTTTGCGAACCACGCCGGGCACCGCAAAAACTCGGTCTTCGCTCTGACGGAGCGCAAAGGAAGAAAGGGCTTCCTGGAACAACGCGGCGTCGCGCCGCATCTTCAAGAAACCTCCCGAGATCAAGGAGCTGTTCACCGCGGTGCAGCGCTATTGTGCCATTGATTATAGCGCGGCGGGAAACGCCTGACCCCGCTTAGGTAGGGCGAACAGTCACTCTTATCAAATGCGGCGAGCGGACACGTACCTCACGCCCAATCCAGAAGTTGCGACCCTGAGCGCTTTATTTGGCATCACGATTGACCACCACCGATGGCGGTCCGGCTTCGACGTGCCCGACGAGACATACGCTCGGATAGCCTTGATCGGCAATCATGCGCGCAATTTCCGCCGCCTTGGCCTGCTCGCACGCAATTAACAGACCGCCCGAAGTCTGCGGGTCGGTGAGGAGATCACGGCTCCATTCTGGAAAGTCGGTAGGCAATATTACACTCTCCGAATAACTCGCCCAATTCCGCTTCGACGCGCCGGTAACGAAATTCTCCCGCGCGAGCGCAGCCGCCTCGCTGAGCAGCGGCAGATCGTCAAAGCGGACGACGAGCGTGACATTCGCGCCGCGCGCCATTTCCAGCGCATGTCCGAGAAGGCCGAAGCCGGTCACGTCAGTGATGGCATGAACGGCAGGCTCTTTGGCCAAGTCCACGCCGACGCGGTTGAGCAGCGTCATCGACGCTACCATGTCGGTATAAGCGGCCGGCGTCAGTGCACCCTTCTTGAAGGCCGCTGCATATATGCCGACGCCAATCGCCTTGGTCAGAATCAACGCGTCGCGTGGCTTGGCCTCGCTATTGCGCCGGATATTTTCTGGGCGCCCAAGGCCGATGACCGCAAGTCCATAGATGGGCTCAGGGGAATCGATCGAATGCCCGCCGACGACCGGAATTCCGGCCGTCGCGCACACGTGCGTTCCACCTCTGAGGATATCCCGCACAATGTCCGGCGGGACCTTGTCCACGGGCATGCCGAGGATCGCTAACGCCATGATCGGTTTTCCACCCATGGCGTAGACGTCCGAGATGGCATTGGCGGCGGCTATGCGCCCAAAGTCGAACGGATCGTCGACCATCGGCATGAAGAAATCAGTGGTCGCGATGATGCAGGTCTCGTTGTCGAGTTGCCACACGGCGGCATCGTCGCCCGTTTCAGTGCCGACGAGGAGCTGGCGATAGGGGTGCGCGAGCGGCTGATCCGCCAACAACTGCCGCAAGACCGACGGGGCGAGCTTACATCCGCAACCGCCACCGTGAGCAAGGCTAGTGAGCCGAACGATCGGCACATTCATGGCGCATTCCTGCCAAATCGGCGCGCGATTTCGCTGTTGTCGAGAGACAGCCGCATCGCGATTGTCACGCCGGCGTCAGCTCTTTCGCCGCGATGGTGTATCTGAACGTATCCGCGTTCAGGCAGTCGAGGCGCTGATCTGCAATCTCTGCTTGTGGGTACATCAGGAACGCGAGCTCCGGGCCGGTCGAACCGGGCAAAGCAACATCGTGAGCAAAGTTATACGCCAGCCAGTTTCCCTCCCACGCGCCAAATAGCGCGCTGCGCGCGGCAACGACCTTCGCGTCGTCCAGTGAAAGGTGCGCCGGCGGCTCTTCGAGTACGACCTTGCGTACGTCGGCGGGATCGATAGCGACCCAACCAAAACCGGCGAGATAAACTTCCGACCGGCAATGCTGCGCTTTGCTGATGTTAGCCGAGTTTGCGCCAAGACTTTTGTAACCGAACCGCGACGGCGCCACCCGAATACCATAGATGTCGCGCGCCGGCAGGCCCGCTGCACGCGCCAAGCCGACATAGAGCGCGTTGATATCGGCGCATTTGCCGCCGAGATTGCCCGATTGCAACATCGCGACAATATCGCCGACACCGCAGCCGCGAACCTCGGCGGCGCGGAAAGTGTGGTCGACGACCCACTCGTAGATCGCACGCGCCTTTTCAACGTCGGTCTGGCTGCCACCAACAATCTTGTCGGATGTCTGCTTAACGATGCCGTCAACAGGAATGAAATCGGTGGCGCGGGTATAGAGTTCGCGCTGCGCCGTCGACAGTGGCGAGGGCGTCCCGGGCTTTGTCAAACCGACCGCGCGGTCGCGTGTCGCAATCGTACTGACGACCTCAAGAACGCAATTGTCTGTTCCGTCCGCCCATGCCACCTGAAGCATCTGCGCGCCGTAGCTTGGCTCCTGCACCAAGGTTGAGAAGCCGTTGCCTCTCCATTCGCTGCCGAGCGAACGAAACCAATCCGATTCGTGGACGCTGGGGAGCGGAACCCAAACTTGCGTCTTGCCATTCGGTCTTGCAACTTCAATTCGGGACGTCACCGCGAAGCTGCGCCATTCGCCCGGCCGAGGGGCAAATTCGGTTTGCGCGGAGGCCACGCGAGGAAGCCCCATCGCCACGGACGCAGCCATTCCTGCCTTGAGAAGGTCACGCCGGTGCAACATCGTTCGTCTCC
>DAIUEQ010000084.1:0-11066 GCA_036845025.1 Xanthobacteraceae bacterium | reverse complement strand
GACGCAGCCATTCCTGCCTTGAGAAGGTCACGCCGGTGCAACATCGTTCGTCTCCATTCTGAAAGTACACGAGTGAACGAATCCCCGAACCGTATGGAGCGATTCGGAGTGAGATTTTTGCGGGCGATTGTAGGCGTATACCCGAGTAATAACGAGCTTCAGCGCTCGCGAGCCGAGAGCTTGCAAGATCTCCTTCGGCGATGCAGCGTTGCAATCGCCGATCGCTGAAGGACACCGAAAGCCCGAAACTCGGGAGCGGCTCGTGCGGGCACACCTCCATCCCAAACGCGATCGTCACGGCTGTCAACCCACAAAAACGTCGTGTTTGCCCAAACGATTCCAGTGGCAATCAGCCGCAGCGCGAGTCGGCCGACGACTGTTCGGTCGATTCTGAGAATTTTCGTTGGATTGAACGCACTTGCGGAAAACCGCGGAATAATGCGCGTGTTGAGCCACCCACCGATGGGCAAATTGACTTTAGAGAAGTTCCACAATAGCGTTTCCCGTACGGAATTCCGCTGGTCGGCCACGCTGATGAGTGCTGGCTGAAGAGCGACGCCCGAGCGGGTGAACAAGCTCCAGGAGGACCGTTTTCATGAACATCGAATTGTCGCGACGTCAATTTGTGCACGGCGTCGCCGCAAGCGTCGCCGGGACCTCACTCGGCGCGCTCGGATTCGGCGATATTGAGACGGCTTATGCCACTTCGATCCGCGCGTGGAAGCTCGCCGGTACCACGGAGACGCGCAATACCTGCACCTATTGTGCCGTCGGCTGCGGCATCATCATGTATTCGAAAGGCAACTTCGCCAAAGGTGAGAAAGCCGAAATTATTCACATCGAGGGCGATCCGGATCACCCAACCAACCGCGGTACGCTTTGCCCGAAGGGCGCCGCGCTTCTCGAATTGGTTCATTCGAAAACGCGCACCCTTTATCCGCAAATCCGAAAGCCCGGCTCCGACAAATTCGAGCGCGTCTCATGGGATTACGCACTCGACCGTATCGCCCGGTTGATGAAAGACGATCGCGACAAGAATTTTATCGCTAAAAACAGCGACGGTGTGACGGTCAACCGTTGGCTGAGTACCGGCTTTCTTGCCGCTTCGGCGGAAAGCAATGAGGCGGCGTGGGCGACCTACAAGGTTGTCCGCGGCGCCGGGATGTTGGCGTTCGATAATCAAGCACGTGTCTGACACGGCCCGACGGTGGCCAGTTTGGCCCCAACATTCGGCCGTGGAGCGATGACGAATTCCTGGACCGACATCCAGAATACCGATCTCGCTATCATCATGGGCGGCAATGCCGCCGAAGCGCATCCGTGCGGCTTCAAATGGGTGACCGAGGCGAAGGCCAACCGCGGCGCCAAGCTGATCGTCGTCGACCCACGTTTCACGCGTTCCGCGTCGGTGGCCGACTTCTATGCGCCGATCCGCCAGGGCACCGACATCGCGTTTCTGCTCGGAGTGATCAGCTACTGCATGCAGAACGACAAGGTGCAGTGGGAGTATGTGAAGGCGTTCACCAATGCGCCATATCTCATAAAAGAAGGCTTTGGCTACGCCGACGGGCTGTTTACCGGCTACGACGAGACCAAGCGCGACTACGACCGTTCGACATGGAACTACGACATTGGGCCTGACGGATACGTCATCTCCGACGACACGCTGCAGCATCCGCGCTGCGTATGGCAATTGCTAAAGAAACATGCGTCGGTCTTCACGCCGGAACTGGTCGAGCGCATTTGTGGCACGCCGAAGGAGAAGTTCCTCAAAGTCTGCGAGATGATTGGCGAGTGCTCGTCGAAGACCAAGACCATGACGTCGATGTATGCGCTCGGCTGGACTCAGCACTCGAGCGGCTCGCAGAACATCCGCACCATGGCGATGCTGCAACTCATTCTCGGCAACATCGGCGTGCGCGGCGGCGGCATGAACGCCTTGCGCGGTCATTCCAACATCCAGGGCCTGACCGATCTCGGGCTGATGTCGAATTTGATCCCCGGCTATCTGACGCTGCCGAACGATACAGAGACCACGCTCGACGCCTACATGTCGACGCGCAGCTTCAAACCACTTCGGCCTAATCAGACGAGTTATTGGCAGAACTACAAAAAATTCTTCGTCAGCTTCCAGAAGGCGATGTGGGGCGAGGCCGCAACGGCGGAAAATAGCTTCGCCTATGACTGGCTGCCGAAGCTAGATGTGTCAGGCTACGATATTTTGCGTACCTTCCAGCTGATGCACGAAGGCAAGGTGAACGGATATTTCTGCCAAGGTTTCAACATTCTGTTGTCAGCACCTAATCGCCGCAAGATCACCACCGCTCTCTCGAAACTTAAATTCCTGGTGGTCATGGATCCGCTGCAAACTGAAACGGCGCGGTTCTGGGAGAATTACGGCGAGCACAACAACGTCGATTCCTCGAAAATCCAGACGGAGGTCATTGAACTGCCGGTAACCTGCTTCGCCGAAGAGACGGGCTCGCTGGTGAATTCCGGCCGCTGGCTGCAATGGCATTGGCAGGGCGCAACGCCACCTGGTGAAGCCCAGCATGACATCTGGATCATGGCGCAGATTTTTCTGCGGCTGCGTGCGCTTTATCAGAAGGAAGGCGGCACGGTTCCCGAGCCGATCGTCAACCTCGATTGGCGGTACAAGGATCCCGGCGATCCGACGCCGGAAGAGCTTGCGAAGGAGCTCAACGGCTACGCCACCGAAGACATCACCGATCCGAACGATCCGACCAAGGTCGTGATCGCCAAGGGTAAGCAACTCGTCAACTTCTCGGTGCTGCGCGACGACGGTAAAACATCCAGCGGCTGCTGGATTTATTCGGGCTGCTTCAATGAAGCCGGCAACAACATGGCCCGCCGCGACAACAGCGACCCCGACAATGCCGGCGTCTTTCCAAACTGGGCGTGGGCTTGGCCGCTCAACCGCCGCATCATCTACAATCGGGCATCGGCCGACGTCGAGGGCAATCCTTGGGATCCGAGCCGCAAGTTATTGTGGTGGAACGGCAGCAAATGGACCGGATACGATATTCCCGACATTGCACCGGACGCCAAACCCGGCGTCGTTGGCCCCTTCATTATGAATGCCGAGGGCACCGGGCGCCTGTTTGCGCTTGGACAAATGCGCGACGGACCTTTCCCCGCGCACTACGAACCTTTCGAATCGCCGTTGGCCAATATCGTGGCGCCGAAGATCCGCGGCAATCCGGTGGCACGCATCTTTAAGAACGACCTGGATCAACTCGGCACTGCGGACGAATTTCCTTATGCGGGAACGTCATATCGGCTGACCGAGCATTTCCACTTTTGGACCAAGCACGTCCGCTTCAACGCCGTAGTGCAGCCGGAATTCTTCGTCGAAATTCCCGAGCAGCTCGCCGCCGAAAAGGGCATCAAGACTGGCCATTGGGTGCAGGTGCGGTCGAAACGCGGGGCCGTCAAAGCCAAGGCTGTGGTTTCCAAACGGATCAACACGCTGATCTGCGACGGCAAGCCCGTCCACGTCATCGGCGTGCCGCTGCACTGGGCTTTTATCGGCGAAACCAAGGAAGGCTTTGGGCCCAATTCGCTGACGCCTTTTGTCGGCGACGCCAACACCGACACTCCAGAATTCAAGGCGTTCCTCGTCGACATCAAGCCGATCTCCGGGCCCGACGTTGTGACCGTCTCCGAGGGCGCCGGTGCCGAGGAGGGCGATTTCGCGTCCTTGATCTCCGACACGCTCGGCGATCGCTCACGAACCGATTTCTAGGGCACGACAACCATGGCCTTCGAATTTGAGTTGCCGCCCGCACCGAACCAGGAGGTCAAGCCTGAGTTCGGTCAGCAAGATCTGGTTCGCCGCTCGGCTTCATCGGTGCCGCCGCCGGCGCGGAAGCTCACAGAGGTGGCTAAGCTCATCGACGTTTCGAAATGCATCGGCTGCAAGGCCTGCCAGGTCGCTTGCTTGGAATGGAACGACCGGACCGAACGCATCGGCTTCAACTACGGAGTCTACGACGAGCCGGTGGATTTGACTGCGGAATCTTTCACGGTGATGCGCTTCACCGAATGGATCAATCCGGAAACGAAGAACTTGGAATGGCTGATCCGCAAGGACGGCTGCATGCACTGCGAGGATCCGGGCTGCCTCAAGGCTTGTCCGTCGCCTGGTGCGATCGTGCAATATTCCAATGGAATCGTCGATTTCGACCACGAGAAATGCATCGGTTGCGGTTATTGCATCAAAGGCTGCCCTTTCGATATTCCGCGGCTCTCTGAGGTCGACCACAAGGCCTACAAATGTACGCTGTGTTCCGACCGCGTCGCTGTTGGCCAGGGACCGGCTTGCGCGAGAACCTGTCCAACGCACGCCATTGTCTTCGGCACTAAAGAAGAGATGAAGCAGCATGCGGCCGAGCGCATCAAGGATTTGCAATCGCGCGGTTTCACGAATGCGGGTCTCTATGATCCGCCCGGCGTCGGCGGCACGCACGTTATGTATGTGCTGCAGCACGCCGATAGGCCGGAGATCTATGCCGAACTGCCAAAGAATCCAAAGATCAGCCCGATAATCACCTTCTGGAAGGGCCTGACGAAATATGCCGGTATGGCTGCGATGGGCACCTTTGCAGCGGTAGGCGTCCTGCACTATCTGGTCTCCGGACCCAACGAGGTCCAGCGTAAGGACGAAGAAGACGCAAAACGCCTCACGGGAAGTCGCTGATCATGGCTGCGTACGACGTAGAGCAAGGTGACGCCGTCCATCCGGGCGATCCCGTCATCGTCGACCGCTATACGGCGGGCGCGCGGGCAAACCATTGGCTCACGGCAACCTGTCTCGTTTTGCTAGCGCTCTCCGGGCTGGCGCTATTTTATCCGAGTTTCTTTTTCCTCACCGTGTTGTTTGGCGGCGGCGAGTGGACGCGCACGATTCATCCATGGATCGGCGTCGTGCTGTTCTTCAGCTTCTCCGGCCTGTTCGTTCGGTTCTGGAAAGCAAATTTGTGGCGAACCGAAGATGGAACGTGGTTGGCGCGGCTACGCTACGTTTTAACCAACGACGAAGACAAGCTTCCGGAGGTTGGCAAATACAACGCAGGTCAGAAAGTCGTCTTCTGGGGGATGTCACTTCTGATCCTCGTTCTCATTTCCACCGGCATCGTTATTTGGGATCAATACTTTTATCCGCTGACCAGCATCGAGCAGAAGCGCTGGGCTATCCTGGTCCACTCGCTCGCCGCGGTGACCATAATTTGTGTTTGGATCGTGCACGTATATGCCGCCATTTGGCTGCGCGGCACGTTCAGCGCCATGACCCGAGGGCATGTCACTGGCGGATGGGCTTGGAAACATCATCGCAAATGGCTTAAAGAGTTGGTCGCCGGCAAATCGGCAGATCACACGGCGGAAAGGAAGTCCGTCAACTGACGGTAACAGTCCCGGCGCGTCACGTGGCCCGTGCGGTTCGTGAGGTTTGAGTATGGCCGACCCCGGCTCGACCCAGTTCGACCCAATCCCCATCGGGGAAATTGTCAAACCGCCGTTCGTCCGGCTGCCAGATCCGTCGACGATGTTCGCGCGCCGCGCTGAACGTCTTCGCTCGCTCGCCGACACGCACCAATTGCGGGCCTATTTGACCTTTGTCGCCGATCTGAGCGATGTCCAGCATCGCGCGCAATCTGCGCTTCCTCCACCAGGATCACCATCTTCCGCCGACTTGGCGCGCTCCCGGCAATTCAAAATGCCCCCGCTCGATCGGTCGCGGTTTGCGCGTAACGCTTCGTTCGACGCATTGTGGGACCAACTCCTCGCGATGGTCGAACAAATTGCAATGCCAGAGAATGCGAATCTCGCTCTACAGCGGTTGCGGGTATCCGACGCGGCCGCACAAGCAGCCATGATCGCCGCGGTGCTTGACGGCACGATCCCAGCCGCGGCGCCGGCCGAGCACGCCTTCGTTGCCGCGACAGCGCAAGTTCATTTTGCACGGCTTGCCGCCCAACTCGACCCCGCGACACTGGTATCGATCGGCGATGGCGCTTGCCCGGCCTGCGGCTCGCCGCCGGGGTGTAGCATGGTGGTTGGTTGGAGCGGCGCGGAGAATACGCGCTTTTGTGTCTGCTCGTTATGCGCCACGATGTGGAATTATCCGCGCATCAAATGCGCGCTCTGCGGCTCGACCGAAGGGATCGCCTATCAGGAAATCGCGGGCGGATCGGCGGCGGTCAAAGCCGAGACTTGCGATTCCTGCCGCTGCTACGTCAAGATACTTCAACACCACTCCAATCCTTCGCTCGATCCTGTCGCCGACGACATTGCAACACTCGCCCTCGATCTTCTGTTGCGCCAGTCGGAATACCGGCGCGGCGGCGCCAACGCTTTCCTCCTCGGCTACTGAGGCGGCGATGTCGTCCGCACCCGATCTTGCCTTGCGCGCCCTCCCCTCGGTTGACGAAATCCTCAAGGCCGATGCCGCCGTCCTTGCTGTGACCAAATTTGGCCGCCCCGCAGCGGTCGCCGCGATCCGGCAAAGCCTCGACGCGACGCGGGCAGCCTTGCGCGACGGCAAAACAAAATCGAATGAGTCAGGGATGATTGCCGGCACGGCGCTCGCACACCTGATAGCAGCGTCGCGCTCGAGCATGCGTCCGGTCTTCAATCTCACAGGTACCGTGCTCCACACTAATCTGGGCCGAGCCACGCTTGCCGAGCCGGCGATCGACGCCGCGATTGCGGCGATGCGCTCGGCCGTTGCGCTTGAATTTGACGTCGAAAGCGGCAAGCGGGGCGAACGCGACGATCATGTTCGTGAGCTTCTCCGCGAACTCTCGGGCGCGGAAGACGCGACCGTCGTCAACAATAACGCCGCCGCGGTGCTGCTTGTGCTCAATACGCTTGGCAAAGGCCGCGAGGCGATCGTTTCGCGCGGCGAATTGATCGAGATCGGCGGGGCGTTCCGCATGCCCGACATCATGGCGCGCGCCGGGGCGCGGCTGAAAGAGGTCGGGACTACCAACCGCACTCATCTGAAAGATTATACCGACGCGATCGGTGCGAAAACCGGCCTTGTGCTCAAAGTGCATACCTCGAACTATCGTATCTCCGGTTTCGCAAAAGCGGTCGATGCGGCGGAACTTGCCGCGATGACGCGGGCCCATGCGGTACCGCTGGTCCACGATCTCGGCTCCGGCACGCTCGTCGATTTGGCCCGCTGGGGCTTGGCGCACGAACCGACGGTTGCTGAAGCGGTCGCCGATGGCGCCGACATCGTTACCTTTTCCGGCGACAAACTGCTTGGTGGTCCGCAAGCGGGTTTTATCCTCGGCCGCGGTGATCTGATCGCGAAGATCAATCGCAATCCCATGAAGCGCGCTTTGCGAGTCGACAAGATCAGGCTCGCCGCGCTTGCGACAACCTTGCGGCTTTACCGCGACCCCGACCGCCTGGCCGAGCAACTGCCTGCGCTTCGGCTTCTGACGCGTCCATTATCCTCGATCGAAGCTGCCGCTCGGCGTTTAATCCCGATCGTCGGCGCCAAAATCGGCACTGCTTTTTCCGTTGAGCAAATCGCCTGCACCAGCGAAATCGGTTCCGGTGCGTTGCCGCTTGCTGGCGTGGCGAGCGCGGGACTAGCGATTCGCGCCCGCGAACAGCGCGGTGCTGGTCGCGCTCTCGAACGTCTGGCGCGTGCGTTTCGCAATCTTCCCATTCCAGTGATCGGCAGGACTGAAGGCGGCGCAAAGATATTTGATTTGCGCTGCCTCGAGGATGAAGCAGCGTTTTTAGCGAATCTCGAGACGTTCGACCTCGGAGCTTGAGATGGACAGGGCTGACAGCGCGACGGCGCGCGGGCGCACTGCCAATCCTACCGACGTGGCCGAACGCATGGCAGAAGCCCACGCTGCGACCGGCCGCGGCGATTACCCGGCGGCGCTAGCCATCTGGGGACCGTTGGCGCATGCGGGCGTAGGCCGCGCGCAAAACAATATTGGCGCATGCTTCGCCGAAGGCCTTGGCGTCGAGCGCGATCACGCGTTAGCGTTGCGTTGGCTTACGCTGGCGGCCGAAACGGGCGATACCGTCGCACGCCGCAATCTCGCCGCGCTGTATTTCAAGGGCGAAGGCGTCGAACAGGATAACGCTCGGGCGGCTGAACTCTATCGGGCGGCGGCTGAAGCCGGCGACGGCGCCGCTCAGGACATGTTGAGTTGGATGCTGCTGGAGACCGACTCGGCCTTCTTCGACCCGGTCGAGGCGCATCGGTGGGCCCTAGCCGCCGCCAAGCAAGGCATTGCGGCGGCGATGACGCGCCTCGGCATGATCCATCACGATGCACTTGGCGTCGATCGCGATGCTAAGACCGCGGCGGCCTGGTGGACCAAAGCCGCCGCACGTGGCGACGCCGACGGTCAGGCGATGCTCGGCGCCGCGCATCTCCTCGGGGCTGGCGTTCCGCGCGACCGCGTGCTCGCGGCGGCATGGCTCATCCGCGCCCGCTCTGGTGGAAGCAAACTCGCGGAGCGATATCTCAAGGCCGCACGAAACGGCCTGACCGCGGATGAAAGCGCCGATGCCGAACGGCGGGCCACGCTGCCACTTGCGGAGTGGGCGCCGTGATCATCGGTACGGCCGGTCACGTCGATCACGGCAAAACTGCCCTGGTGCGTGCACTGACCGGGGTCGATACCGATCGGCTCAAGGAGGAAAAGGCGCGCGGCATCAGCATCGATCTCGGCTTCGCCTATATGCCGGCACCCGACGGCGGCGTGCTGGGCTTCGTCGATGTACCCGGCCATGAAAAGTTCATCCACAACATGCTCGCCGGCGCGGGCGGCATCGATTTTGTCCTACTTGTCGTTGCCGCCGATGACGGCATCATGCCGCAGACGCGCGAGCACGTTGCCATTGTCGATCTGCTCGGCGTAGAGCGCGGCGTCGTCGTGCTGACCAAGATCGATCTCGCAGCGGTGGAACGGCGTGAAGCGCTGAAGGCCGAGATCGCGGACGCGCTCGCCGGCACCGCTCTCGTCGGGCTTGACGTCGTTTCGGTCTCGACCGTCAGCGGGGAAGGAATTGATGCGCTTCGGGCCCGCTTGTTTGCCGAGGCCCTGGTGGCGACGCCGCGCCCGGTTTCCAAGCGCTTTCGCCTGGCAGTTGATCGCTCGTTCTCTCTGACCGGCGTCGGCACCGTCGTCACAGGCACGGTGCTGTCGGGAGCGGTGGCGGTTGGCGACCACGTAAAAGTCAGTCCGTCCGGCATCTCCGCGCGAGTGCGCTCTATCCATGCGCAGAACCGGCCGGCAGAGCGCGGCGAAGCGGGCGAACGTTGCGCACTCAATCTTACCGGCGACGGCATCGATAAAAATGCTGTCCATCGCGGCGATGTGGTGCTCGACGCCGGTTTGCACGCGCCAACTGATCGGATCGACGCGACTTTGCGTTTGCTGCCGAGCGAGCCAAAAGCAGTCACGCAGTGGTTTCCGACGCGCTTGCATCACGCCGCGGCGGAGGCCGGCGCACGGGTTGTCCTTCTTGCCGATCGACCGATCGCACCCGGCGCCGAGGCGCGCGTCCAACTCGTGCTTGAACGCCCCATTGCCGCGGCAGCGGGCGACCGCTTCGTATTGCGCGACACCTCGGCACAACGCACCATCGGTGGCGGCCGCTTTATCAATCTACACGCGCCGGCGCGAAAGCGCCGCACATTAGAGCGGCTGAAACAACTCGATGCCCTTGCGACTACCGATCCTAATGAAGCGCTGATCGCGCTGTGCGAATGCGCCCCCTACTATGTGGATCTCACGGCCTTTACTCGGGACCGCGCGCTTGCCACCGACCATGTCGAGCATCTTGCGGTCGAGCTGGGACTGGTTCGCATTGCCCTGCAAAACACTTTCGCAGCCATGTCGCAGGCGACCTGGGCCGTACTCAAAGCCGGCGTCGTCAGCAAGCTCACCGCATTTCATGCCGACAATCCCGACTTGCCTGGTGTTGGCATGGAGCGGCTGCGGTTGCAACTGCAGCCGCGCTTGCCGGCACCATTATTCGCTGCAGCTCTACAGAATTTGGCGCAAGTCAAAGACGTCGCGCTTGACGGGGCGTGGGTCCGGCTGCCGAGCCACGAAATACGCCTCACCGCCGCCGAAGAGGCAATATGGCAGAAGGTAAGGCACCTGATCGCCGGCGAAGAGCGTTTTCGGCCGCCCCGCGTGCGCGATATTGCGGGCCTAACAGGGATCGGCGAAGCGAAGGTCCGCCATTTGTTCAAACTCGCCAGCCGCATCGGCAAGGTCGACGAAGTGGCGCGCGATCATTTCTTTCTTCGCAGCACAGTCGCCGAAATGGCGGACATCGCCGCCGACCTCGCGGCCGAAGCGCCGAATGGCTTCACCGCCGCCGAGTTCCGCGATCAGCTCGACAACGGCCGCAAGGTGGCGATCCAGATTCTTGAATTCTTCGATCGCCATAGCGTGACGTTGCGGCGTGGTGACCTTCGCCGCATCAACAAACACCGGCGTTACCTGTTTCGCCGACCTGATGAGGAGCTATCGGATACGTCTGAGCATGGAAGGGAGTCGTCCCTGGTGGGGCGTCCGGACTTCAAATCCGGGAAAGGCCGCGAGCCGGTCTTTGGTGGGTTCGACTCCCACTCTCTTCCGCCAATATCCCGGAGTAAGAGGTAAGTCAGTGGTTCCAGATGTGGAGTGAAATCGCGTTGCGAAAATGAAGCGCAAAAAATGCGAAAGATTAAGATCTACCGACCCTAAAAATTCATACGACGAGGGCCGCGCCTACAAAAAAGGAGAACCTAATGAGCGAGATGTCCAGATCCGTTTCACGTCGAAATGTGCTGGCCGCGACAGCCGCGGGCGGCGTACTGGCGGCCGCGTCGATGGCACAAGCGGCCGAGACAATCCCCGAGCCCCAGCGTCCCGGTCAAGGCGGTACTGATCCTGGTCCGAGAAAC
Organism: Xanthobacteraceae bacterium; assembly: GCA_036845025.1. GTDB lineage: Bacteria > Pseudomonadota > Alphaproteobacteria > Rhizobiales > Xanthobacteraceae > BOG-931. The sequence continues at coordinate 103 of DAIUEQ010000084.1, read as the reverse complement.
CTTATGCGTGACCGGCAGAATCCCGACATGCTTACCCCGCCCGCGACGGATCAGGGCACCCTGCCGAACTTGCGCTTCTCTTTCTCGGACGCCCATACACGGA
>DAIUEQ010000083.1:0-14578 GCA_036845025.1 Xanthobacteraceae bacterium | reverse complement strand
GCTTCGGCCTCTCTGGCTTCGGCCTCTCTCGCTTCAGCCAACTGCAGCTATCCAAAGAAATTAATCAGGATAGCCGCTACAAACCCAACCACGAACATGAATATGAGCATGGTGGCATCTCCCGGGTGTAGTGGGCTCCTACCGAATTGCGCCTTAAGGAACACTCTCGCAAATTCTGGCGTGTGATCACGAGTTTCGTGGATAGGCTCTCCTTTGGACGCCCGCTGGCTTGACGGGCCAACGAATCGCGAAAGCGAATCGCGGCGCTGCCGTTTTGTGGGTGCTGCTAATCGAGGCGAGCGCCGCCACCACGATCTTTGAGTTTTCCAAAGCCTGATAGGTGAAAAGGCTTGGCAATTCGGCGAAGGCAGGATTATCGTTCCCGTGCATCGTGTTTCACACCCACTTTTGGTCTTTTCACGGAGGGAGGCGACCTATGCGTAAGCTCTCGATCACACTGGCTGCCGCGGCTCTTGCTTTGAGCATGACGGCGTTGACCGTAAACGCGCAATCTCAGGGAGCTTCGACCCTGAACGCGCAGGCGCAGAATGCCACCATCATCCATAAAGCCGCCTGCTTCGGATTTGGCCGGTGGTGTCCGCCCGGCATGACCCGGGTCTGCGGCCCGTACCGTTGCTGGTGCCGCCCCTGCTAAGCGGCGCGAACCGAAGAAAGTAGCGCGAGGCCGCCCACGGGCGGCCTCCATCTTTTTCAGGGGAGCTCCACGACCGCCCCGTCCCGGAGTGTTACCCGCCGGTCCATTTGCGCCGCGATGTCGAGGTTGTGGGTCGCAACGATTGCCGCGAGGCCGGAGGCGCGTACCAACTCGCCGAGCGTCGCAAAGACATGCTCCGAGGTCCGCACGTCGAGATTACCAGTCGGCTCATCGGCCAAGAGGATGCGCGGGGCGTTAGCCACCGCGCGCGCGATCGCAACCCGTTGCTGTTCGCCTCCGGAAAGCTCGGCAGGCCGGTGAGTGAGACGCTCCTTGAGCCCCAGATAGCTCAAAAGTTCGGCCGCACGTTTAGTTGCGTCAGGGCGTTTAAATCCGCGGATCATTTGCGGCAACATAACGTTCTCCAACGCTGAAAATTCCGGCAGCAGATGGTGAAACTGGTAGACGAAGCCGATATCGGCGCGGCGTATGCGGGTGCGTTGCATGTCGCTCATGTGCGAGGTAGCGACCGAGTCGATGTAAACTTCGCCCGAGTCCGCGTGCTCCAATAACCCTGCAATATGGAGCAGCGTCGATTTGCCGGCGCCGGAAGGCGCCACCAACGCCACCGACTGGCCCGCCCATATCGCCAATTCGGCGCTCTTGAGAATCTCGAGCGTGTTATCGCCCTGACGAAACCGCCGCGTGACCGCGTGCAAAAATACGATCGGATAGTCTTCGCCGACAGCCGCCGCTGGCGCCACGTCCGTGCGAGTTGTTGTCTCGTCCATCGCGTCTGGTCACTCGTAGCGGAGCGCTTCGACCGGATCGAGCCGCGCCGCCCGCCACGATGGATAGAGCGTCGCCAACAGCGACAATCCGAGCGCCATCACCACGACGGCGGTAGTTTCGCCGGGATTCATGTCGGCGGGAAGTCGCGATAGAAAATAAAGCTCCGGCGAGAACAACTCGGTATTCGTCAGCCAAGACAAGAAGTGGCGGATCGATTCAATATTCAAGCAGATGATGGTGCCGAGGAGGAAGCCCACCAGCGTACCCAATACCCCAATTGCGGCGCCGGTAATGAGAAAGATGCGCATGATCGCTCCCTGCGTCGCACCCATGGTGCGGAGGATGGCGACATCGCTTCCCTTATCCTTCACCAGCATGATCAGCCCAGAAACGATATTGAGTGCCGCTACCAATACAATCAGCGTCAGGATCAAAAACATGACGTTACGTTCGACCTGCAGCGCGTTGAAGAACGTAGCGTTACGCTGCCGCCAATCGATCATGTAAATAGGCCGACCCGCCGCATCGGTGATCAATGCCCGATAGCGGTCGATCCGGTCCGGATCGTCGGTATAGACCTCTATCGCGGTCACGTCGCCGGCGCGGTTGAAATAGGCCTGCGCTTCCGTTAGCGGCATGAAAACAAACGCCGTGTCGTATTCGGACATGCCGATTTCGAATACGGCGGCAATTTTGTACGCCTTGATGCGTGGCGTCGTGCCCATCGGCGTCACTGCCCCGCGCGGCGCCACTAGGGTGAGATTGTCTCCGGCTCGCAGCGAGAGTTGCTCGGCGAGGCGGCTGCCGATGGCAACGCCCTGCCCGGCATCGAATCCCTCAAGCGTCCCCTGCTTGATGTTGTTGGCGATCGACGAAAGCTTGGCCAAATCGGCGGCGCGGATGCCACGAACCAACACGCCCGAGGCGTTAAACGGCGACGACGCTAGCGCCTGGCCCTCGACAATCGGAGCGGCAAGCCGCACGCCAGGAACCTTGGAAATCCGCTCCGCGACCGCCTGCCAGTCAGTCAGCGGCGACTCCAGCGGCTGAATCAGCAGATGCCCGTTAAGGCCGAGAATTTTCGACAACAGCTCCTGACGGAATCCGTTCATTACCGCCATGACGATGATCAGCGTCGCCACGCCGAGCATGATGCCGAGAAAGGAAAACCCGGCGATCACCGAAATAAAGCCTTCCTTGCGCCGGGCGCGCAGGTAGCGCAGCGACAGCATCCACTCGAAAGGCGCGAAGGGATGAGTGCCGGTTGGCTCTCGCATTTTTGTCAGATCCCCGAGATAAGCCGGAGTTTCACATGATTCTGGCGGATTCAAGCCGCGAAAGCACGTGCCATCTAGCGAAGGGTAGTCAAGCGCCCTGACCGGCCAACCGAATGAGCGCGTCGGCCGGCGTCAACATCTCGCGTGACCCATCCGAGCGGCGCTTGAGTTCGACCTTGCCTTCCGCGAGGCTTCGCGGCCCAACAAGCACCTGCCATGGCACGCCGATCAGATCGGCGGTCGCAAATTTTGAACCCGGCCGTTGATCGAGATCATCGTAGAGAGTGTCAACACCCTTGGCGTTCAACGCGGCATAGAGCCGCTCACACGCCGCGTCGGTTTCGCTCGAGCCCTGCTTCAGGTTGAGAATGGCGACCGTGAACGGCGCGACTGCGTCGGGCCAGCGAATGCCGGCGTCGTCGTGAAACACCTCGATCAGGGCGGCGACAAGCCGCGTCGGGCCAATGCCGTACGACCCCATATGCACGGGCCGCTCGACACCGTCGGGACCGGTCACCAGCGCCTTCATCGGCTCTGAATATTTGGTGCCGAAATAAAAGACCTGTCCGACTTCAATGCCGCGTGCGGAGATTTGCCTTTCCGCCGGCAGCTTGGCGAATGCGGCCGCGTCGTGCTTGTCCGACGTTGCCGCGTAAAGCTCCGTCCACTTGCCGACGATTGTCTCCAAGCCTTTGACGTCATCAAAATCTACGTCGGAGCCGGGCACGGTAAAATCAAGATAGTCGCGATGACAGAACACCTCGCTCTCGCCGGTGTCGGCAAGCACGATGAACTCGTGGGAAAGATTGCCGCCGATGGGGCCACTTTCCGCAACCATTGGAATTGACTTTAAACCCATTCGAGCGAAGGTTCTCAGGTAGGCGACAAACATGCGGTTGTAAGCGTGTTTGGCTCCGGCAAAATCCACGTCGAACGAATAAGCGTCCTTCATCAAAAATTCGCGCCCGCGCATAAGCCCGAAGCGCGGCCGCACCTCGTCGCGGAACTTCCATTGCAGGTGATACAGATTGAGCGGCAGATCCTTGTATGACCGAATGTAAGCGCGAAATATTTCGGTGATCATTTCTTCGTTGGTCGGCCCGTAAAGCAGTTCGCGCTCGTGCCGATCCTTAATGCGAAGCATTTCTTTGCCGTAGGCTTCGTAGCGTCCGCTTTCGCGCCAAAGCTCTGCCGACTGGATGGTTGGCATCAGCAACTCGATGGCGCCCGAGCGGTTTTGCTCTTCGCGCACAATCCGGCACACCTTGTCGAGGACGCGCAGGCCAAGCGGCAGAAATGCGTAAATTCCTGCGGCCTCCTGCCGGATCATGCCGGCACGCAGCATCAAGCGATGGGAGACGACCTCCGCTTCCTTGGGTGTTTCACGCAGGATAGGCAGGAAATAACGAGAGAGCCGCATACGTATTCATTGCCTTTGGGCCGAAAGCGGGAGGCACTGAATCCGCAAGAACGGCGCAATTACAAGAGGGATATTTTGGTGGAGGCTCAACGAAGTGGGCTGGCTTTTAAAAATTTTTGTCACGGTTCCGCTGTAAGATGATGACATCGACCAAAAGATCGAGTACGAGAAAGTTGCTCCTCCGGCCCTAGGTATCGCGTGATTATGCCGGGAAGCGGTCCAAGTCTTGGGAGGACGATTCAACGGCGCCAAGTTAAAGGTGCCGCCGACGCTTAAAGCCTTCAACGCAAAGCGCGGATCAAAGGTTGGATGAGATTTTCACGGCAGGGCTTTGGCCCTGCTGTCTTTTTTTGGGAAGCCCGCGGGCTCATGGGGCCGCTAGGAAAGGCCGACCAACCGGACGAGGCCGTCAAGCGTCACCAGCCGGTTCACATAGACCACATAGCAGACAGCGAAGAGTACGGCCGCCACGCCGGTCGTCCACACCAGTTTGCGCAACAGCCGAGGGATGGCCGGGGCACCGGGGTCGGTCCCGCGTACGATTTCGCCGCCTTCCTGTTGGCTGCGGACCCCCCACGGCAATACCGCGAATAACACCACCCACCAGATCAGGAAAAAGGTCGCGATCGCGGTGGTTACCGGCATGTCAGCGTTCTTCCAGCTCGACCAAGGTGCCGGTGAAGTCCTTCGGATGCAGGAACAATACCGGCTTGCCGTGAGCGCCGATGCGCGGTTCGCCATCGCCGAGAACGCGCGCGCCGGCGGCTTTGAGGCCCGCGCTGGCGGCGCGGATATCGTCCACCTCGTAGCAGACGTGATGCATACCGCCATCGGGATTGCGTTCGAGGAATTTGGCGATTGGCGAGTTCTCGCCCAGCGGTTCAAGGAACTCGATCTTGGTATTCGGCAAAGTCACGAACACCGTGGTCACACCATGATCCGGTTGCGGAACAGCGGCGGAAACTTCAGCGCCCAGGACGTCGCGATAAATCGCCGCCGCCTTGCCGATATCACGGACCGCGATTGCGACGTGATTTAACCGCCCAATCATCCGTCTCTCCTTCAAGAACCCGTTGGCGCCGGTTCCATGATCCTACACCACAAGCACGTGCACGTGGCAGATCGGCTTTTTTCTCCAACGCTCGGCAACGGCCGAGCGAACCGCGCGCCGCACCGCTTCGGAAATTTCACTGGGGTCGCGCCGCCGTGGCTTGGGCAATGCGGCAAGCGCCTCTTCGATCGCCTCGCTGACGACTTCCTCCATGCGGCGGCCACTGGCGTCGGCATCGGGAATCCCGATCAATTCGATTTCGGGATCGGTCATCAAAACCCCTTTGTCGCTCACCGCCAACGCGATCGTGATGACGCCGGCGAAAGCAAGCCGGCGCCGCGCGGCCATAGTTCGTTCTTCGGCATCAATAAGAAGCGAGCCGTCCTTGTAAACGCGGCCGGACGGGACTTCACCGATGATTCCCGGAGGGCCCGGCGCGAGGCGAACCAGATCGCCGTTGCGGCAAAGTAAAACGTTGGGCACTCCGGTTTCACGGCCAAGCTTGGCGTGCTCGGCAAGATGCAACGCTTCGCCGTGCACCGGTATAAGAATTTGCGGTCTGGTCCAGCCGATCATATCGCGCAGTTCGTCGCGGCGCGGATGCCCGGAGACATGCACGAGATGGTTCCGGTCGGTGATGACCTCAATTCCTTGCTCGACAAGCCCATTGATCACCCGGTCGACCGCCTTTTCGTTGCCCGGTATGGCGCGAGCGGAAAAAATCACGCGATCGCCGCGGGCGAGCGTAACTTCAGGATGTTCGTCCCCGGCGATGCGCGCGAGCGCGGCGCGCGGCTCGCCCTGGCTGCCCGTACAAAGCGCGACGACTTTGTTGGGTGGCAAGTAGCCATAGGTCTCAGCCGTGCGAAAATCCTGAACGCCGTCGAGATAGCCGGTCTCGCGCGCGACCTGCACTACGCGCTCCATGGCGCGGCCGACCACAACCACTTCGCGTTCGGCCAAGCGCGCCGCATCCGCCACCGCGCGTATTCGCCCGACATGCGAGGCGAAGGTGGTTACCGCGACGCGAGCCGGCGCGGTGCGTATGAGCTCGGCCAAGGTCTTCGCAACCTCGGCTTCGGAGGGTGAACGGCCGTCGCGAACGGCGTTCGTCGAATCGCCGACCAGCGCGAGCACGCCTTCGTCGCCGAGCGCCTTTAATTTCGCGGCATCAGTTGGATCGCCGAGCAGCGGAGTCGGATCGATTTTCCAATCGCCGGTATGGACGACGCAGCCCAGCGGCGTGCGGATCGCAAGCGCATTCGATTCCGGAATGGAATGCGCCACATTGATGAAATCGACGGCGAAGGGGCCGAGCTCCAGCCGCGTGCCGGGTTGCGCTACATTTACCGGGATGTTCGGCGCGCCCGGTTCGCCGAGGCGGCGCGCTTCAAACAAGGCGGCGGCGAAAGGCGTGGCGTAAAGCGGAACGTTGAGTTTCGGCCAAAGGTCGATCAGCGCGCCCATATGGTCTTCGTGAGCATGCGTCAGCACCAGACCGACGAGGTTCTTTCGCTCCTCGATGAGATAGCGGATGTCAGGCAAGATCAGGTCGACACCCGGCAAATGCTCCTCGGAGGCAAAGGAAACGCCGCAGTCGATGATCAGCCACGCCCGCTTTCGGCTGTCGCCGAAACCGTAGATCGAAAGGTTCATTCCGATTTCGCCGACGCCGCCGAGCGGGGCAAATACCAATTCTGGATTCGGCATCACTCGATCCGCGCCGTTGCAGAGACGCGGTCCGCGACCGCGCCGACAACGGGAAATACCTCGCCAGCGGCGATCGTTTGCAGCGTTCCGTCGCCGAGGCGCAACATCAAACAGCCTCGATCATCGAGGCTCTCGTAACGGCCGGTGAGTTCGCCGCCGGGCAACCGCACCATCATCTCGCCGCCTAGCAAGGCCGCACGCTCGAGCCAATCGGCACGAACGAGGTCAAATGCCGCGCCCCGCCGCCATTGCCCAAGACGTTGCAGCATCGCCGCCGACAACGCCGCGAATAGAGCTTCGGCGGCAACATCGGCGCCCGCGGCGGCAAGATCAGTCGCCGGGTATGGCGTGCCTTCCGGGTGGTGCCGCACATTCACACCTATGCCGATTGCGACCGCAAGGCCCCGCGCTGTTTGTTCGCCCTCGATCAAAATGCCGGCGAGCTTGCTGCCACCGCAGAGAACATCGTTTGGCCATTTCAACTTCAAGGAAGCCCGCAAACTCGGCGCGCGGTCAATGATCGCATCATGAACCGCAAGCGCGGACACGAACGAAGCCTGCGCTGCACACTCAGGTGGCGCCGGGTCGGTGAGAAGAAGCGTCGCGTGAAGATTGCCTGGAGGTGAAATCCATTGATTGCCGCGGCGTCCACGGCCCTCGGTCTGCCGCAGCGCCGTGACCCAAAGAGGTCCCGGCTCTCCACCCCGCGCCAGCGCGAGCGCGTGCGTATTGGTCGATGGCAGCGTTGCAAAAGCCGCTAGGCGAAAGCCGGCCGCGGCGGCGCTGGAATTTAGCTCCATCAGAACAGGGAGTGGGCCGCCGCACTGGCAAGCCCGACCAGCGGTCCCGGATAGACGAAGAACAAAATGTTGAACAGGCCGCAAGCGCCGAGCACCACTTTGAGTTCTTCCGGCATCGGCGCAAAAGCCTTCTCCGGCTCGTCGAAATACATGGTCTTGATAATCGCCAGATAATAGTAGGCGCCGACAACGCTTGCCAGGACGCCGGTCACCGCGAGCCCATAAAGGCCGGCCTGGATCGCGGCAAGAAAGACATAGAACTTGGCGAAGAAGCCGGCGAGCGGCGGCACGCCTGCCATGGAGAACAGCAGCATCGCCATAAAGAATGCCATGCCCGGGTTGGTGCGGGCGAGCCCGGCGAGCTGATCGGTCGATTCCACCATGGCGTCGCCGCGGCGCATCGACAGCACCACGGCGAAGACGCCGAGCGTCATGGTGATGTAAATCGCCATGTAGACTAATACGCCCTGCACGCCCTGCGACGTCCCCGCCGCAAGGCCGACCAGCGCGAAGCCCATGTGGCCAATCGACGAGTACGCCAATAGCCGTTTGATGTTGCGCTGGCCGATGGCGGCAAAAGAGCCGAGCAGCATTGACGCAATCGAAACGAACGTGACGATTTCCTGCCATTGGCCGGTGATGCCGGGAAACGCTGTGACGGCGGCGCGCACAAACATGGCGATGCCGGCAACCTTCGGAGCGGCGGCAAAGAAGGCCGTTACCGGCGTCGGCGCGCCTTCATAAACGTCCGGCGTCCACATGTGGAAGGGAACGGCGGAGACCTTGAAGCAAAAGCCGGCGAACAAAAACACCAGGCCAAAAATCAATCCCGGCCCGGCATCGGCCGCCGAATGCGCGATCCCCGAAAATGAAACCGTTCCGGTGAAGCCGTAAGTCAGCGATGCCCCGTAGAGCAGCATGCCCGAGGACAGCGCGCCAAGGACGAAGTATTTAAGACCGGCTTCGGTGGAACGGAGCACCGTGCGATGGCTCGCCGCAACCACGTAAAGCGGCAGACTCATCAATTCGAGGCCGAGATAGAGCGCGATAAGATCGGCCGCGGAGATCAACATCAACATGCCGAGCGTGGACAACAGGATAAGCACCGAATATTCGAAACGCTGCTGCCGCTGGCGTTTGGCGTAATCGATCGACATCAGAATGGCGGCGGCCGAGCCCGCGAGCGCGAGGATCTTCAGGAAACGCGCGAAACTGTCGATCACGAAGCTGCCGTTGAAAATCACCTGCTTGCCGCCGGGGAGTACAACGACGAGTATTCCGGCGACGATCAGGAGCGCGATACACGCGATGTCGATGAGGATCACCGAGCGTTCGTTGCGATAGGCGCCGAGCATCAAGAGCGCCATGGCCCCGACGCCGAGCACGAGCTCCGGCAACAGCGGCAAAAGATCGGCGGTGGTGAAAGGCGCGTTCATGATGTCACCGCGCCAAATCTGCCGCCTGCACGCTGCTGACGGCATGGTGGAAGTTGTCGATAAGCTGCGTCACGGATGCAGCGGAAATGTCGAGCACCGGTTGGGGATAGACGCCGAACACGATCGTCAGCACCACGAGAGGCGCCAGAATCACGATCTCACGCCAGCCGAGGTCCTTGATCCCCGCGAGGCTGGGCTTCTCCAGTCTGCCGAAGATCATTTTGCGGTATAGCCAAAGCGCATACGCGGCAGAAAGGATTGTGCCGAGCGTGGCAAAGGTCGTTACCCAGTTGTTCACCCGAAAGGTGCCAAGCAGCGTCAGAAATTCACCGATGAAACCTGAAGTGCCGGGCAGCCCCAGATTGGCGAGCGTGAACACCATGAACACAAAGGCATAGACCGGCATCCGATTGACCAAGCCGCCGTAGGCGGCGATCTCGCGGGTGTGCATGCGGTCGTAAACAACGCCGACGCAAAGGAACAAGGCGGCCGACACAATGCCGTGCGAGATCATCTGAAAAATACCGCCGGCGAGGCCTTGCGCCGTCATTGCAAACAGCCCCATCGTCACGAAGCCCATATGGGCCACGGATGAGTAGGCGATCAGCTTTTTCACGTCCTCCTGCACCAAGGCGACAAGCGACGTGTAGACGATAGCGACCACCGAGAGCGCGTAAATGAGCGGCGCGAACTCGACCACGGCTTGCGGGAACATGGGCAGTGAGAACCGCAGGAAACCGTAGCCGCCGAGCTTCAACAGGATCGCGGCCAGGATCACGGAGCCCGCGGTCGGCGCCTCGACGTGAGCGTCAGGCAGCCAGGTATGGACCGGCCACATCGGCAACTTCACGGCAAACGAAGCGAGGAAGGCGAAGAAGGCCCAGGTTTGCAGCGAGCGCGGAAAAGCGTGGTGCAGCAGCGTCGGAATATCCGACGTGCCGGCGTTCCAATACAGCGCCATGATGGCGAGCAGCATGAACACCGAGCCGAGGAACGTGTAGAGAAAGAATTTGAAGCTCGCATAGACCCGCCGTGGGCCGCCCCAGACCCCGATGATCAGGAACATCGGGATGAGGCCGCCCTCGAAGAACAGATAGAACAGCACCAGATCGAGCGCGCAGAACGCGCCCACCATCAAAGTCTCGAGTACGAGAAAGGCGATCATGTACTCGCGGACCCGGCGCTGGATGGAGGTCCAGCTCGCCAGAATCGAAATAGGCATCAGCGCCGTGGTGAGAACGACGAAGGGCAGCGAAACCCCGTCGACTCCCATGGAGTAGGTGATGGCGCCGCCGAGCCAGGGCGCTTTTTCGACAAACTGGAAATCGGCGGAGCTGGCATCGAAGCGCCAGATCAGGACCAGCGAAATCGCAAACGTGATCAGCGTGGTCCAAAGCGCGACCCAACGGGCATTGCGCACACCGGCATCGTCATCGCGAAGCAGCGCGATGAACGCGGCGCCGGCGATCGGCAGAAAGGTCACAACTGTAAGGATGGGCCAGCTGGTCATGACGGGGCGCCCAAGAACATGAACCAGGTGACGAAGAACGCGACGCCGATCAGCATAGCGAACGCATAGTGGTAGAGGTAACCGGTCTGCAGGCGGACGACGTTTCTGGTCACATCGAGGACGCGAGCGGAAACCCCGTCCGGACCGAACCCGTCGATGACGAAGCCGTCACCGCCTTTCCAGAACAGCCGCCCGAGCCACATCGTCGGGCGCACGAACAAGAAATCGTAGATGCGATCGAAATACCAAGCATTGAGCAAAAAGCGATAGAGCACGCCCTGCTCCCGGGCGAGCGCAGCCGGAATGTCCGGCCGCCGCATATAAAACTGCCAGGCGACGAGAAAACCGCCGATCATCATCAGCGTCGGCAGAAAGCCGATGATGACGGGGAGATGCTCCATTTCCTCGAGCACGCCGCCGGATGCAGGAAGCAGCAGCGATTCGCGGAAGAAATGCTCGGCGCCCTCGCCGGTAAAAAGCGGCAGCGCCGGCCAGCCCGCGGCAATCGAGCCGATTGCAAGTATGGCGAGCGGGACCAGCATCACTTTGGCGCTTTCGTGCGCCGCCTCGTAATGGTGGTGATCGTGCGGCTCGCCATGAAAGGTCTTGAAGATGAGCCGCCATGAATAGAACGATGTGAGCGCCGCGGCGGCCACCGTCATGATGAAGCCGTAGCTCGCGGCAAAGCCGCTGACGGCGTCGTCGGCTTCAATGATCGCGTCTTTGGAGAAATACCCGGCGGTCAGAGGGAATCCCGTCAACGCCAAAGTGCCGATCAGCATCATGGCGTAAGTAAAGGGAATCTTCCGCCACAGCCCACCCATTTTGCGGATGTCCTGCTCGTGGTGCATGGCGAGGATCACCGAGCCGGAACCGAGAAACAGCAGCGCCTTGAAGAAGGCGTGCGTGAACAGATGGAACATCCCGATCGAATAGGCGCCGACGCCCATGGCGCAGAACATGTAACCGAGCTGCGAACAGGTCGAGTAAGCGATGATCCGTTTGATGTCGTTCTGCACGAGACCGACTGACGCCGCGAAAATCGCGGTCGTGGCGCCGACGATGGTGACTACCGCGGACGCGACCGGCGAAAGAGCAAATAACGGCGACAATCGCGCCACCATAAAGACGCCGGCCGTCACCATGGTCGCGGCATGGATCAACGCCGACACCGGCGTCGGCCCCTCCATGGCGTCCGGGAGCCAGGTATGCAGCAGGAATTGCGCGGATTTGCCCATCGCACCCATGAACAACAGCAGGCAGACGACGGTCAGTGCGTCGGCATTGAAGCTGAGATAATGGAAGCTCTTGCCGACCAGGTCCGGAGCTTGAGCAAAAACCGCATCGAAATTGATCGAGCCGGTCAGCACAAAGACCGCAAATATCCCGAGTGCGAACCCGAAATCGCCGATGCGGTTGACGATGAACGCTTTAATCGCGGCCGCATTAGCCTCCGGTTTGTGGAACCAGAAGCCGATGAGCAAATAACTCGCTAACCCCACTCCCTCCCAGCCGACAAACAATTGCGCAAGATTGTCGGCGGTCACCAGTATCAGCATGGCGAAGGTAAAGAACGACAGGTAGGAGAAGAAGCGCGGCTTATGCGGATCGTCGGCCATGTAGCCGATGGAATAAAGGTGGACGAGTGCGGATACGGTCGTCACGACAATCAGCATCACCGCAGTGAGTGGATCGATACGCAGCGCCCAGTCGACTTTGAGATCCCCGGAGGTGATGAAATTGAACAGCGTTACCCGAGCATCGTGGCCCTTGAGGCCGACTTCGAAGAAGGCAACGCAAGAAAGCAGCCACGAAATGCCGAGGAAGGTCGTCGTAATCAACTCGGCAGTCCGCGAGCCCGCATCAGGCTCAGCGCTCTCGTCGTTCTCCGAATCGGAATGCTCAAGCCGCGCATGCGCGGCGGTCTCGGGAATGGGTGCGTGGTGCTCCGGAACGAGCGGCGCGGCATGATCGTCATGCGGCGGCGGCGGATCCTCGCCCGGATGACGATGGCTGGCGCCGATCAGCGAGATTGCGCCGGCAATAATCGCGCCAAGGAGCGGCAGAAAGACGATGGCTTCGTACATTTCAAAAACCGCGCCGTTCAGTTAAAGGCGGACGCCCACCAAGGATTTTTCGCTGGCGCATGATCTTTTCCGAAAACCGGGTTCCACTTTTCGGGAACATGCGTCAGCCCTTCATCAAATTCACGTCTTCAACCGCGATGGAGCCGCGGTTGCGGTAGTAGGCGACGAGGATGGCGAGCCCGATTGCTGCTTCCGCCGCGGCCACCGTGAGCACGATCAGCGCATAGACCTGCCCGACGATGTCGCCGAGAAAGGCCGAGAACGCGACCAAATTGATGTTCACCGCGAGCAGGATGAGCTCGATCGACATCAGAATAATGATGATGTTTTTGCGGTTGAGGAAAATTCCAAAAATCCCGAGCGTGAACAGGATTGCGCCGACCGACAGATAGTGTCCGAGCCCGATGATCATGACAGCCCCTGCCCCGACTTCACCTTGACGATGTCGATCGCGCTGCTACGCCGGCGCGCGACCTGCTCGGCGATCACCTGCCGCCGCACTTGAGGCTTGTGATAAAGCGTCAAAACGATGGCGCCGATCATAGCGACAAGGAGGATCAGTCCGGCGGCCTCGAAGTAGTAGACGTAGCGGGTGTAGAGCACGAGGCCGAGCGCCTCGGTATTGTTGACGGCACTGGCGGGCGGAATCGGCGCGGTAATCACTTTCGCCACGCCCGGTTGGATCACCTTGGCCACAACCACGAACACCAGTTCGGCGAGCAAAATACCCCCGACGACAAACCCGGCCGGAAGGTAGTTAAGAAGCCCAGTGCGCAGCTCGGCAAAGTCGACGTCCAGCATCATCACCACGAACAAAAACAAGACGGCAACGGCGCCGACATAGACGACGATAAGGATCATCGCCAGGAATTCGGCGCCAACGAGTACAAACAATCCCGCCGCGTTGACGAAAGCGAGAATGAGAAACAGCACCGAATGCACCGGATTGCGCGCCGCGATGACCATGATCGCCGAGGCGACGCATATACCTGCAAAGAGGTAGAAGAAGATCGCTTGGAGGATCATCGCGGCGCCGGCTCAACGGTAGGGCGCGTCGAGCGCAATGGCTTTGGCGATGTCCCGCTCCCAACGGTCGCCGTTGGCCAGCAGGCGGTCCTTGTCATAATAAAGCTCTTCACGTGTTTCCGTGGCGAATTCGAAATTCGGCCCCTCGACGATCGCGTCGACCGGACAAGCCTCCTGACACAGCCCGCAATAGATGCACTTGACCATATCGATGTCGTAGCGCGTGGTGCGGCGCGTGCCGTCATTGCGGCGCGGCCCGGCCTCGATGGTGATCGCCTGCGCCGGACAAATCGCTTCGCACAGCTTGCAAGCGATGCAGCGTTCCTCGCCGTTGGGATAGCGCCGCAACGCGTGTTCGCCGCGAAAGCGGGGCGAGATTGGATTTTTCTCGAACGGATAATTGATCGTCGCCTTCGGCTTGAAGAAGTAACGCATCGACAGTACGAGCGCCTGCAGGAACTCTGTGAGGAAAATGGAGCGTGCGGCCTGATCTAGTCGCATGTGCATGTCAGCCTCTGATGACCTCGAGCACGCCCGCGACGATCACAACCATGGCAAGCGAGATCGGCAAAAACACCTTCCAGCCAAGCCGCATCAATTGGTCGTAGCGGTAACGCGGAACGAACGCTTTCACCATCGCGAACATGAAGAACACGAAAGATGCCTTCAACACAAACCAGATCAGGCCGGGTATCCAGGTAAATGGCGCCACCGGGAACGGCGGCAGCCAGCCACCGAGGAACAGGATGGTGGCCATGGCGCACATGGTGGCGATGGCGACGTATTCGCCGAGCATGAACATCATGTACGGCGT
>DAIUEQ010000082.1:0-14733 GCA_036845025.1 Xanthobacteraceae bacterium | reverse complement strand
GTGGTGACCGCGGTCGCCAACGGCGATCTCAAACAAAACCTCGCGGTGAAATCGAAAGGCGAGGTCGCGGCGCTCGCCGAAACTATCAACAACATGACCGACACGCTGGCGACGTTCGCCGATCAGGTCACGACGGTGGCGCGCGAAGTCGGCGTCGAGGGCCGGCTTGGCGGCCAGGCCAACGTGCCCGGCGCGGCCGGCACCTGGAAGGATTTGACCGGCAACGTCAATTTGCTGGCGGCCAACCTGACCACTCAGGTGCGCGCCATCGCCGAAGTGGCGACAGCGGTGACCAAGGGCGATCTGACGCGCTCGATTCAGGTCGATGCGCGCGGCGAAGTGGCCGAGCTCAAAGACAATATCAATACGATGATTGACAACTTGCGGCTCACCACGGACCGCAATACCGAGCAGGATTGGCTCAAAACCAACCTGGCCAAGTTCACCAACATGCTGCAGGGCCAGCGCGATCTGACCACCGTCGGCCGGCTGTTGCTCTCGGAACTGACCCCGCTGGTCAACGCCCACCAGGGCGTCATCTATCAGATGGAAAATGAGGAGACGCCGGGTCTGCGGCTGTTGTCAGCCTATGCCGATGATGGTGCCGACGGCCACGCCGAGGGACTGCGGCTGGGCGAAGGCCTTATCGGCCAATGCGCCGTGGAAAAACGGCGCATGCTAATCACCGAAATGCCTGACGATACCGTGCCGATCAGTTCCGGCTTGTTCAAGGCCAAGCCGCGCAACAACATCGTGCTGCCGGTGCTGTTCGAAAGTCAGGTCAAGGCGGTGATCGAACTCGCGTCGCTGCACGAATTTACCACCCTGCAGACCATGTTCCTCGAACAGCTCACCACCTCAATCGGTATCGTGCTCAATTCCATTGAAGCGACGATGCAAACCGAAGGCCTGCTCAAGCAGTCGCAACAGCTCGCAGGCGAATTGCAGGCGCAGCAGAAAGAGTTGCAGCAGACCAACGATCAGCTCGAGCAAAAGGCGCAGCAGCTCGCCGAGCGCAACGTCGAGGTCGAGCGCAAGAACCAGGAAATCGAGCAGGCCCGCCGTGCGCTGGAGGAAAAGGCGACGGAATTGGCGCTGACTTCGAAATACAAATCGGAATTCCTTGCCAACATGTCCCACGAGTTGCGGACGCCGCTCAACTCGATCCTGATCCTCGGCCAGCAGCTGACCGACAACCCCGAAGGCAACCTGTCGCCGAAGCAGGTCGAGTTCGCCCGCACCATTCACGGCGCCGGCACCGACCTCCTCAACCTGATCAGCGACATTCTCGATCTGTCGAAAATCGAATCCGGTACGGTCACCGTCGATGCCGAGGAGATCTTCTTCACCAACTTGCTCGACATGGTGGCGCGGCCGTTCCGCCACGAAGCCGAGAACCGTCAGCTTGCGTTCGACGTCGTCGTCGATCCGAATCTCGGCCGCACCCTCACCACCGACTCAAAACGCTTGCAGCAGGTGCTCAAGAACCTGTTGTCGAACGCGTTTAAGTTCACCGGTCAGGGCGGCGTGCGGCTCACGGTATCGGCGGCCGCAGGCGGCTGGAGCGCAGGCCATCCGGTCCTCAATCAAGCCTCGGGTGTTGTCGCGTTCGAAGTCTCCGACACCGGCATCGGCATTCCGCTGGAAAAACAGAAGATCATCTTCGAGGCTTTCCAGCAGGCCGACGCCTCTACCAGCCGCAAATACGGCGGCACCGGGCTCGGGCTCGCCATCAGCCGCGAGCTTTCGAGCCTGCTCGGCGGCGAAATCCATTTGCGCAGCACGCCCGATGCCGGGTCGACGTTCACGCTGTACCTGCCGATCAAGTATGTCGGCTCGACCACAACCTCCCGTCCGGCGGCCACGCATGCCATAGCGGCGCCGCTCACGGTCGCGGAGCGCGTCGTCGAACCAATTCCGGACGACCGGCTCGAAATCCAGCCGGGCGACGCGATTTTGCTGATCGTCGAGGACGATCCGCATTATGCGCGCATCTTGCTCGATCTGGCGCGCGACAAAGGCTTCAAAGTGCTGCTCGCCATGCGCGGTGACGACGCGCTCGATCTCGCCAAACAATACCAGCCCACTGCGGTGTCGCTCGACGTGTTCCTGCCCGACATGCTCGGCTGGAATGTGCTCAGTCAGCTCAAGCAGAACCCGCTGACGCGGCACATCCCGGTGCAAATGGTCACGCTCGATGAAGACCGTCAGCACGGGCTCGCGCGCGGCGCGTTTTCGTTCGTCACCAAGCCGACGACGCGGGAGGGCATTTCCGAGGCTTTGGCGAAAATCAAAGAATTTTCCGAGCCCCGGCGTCGGCGACTTTTGGTCGTCGAAGACAACAAAGTCGAACAGATGAGCATCGGCGAACTTCTCGGCCACGACGATATCGAGATCGTCAATGCCGGTTCCGGCCAGGAGGCGCTCGATATCATGCGGCACGAAGCGTGCGATTGCGTCGTGCTCGATTTGCGCCTACCCGACATGTCGGGATTCGAGGTGTTGGAGTGTATGCGCGGCGATCAAGCGCTGGCCGACGTTCCCGTGGTGGTTTTCACCGGGCGCGAACTCTCGGCCGTCGAGGATGCGCAGCTGCACACAATGGCGCGCAGCATCGTCGTCAAGGGGGTTGAATCACCGGAGCGCCTGCTCGATGAGACGGCGCTGTTTCTGCATCGCGTGTTCAGCGATCTGCCGAGCGAGAAGCAGCGCATGCTGGAGCGGCTCAATTCCTCCGACGAAGACCTGGTCGGGCGCACCGTCCTCCTGGTGGACGACGATTCGCGCAACATCTTCGCGCTGTCGAGCGTGCTGGAACGCCGCGGCATGCAGGTTTTGACCGCCACCACGGGAAGCGAGGCGATTGCGCTCGTCGACCAGACCCCGGAACTCGCGATCGTTTTGATGGACATCATGATGCCGGAAATGGATGGTTATCAGACCATCGAAAAGATTCGCGGCAATCCAGCTTACCGGCGGTTGCCGATCATCGCGCTCACCGCGAAAGCGATGAAGGGCGATCGCGAGAAATGTCTGGAGGCGGGTGCCTCGGACTATCTCGCCAAGCCGGTTGACACCGAGCAGTTACTATCGTCGTTGCGCATGTGGCTCCATCGCTAGGCCGCCTTTCATGCACGAAAAAGTCAACGTTCTTTTGGTCGACGATCAGCCGGCGAAGCTTCTGGCCAACGAGGAAATCCTTCGCGAGCTCGGCGAAAACCTCATCAAGACTTCGTCAGCCCGCGAGGCGCTTGAGTTCCTGCTGAAGAACGAAGCCGCCGTCGTCCTCGTCGACGTGTGCATGCCGGAGCTCGACGGTTTTCAACTTGCGGCCATGATCCGCGATCATCCGCGGTTTCAGCGGACCGCCATCATCTTTATTTCCGCCGTCCAGGTCGACGACGTCGACCGGCTACGCGGCTACGAGATGGGCGCGGTGGATTACGTGCCGGTGCCGGTCGTGCCGGCCGTGCTGCGCGCCAAGGTCAAGGTATTCGCCGAGCTTTATCGCAAGACGCGCCAGCTTGAGCGCCTCAACGCCGAGCTGGAATGGCGCGTCAAGGAGCGGACCGCGGAACTGGAAACGTCGAACGCGCGGGCGCTCGAGAGCGAGGAGCAATTGCGATTGGCGACGGACGCGGCCGAGATCGGCCTGTGGGATGTCGACAACGTCACCAACACGCTGTTTTGGCCGCCACGTGTGAAGGCGATGTTCGGCATATCTCCCGACGTTCCGGTGACCATGGCGGACTTCTTTAGCGGGCTTCATCCCGACGATCGTCAAGCCGCCGGCGAGGCGTATGCGGCGGCTTGCGATCCGCAACAGCGCGCGTTGTACGACGTCGAATATCGCACCGTCGGCAAGGAAGACGGTGTCGTGCGCTGGGTGGCGGCCAAGGGCCGCGGGATTTTCGACGGCGACGGCGAGTGCGTCCGCGTGGTCGGCACCGCGATGGAAATCACTACGCGTAAAGAGGCCGAACAGCGCCAGGATCTGCTTGCGCGCGAGGTCGACCACCGCGCCCGCAACGCGCTCGCCGTGGTCCAGTCGATCGTCCGGTTGACGCGTGCCAACAGTGTGGACGGCTACGTCATGGCCGTCGAAGGGCGCATCAAGGCGCTGGCGCGTGCGCACGCGCTCCTGTCCGATTCGCGCTGGAGCGGCGCCGATTTGGCGACGCTGGTGGCCGAGGAGTTAGCGCCCTACCGGATCGGTGAACCCGACAAGGTGCATATCGGCGGCCCGAGCGTCTCGCTGCTGCCGCACACGGCGCAGGCTTTGGCGCTTGCGCTTCATGAGCTCGCCACCAATGCCGCCAAGCACGGCGCGCTTTCGTCGATGGCGGGCAGGGTCACGATAACGTGGAAGACGGGGCCCGACTTTCTGGTTCTGCGTTGGAATGAGACCGGCGGCCCACGGATTGCGCCGCCGCCGTCGCGGAGCTTCGGCCTCAACGTGATCCGCGCGAGTATCGAGAACCAATTGAGTGGCAAAGCCGCGTTCGATTGGGCGGCGGAGGGAATACAATGCACGTTGTCAATCCCGCAGCAGGCGCCGTTGGCTGCCGGTGCGGGAAAGAAGACTGGGAATGGAGCAGCAACCAACGCCGCGGCGGAGGCGACCATGGCTAACTGCCGGCGCGTTTTGCTGGTCGAGGACGAAGCCCTCGTCGCCATGATGATCCAGGAATGCTTGACTGAGTACGGGCATTCGGTGGTCGGGCCGATCGGCCGGGCAGCCGAAGCGCTGGCAGCGGCGAAGCAGGGCGAATTCGACGCTGCTATTCTCGACATCAATCTCAGCGACGGGATGGCATATCCGGTCGCCGAGATTCTATCGCAGCGCGGCGTTCCCTTCGCGTTTGTCACCGGCTACGAGGCCGACACGGTCGATGAGCGATTCAGCAATGTCCCGGTGCTGCAGAAGCCGATCGAACGGCAGATGCTGCAAAGACTGTTCGTCTCGAGTGCCGCAGGCGCGGCTCCCTCATATCCGGGCGGCGTGAAGGCGCGGGTGCATAACTAAGCGCTCGGCCGCGTCCGCCGCTCTTGCACAATCCCGAAATATTAAGCGATAACGCGACAGCGAGGTCTTTTGCGTAATGAGCACTATTGTTGCCGACAAAACCACGGTCTTGAGCGCTTGTCTTGGCACTTACGCGCACACGCGCGCTCTGAAGGACGGCACTGTCAAATCCGATCTGGTCAAACTCAATTTCACCGAGATAAATCCGGTCAATCGGGCTTTTCTGCTGATGGCCCGCGAGCAGAAATTCGACGTCTGCGAGATGGCGATCGTCACGTATCTGCAAGCTAAAGCCTACGGCAAGCCGCTCATGCTGTTGCCCGCGACCATGATGGGACGCTTCCAGCACGGCACCTTGCTGTACAATTCCGCGCGCGGCCGCCTGCGCGTTGAGGATTTGGCCGGCCGTCGCGTCGGCGTGCGCGCTTTTTCGCAGACTACGGGAGCGTGGATCCGCGGCATTCTCTGGAAGGATTACGGTCTCGATCTGAACAGCGTGAAGTGGGTGACGTTCGAGGATGCTCACGTCGCCGAATACCGCGACCCGCCTGGCGTGGAGCGCGCTCCCGCCAGCAAAGACATCACGCAGATGCTGCTGGACGGCGAACTCGACGCGGCTATTTTCGGCGGCAACATGCCCGAAGATCCCCGGCTCAAGAGCGTCATTACTGATCCGGAGACGGCCGGTGAGGAATGGTCCCGCAAGCACGGTACCGTGCCCATCAATCACATGGTTGTGGTCAAAGACAGTCTGGCAAAATCGAACCCGGCGGCGGTGCGCGAAGTATTCCGCATGATGCTCGAAAGCAAAACGGCGGCCGGTCTGCCGCAGCCCGGAGCGATCGACTTTGTTCCATTCGGCTTCGACGCCGTTCGGCCGGCGCTTGAGTTGATGAGCGCGTATGCGCTGGAAATGCAGCTTATCCCGCGAGGTTATACGGTCGAGGAACTCTTCGACGAGACCACGCGCGCGCTTCGCGTCTGAGCGTCACGCGCCTTTCGCAAGTGGAATTTAGCCCTTATCTCCACTATTGTTATTGCGTCGCGCCTTTGAAGGAGCCGGGATGAGCTTGGCAGCTTTAGGCTATGTCGGCATCCGCGCCAAAGATCTCGGCGAATGGGCGACGTACGGCACGAACTTTCTCGGCATGCAACTGGTCGAACAGACCGGCGGCACGCTGACGCTGCGCATGGACGACCGCAAGCAGCGCGTCATTGTGCATGCCGATAGCGACGATGCGCCTTCGTTCTATGGCTGGGAAGTCGCGGATGCCGCCGCGCTGGAGGCGTTGGCCGCGCACTTACAGAACTGCAAGGTCAATGTTGCGCGCGGTTCGCGGGCACTCGCCAACGAGCGCCGGGTGATGGATTTAATCGTCTTTGCCGATCCGATCGGCAACCGGCTGGAGGCTTTCTACGGCGCCGAGATCGCTTCCGAGCCGTTCAAGCCCGGGCGATCCATATCCGGTTTCCGCACCGGCCCGCTCGGCATGGGGCATGCCGTGCTCACCGCCGAACGGATCGACGACGTCGTTCCGTTCTATACCGACATTCTCGGTTTTCGCCTCAGCGACTATTTCCTGCGCCCGTTCAAGGCATACTTCTTCCACCTCAATCCGCGCCACCACAGTCTGGCGTTCATCGAGGCCGAGAAGAACGGCATTCATCATCTGATGGTCGAGCTTTGTTATCTCGATGATGTGGGGCAGGCCTATGATCTCGCGCTGCGCCGGCCGGAAATGATCGGCACCACGCTCGGTCGTCACACCAACGATCAAGTGACGTCGTTTTATTCCTGGTCGCCGTCGAAATTTCTGGTCGAATATGGCTGGGGTGGCCGCAGCATCGACCCGCAGACTTGGACGCCGCAATTGCGCGCCGATGGGCCGAGCCTGTGGGGACACGATCGCATGTGGTTGCCCCCGGAGCGGCGCGAAGATTCCCGCGACCTGCGCATTGGCGTCGCGCAAGCCGGCGGCCGCGCGCCGGTCAATGTGATGGATGGCAACTATCTGCGCGCCGGCGACGTTTGTCCTTGGTGGAACGCCACCGTCGCCGCGCGCAAGACCGGTTGAGCAAAGCTTACCAGTTGTCGCCGCCGCGGCGTTGAGCCGTCCAATCACCTGAACAATCGCCCCGGTCGGTGTGCCAGAGCCCGCTCCCGGCGTTGCCGGCAAGCCGGCCGGCACCGCTGGCCGAGCGGTCGCCCTCGGCGACCACGACGCGAATCGCGCCGTTCGGAGAAACCGAGCCCGCGGCCCGATAGTTCTGTTCACCGGACTGAACTTGACCGCCGATGATGCGCACCGAGTAGCGCAGCGACTCGCCGCAATTGCCCTGTCGCGTGTGGATGATCACGCTCCAGTTGCCGTCGAACGAGTTCGGGCGCGGGGCTGACATAACCGTGCCACTTGTTGCCGTGAAGCCGACGATCAGCGCAATAAAAACTGAACGCAAAATAGATCGCTGCATTTTAGTTTGCTCCGGTTTTCTCAGTGTGATTGGCCGGCGGCTTTGGTGTGCCGCTTGGGTAGGGTGGAGGTTCTGAACTGAACGCATTCTCGCCTTTGCCTTGTTCGAACCCGACCTGGAACAACGCACCCATATATTTCGGATCGAACGAACCTTGGCTCGGCATATCGAAGCTTGGTGGAACGCTCGCGACATGGAATGGCACGTCGCTGCGCTTGGCGACCGCGTAACTCAGCGTCAGCATCAATCGGGTGTCGACCTTGACGGCGGCGCCGACCGCTTGAGTCAGAATCGACGGCGCGAAGCGGTCGACCACCTTGAAATCGCGCTCGAGTCCGGTGTTGACTACTACGTAGAGCGCGGTCGCCGGCAAGTGATAATCACTAGTGGTTGCCATCAGCGAGTGAGGCGCGACGAAGAACTGGCCGCCTAATCCGCCATCGACATGCATTTCGGCGAACCGTTTGCCGTCGGCTTCGACGTCAATCAGCACCGGAGGAAATCCGCCGGGCACCGAGGCCGAGGCCAGCAACACTTGGACGAACAATTTGCGCGCGTCTTCGCCGCCGTGCGCAGCAATCGCGCCCATGTTCCAGACGATATTGCGCTCGGCGTCGAGATCGGTAGTGACGACGAACAAGCGCCGGCCGGCGTGGTCGGCCGCGGCGACATCTGCAATCAGCTCCGGCGTGATCTCCTTGGCGATGAAATCCCGCAGCGGCCAGGAATTGACAAAGCTTTCTCCGGTCGATCCGCCGGCTTCAAAAATGTCCGCGGCGGTCACGGTGGTATAGGCCTTCTTCAGCGCTTCATCGTAGCGGCTACCGGCAAAGGCGAACGGCGCCATCAGCGCGCCGCTGGACACGCCCGTCACCACCGCGAAGTCAGGGCGCTTGCCCGCCGCCGAGAGACCGACAAGGAGGCCCGCGCCGAACGCGCCATCCTCGCCGCCACTAGAGAGGGCGAGCCACGGCCCGGGGTCGGCCGGCAGCGCATTCTTGAAATCCGCCTCCGAGTCCGCCCAAAACCGCGCATTGGGTATGTCCGGGATGGTCGCTACGGCGTCTTCGGCGGCAGTAAAGGGGGTTCGCGGCGGCAACTGCGTTTGCGCCGAGGTAGAAGAGGGCGGTTGTTGAGGTTTGGCGTCGCTTTTGCTGGAGGAGCGTTTGGCGTGTGCTTCCGCGACTAGGATCGGCCGGTCAGTTGGCCCATCTTGGCGGCCCGTCGCCAATCCATCGCACCACGCCGCCGAGACGAAAATGGCCGAAAAAACGGCAGTCCCGGCGCAAACGCCCCATCGTTTATGCGGCAACGTCATGGCGGTTGGTGTTCCTCAATTTGCGGGACAGCTCAAGCCCGTCGGTGACGGCAACCGCATGGGGGGTGCGATTCCGAAGGACATAAGGCGGCAGCAGACAGAGTTCAATCCAATCCGGAACTTGTACGCTGTATTAGGAAAATATCCGCTAAACGCGCCACGGCATTGCGGCCCTACATATGCCGTTCGGCCACAAATCGTGCTCCTTCAATGAGAATTTCGGCCGATTTGCCAAACGGCGCCAATGCGTCTTCGGCTTCGGCGACCAGCTCCTTCAATCGCGCCCTCGCGCCCGGTGCGCCAAGTATGCCGACAATTGTCGCCTTGCCCGCCACGGCGTCCTTGCCGGTCTGTTTGCCGACCAGCGCCGGGTCGCCTTCGAGGTCGAGAAGATCGTCGGCGATCTGGAACGCCTTGCCGACCGCCGACCCGTAGCGTTCGAGTGCCTTGCGCTGGGCCGCGTTCGCCGAGCCGAGAATACCTCCGGCCGTACACGCAAAACGCAACAGGGCGCCGGTCTTCATCGCCTGTAATGTGAGTATGCTGTTTTCGTCGAGCTTGAGCGGCACGTTGCCGGCGAAGCGGCCTTCGGCCTCGAGGTCGAGCATCTGTCCGCCCACCATTCCACCGAGACCCGCGGCGCGCGCCAGCGAACTGACGAGGTCAATCCTTATCGCGGCGTCTGGATGTGCCTCGGTGCGGGAAAGGATATCGAATGCGAGTGTGAGCAACCCATCGCCGGCAAGAATGGCGGTCGCTTCATCGAATGCTTTATGCGCCGTCGGCTGGCCGCGCCGTAAATCGTCATTGTCCATGGCCGGCAAATCGTCGTGAACCAAAGAGTAGCAATGCACGCATTCCAGCGCCGCGCCGGCCATCAACGCGCGCGACCGCGGGACCGCAAACAAAGCTGCGCTTTCTACAACGAGGAAGGGCCGGAATCTTTTTCCGCCGCCGAGGCTCGAATAACGCATGGCTTCGATCAGGCGCGCTGGCCGGCTCAGTTCGCCTTCGAGGGGGGCGGTGGAAAGGAGCTTCTCGAGCACGCTTTCGATCTCCTTGGCAGCGGCGTCGAGATGCTGAAGAAATGCGTTTTGACTGCTACTCATTGTTGTCTTATCGGCCTTTGCACCGTCCACAATTAATCCGATCTCACTTTATAATGGCGACCGGAACGGCGGGCGGCAGGCCGCTCCGGGCGTTTGATCGTTAACGAACGCCCCATCCAAGCCGCTTGAGGACTATCTGTGGCCAACGATCTGTTAGCGTCAATGGTACTCGCGATCTGGGTCTACCTGCTGATCGGACGCGGCGGCTTTTGGCTCGGCCGCGAGCGCGATGACGCCACCGGGACGGGGGAGGGACCGTGGCCGGCGATTGCCGCCGTCATCCCGGCCCGCGATGAGGCCGAAAGCGTCGGCAGAACCATAACCTCGCTGCTGCAACAAGATTATCCTGGCGAATTTTCCATATTTCTTGTTGACGACCAGAGCCGCGACGGGACAGCGGAAATCGCGCGCACCGCGGCCGCATCACTTGGCGCGGCCGCCCGGTTGACGGTGGTGTCCGGTCGGCAGCTGCCCGCAGGCTGGACCGGCAAGCTCTGGGCGCAGCAACAAGGCGTCGAGGCGGCTTTAGCGGTTTCGCCTCCGCCGGATTATTTGCTGCTAACGGATGCCGATATTGTCTACACGCTGCACGCGCTCAAAGCGCTCACGTTGCGCGCGCGCCGGGGTGGTTATGTGCTGACTTCGCTGATGGTGAAACTTCGCTGCACGACGCTTGCCGAGCGTTTCTTCATTCCGGCTTTTATTTTCTTTTTTCAGATGCTTTATCCGTTCGCGTGGGCGAACGATCCGCGCCGCGGTACGGCCGCCGCGGCCGGCGGCTGCATGCTCGTGCGCCGCGATGCGCTTGTGCAAGCCGGCGGGATGGCCGCGATCCGCGACGCACTCATCGACGATTGCACGCTGGCGATAAAGTTGAAGGCGCAAGGTCCGATCTGGATCGGACTGACGCAGAACGTGTCCAGTATCCGCGGCTATGCGGCGCTCGCCGACATTCGTCACATGGTCTCGCGCACCGCGTACGCGCAACTTCGCTACTCGCCGCTCGTGCTAGCGGGCACCGTCATCGGCCTGGCGATAACGTTTATTGCGCCGGTCGTTTTGGCCTTGTTCGCGGTGGGCGCCGCCCGGTTCCTCGGGCTGGCCGCGTGGCTGCTGATGGCGTTGGCGCTCCAGCCTACGCTCCGTTTCTATCGGGTTTCACCGCTATGGGGCGTAGCGTTGCCGGCCATTGCCGCGATCTATATGGCCTTCACGGTTGATTCCGCCTATCAGCATTGGCGCGGGCGCAGCGGGATGTGGAAAGGCCGCGCCCAAGGCGATCTGCGAGGCAAAGTTTCGGAATTGCGATGAACGAAGCAAAGACCGCCGACACTGCCGATTTGCGCTCCGGGAAGGGACATCGGGACGAGAACTTTCCGGTCGCCTCTTTTCTGATCCACCCGCGCTACCGCGCGCCGATCCTTGCCTTCTATAATTTCGTCCGCACCGCCGACGACATCGCCGACCACCCAACGCTCGCGCCCGAAAAGAAACTCGCTTTGCTTGATCGTCTCGGTGGCGGCCTGACCGGCGACAACGACGCCGATGCCCCCGCCGTTCGCCTACGCGCGGAGCTTGCTGCGCGCGGCCTTTCGCCCAAACATGCGCAAGATTTGCTCGCTGCCTTCATGATGGACGTGACCAAGCTGCGTTACACTGATTGGAACGACCTTCTGCATTACTGCTCTTATTCGGCGATGCCGGTCGGCCGTTTCGTGCTCGATGTTCATGGCGAGGACCGCAGCACTTGGCCGGCGAATGACGCGTTGTGCGCCGCGTTGCAGATCATCAATCATCTGCAAGACTGCAAGGACGATTACCGCAATCTCGACCGCGTCTACATTCCGCTCGACACATTGGCCGCGCATGGCGCCGGCGTCGAGGCGCTCGGTGAGGCGCAAGCGTCGCCGGCGCTCCTCGCCACGCTGCACGACCTGGCCGCACGCACTGAGAAGCTCCTCGCCGAGAGCGATGTCTTTCCGCTTCTGATCAGCGACCGCCGACTAGGGCTGGAGGTGTCGGTGATCAATGCGCTGGCGCACCGGCTGTCGCGGATTCTTATGACGCACGATCCGCTCCGCGATCGCGTGCATCTGTCCATGCCGGCCGTCGCCGGCGTGACGGCCATCGGAATTGTCGGCGGCGCGTTCCGCCGGTTGAGCCGCCGCGCTTCCGCCACTGCGCATACGCCGCGGGGTGCGTAAGTGACGACGTCTAGTCCGGCGGCCGAGCGCGCCTCAGGCAGCTCATTCTATCTCGGAATGCGTATTTTGCCGCCGGCGCAGCGCGCGGCCATGTTTGAAATCTATTCGTTTTGCCGCGCCGTCGACGATATCGCCGACGATCCGGGTCCACGCGAGCCGCGCCGCGCGCAGTTGGCGCAATGGCGCGCCGATATCGATGGGCTCTACCGTGGCGCGGCGCCGCCGCAGCTCGCCGGGCTCGCGTCGGCCGTCGGCACCTTTGCGCTCGAACGCGAAGACTTCATCGCTGTCATTGATGGCATGGAAATGGACGTCATCGCCGATATCCGCGCGCCGGATCGGCCGACGCTCGAGCTTTATTGCGACCGCGTCGCCTGCGCGGTCGGCCGGCTTTCGGTGCGCGTGTTCGGCATGCCGGCCGATAGCGGCCGGGCGCTCGCGCATCATCTCGGCAGCGCGCTTCAGCTCACCAATATCCTGCGTGACCTCGACGAAGATGCGTCGCTGGGCCGGCTTTATTTACCGCGCGAGGTACTGCAAACGCACGGCATCATGGCGACCGATCCGAACGAAGTGCTGGCACACCCGGCGATCGGCAAGGCCTGCGCGGACATCGTCGAGTTCGCCGGCCGGCACTTTAGCGAAGCGAATGCCATCATGGCGCGCTGCCCGCGGCGGATGGTGCGCGCTCCGCGCATCATGGGACAAGCCTACCGGACGATTCTCGACGCGTTGGTAAGGCGCGGCTTCACTGCGCCGCGCGCGCGCATTCGCCTGCCGCGCTTGAAGCTTTTAGGTATCGTATTGCGTAATTTGTTCTGAAACGATGACCGGGACAGTTCATATTATCGGCGCCGGCCTCGGCGGCCTTTCCGCCGCGGTGCGTCTCGCGTCGCTTGGGCGCCGCAAGGTGGCCGTCCACGAGGCGACTGCGTTCGCCGGCGGTCGCTGCCGCTCCTACCACGACGCCGCGATTGGCATGACCATCGACAACGGCAATCACCTCTTGCTCTCCGGCAATACCGCCGCACTGGCTTATTTGCGCGACGTCGGTGCCGAGCAAAGGTTGATCGGGCCGCAGCATGCGGAATTTTTCTTTGTGGATTTGAAGAGCGGTGCGCGCTGGACGCTGAAATTCAACGACGGTCGGCTGCCGTTCTGGATTTTCGACCGCAATTCGCGCGTACCGGGGACGCAGCCGCTCGATTATCTGTCGTTGGCGCGACTGTTGTGGGTGCGCGAGAGGCAAACCGTCGGCGAGGTTATCCCGTGCCAAGGCGTGCTCTATGAGCGGCTTGTCGAGCCGCTCATCCTCGCCGCTTTGAATATCGATCCGCCGCAAGGCTCGGCGCGGCTTGCGGCGGCGATCGTGCGCGAAACGCTCGCGGTCGGCGGCCGGGCATGCCGCCCGCTGATCGCTCGCGAGGGCCTCGGTCCGACGCTGGTTGAACCGGCACTCGCGTTTCTCAAACAGCGCGGCGCGACGCTTTACTTGGAGCACCAGCTCCGGGCGCTCGCCTTTGCCGACGGCCGCGTCGAAACGCTCGACTTCGGTGCCGAGACAATCGCGCTTGGCGCAGACGACACCGTCATTCTCGCGGTCCCACCCTATGCGGCCGCGATGCTGGTGCGCGGTCTGGATGTTCCAAACGAGTTCCGCGCCATCGTTAACGCACATTTTCGCATTGCGCCGCCGGCTGATTTGCCGCCGATTCTCGGCGTTCTCAACGCGACCACCCAATGGCTGTTCAGTTTTCCCGGCCGGCTCTCCGTCACTATCAGCGCCGGCGATCGCCTCATTGACACGCCGCGCGAGGAACTCGCCGCCACCATCTGGAGCGAGGTGGCGCGCGTTACTGGTCTGCCGGCAACTCTTCCGCCCTGGCAAATCGTGCGCGAGCGGCGCGCTACCTTTGCGGCAACGCCGGCGCAAGACTTGAAGCGCCCGCGCACCGCAACCAATTGGTCCAATTTGTTCCTCGCCGGCGATTGGACAGATACCGGGCTGCCCGCTACCATCGAAGGTGCGATCCGATCAGGCAATCGCGCCGCTCAGATGATCGCCCATCTGCCATGACCGAAGCTATTCTCGACCGCAAGACTGAACTCGCGACCGAGGCTGCGCTGGCGCGCACGCTCCTGGAAGACGTGGAGCAAAACATCAACAAGGCCGCCGCGGCGCTGCTGGAGCGCCAGCGCCCCGACGGACACTGGGTGTTTGAGCTCGAGGCCGACGCCACGATCCCGGCGGAGTACGTGCTGTTCCGGCACTATCTCGGCGAGCCGGTCGACGGCCCGTTGGAAGCCAAAATCGCCGTCTATCTGCGCCGTACCCAAGGCGAACACGGCGGCTGGCCGCTGTTCCGCGACGGCGACGTCGATATAAGCGCGACGGTGAAGGCATATTTCGCGCTGAAGATGATCGGCGACTCGACCGATGCCGATCACATGCGGCGCGCGCGTGAAGCGGTGCGCACGCGCGGCGGCGCCGCACAGGCTAACGTGTTCACGCGCATCATGCTGGCGTTGTTCGGATTCATTCCCTGGCGCGCCGTGCCGGTGATGCCGGTCGAGATCATGCTGCTGCCGAAATGGTTTCCGTTC
>DAIUEQ010000081.1:3403-15025 GCA_036845025.1 Xanthobacteraceae bacterium | reverse complement strand
CGCTCGCCTGCGCAGTGGCGCCAGGCGCTTGCGCAGCGAGATGAGCAAGCGCCTTGAGGCTATACTTTCCCTTGGCCGTAAGCATGCAATGGGTCTCGCGTGATCGAATAACCCATAATTACCATCGAACATACCAAATTCGGGCTATTCGTCCCGGTTTATGAGGGCCGGAGACCGGTCCGGGATGTGATTGACGGGCCCGGCCAAGTTCGGGTTAGTGTGCGGCCCGGCGCAAGATTCCCAGAGAACGTTATATGCCCTGGCTTTCGAGCAACTCGCGGCGAATCCACTACGAACTAGCCGGCCCGGTGGACGGCCCAGCGTGTGTCCTGGTTAACGGTCTCACGCAATACGTCAAGCTTTGGCATCCGCTCCGCGATGCGCTCGTAGCGAGAGGTTTCCACGTCGCGAGCTTCGATATGCTCGGCCAGGGGCAATCGGACAAGCCATCCCTTTTCATCGAACAGACTGACCAGGTGGACGTGCTTGGGGAGCTCATCGCGAAGCTCGGCGAGCGGCCGATCTTTGTCGCCGGAATTAGCTTCGGCGGTGTGATTGCGCTGCGTTATGCCATCGAGCATGGCGACCGCATTGCCGGGTTGGTGCCGATGAGCAGCTTTGCAGAAATCCCGACGCAGCTTTACCGCCTCGGCGCCGCCATGCGCACGGGGCTGACGCTCGGCGGTACGTCTTATTTGCAAGATCTGCTGTTCCCGATGAACTTCTCAAGCGAGTGGCTCGAGGACAAAAGTTATTTGATCGAGCTTGCGACGCATCGCGGGTGGCTCATCAACGATGTCTATGCGCTGGCCAATCTGATGGAGTCTTTCCTCGACTTTGAACCGCTTACCGCGCAACTGCCGTCGATCAATGCGCCGACGATGATCTTGACCGGCGAGTACGATTTTCTTACGCCGCGCGCGCTGCAGGATTCGTTACGCGTGAATATTCCGAACAGCGCGATGGTGATCTTGCCGCGCGCCTATCATGCGTTCACGCTGGAGAAGCCGGAGTTGACCGCTTATCTTGTGGCGCGTTTCGCCGAAGACGTTCTCGGCGGACGCTGGCCGGGCAACCGGACCATATGGGTCGGACCCGAGCAAGTCGGGGGCGATCTCACTCCGTTCCCAGCCGAGTTCGACCATTTGCGCGCCATACCAGTACGCAAAGCGGCATCTGAAACGGCGCGCAGCGAACGTGCGACCGCCTCATGAGCCCGTTTCTCGGTCCACTCGATCCTGACGGTTGTGTGCCGGCCCTTCAGCAGACGAGATTGTCGGCTTTTCTCGTCTCGGCGCACGGCGCGCAGACACGGCAGCTTGCCATAGCGCTGCCGTGGAGCTTGAAGAATGGCTGGCAGGTGGAACTGCATTCCCAATATTGCCGGGAGATCGAAATCCTTTCGTTGATCGGCCGCTCGACGAAATGGGTGCCCGATCCGACCTTGGCCTTCATGATCTGGCAGTGGGAAGCGGCGTGGCTGCCGCGGGCCGCGGACGGAGTGGCCGATCAATCGTTAGCCTTGTTGATTGATCTGGCGGCTTTCGGCCACGCGGTGCATTCGGTTATTCGACCAGCGGCGCTGTTGCCCGAATTCGAGCAGCACAACAACGCTTTTGGGCTGGCGATGAAACGTGTCGAGTTTGAAAGCGGACGATTGATGCATGCGCAAATCGTCTTTCTCAAGAGCCCGGAACTCGTGCCGGTACGCGGTGCCGTCTCCGCCGCTGTGGAGCGCCGCCACGCTCAAGTTCGCGAACTCTGGGAAACAATGCTGAGAGGCCTGGAAATAGAGACAAGCGGCCGCCATAATCTCGCGCCGGCGTACCAGTTGAAATTGAGCATGGCCGCCTTGCCCACAAAGATCATCGAATCTGAAAAGCAATAGTCAGTACTAATTGATCGATCCACTTGACGCCTGAACAAGCGAGCTTCGGGGGCATCGCATGATTACCGTACCTGAGTTATCCGCGGAGGCCCTGGGGTCATACCTTTCCTCCGACCTCGACCTCCGGTTCGGCTCGACCGAAGCCGAGCTGACCGAGCTTATTCCGTCGGTGGCGCGTCTGGCCTTGGAATGCATCGGCAACAGCGACTCGCTTTATCACAATGTCGAGCACACGATGCTCGTGACGCTCGTCGGCTACGACATCATGAAAGGGCGCTCACTTCTTATGCCGACGCCGGCCAGCGACTACGCTCATCTCCTCGTCGCCTGTCTGTTCCATGACATTGGATATGTGCGCGGCATTCTCCCCGGCGACGACGCAGCCGGATACGTTACCGACGACAAAGGCGGCAAGGTAAAGCTCGCGCGCGGCGCGTCCGATGCCGCGTTGACGCCCTATCATGTCGACCGTTCAAAGCTCTTCGCCATCGACCGGTTGGCGAAGATGGATCTTATCGACGCGGCCAGGGTAGCGCGCGCCATCGAATACACCCGCTTTCCTGTATCGACCGAGCCAGACCAGCAAGACGGTGAGGAAGGGTCGCTGGTGCGCGCTGCGGACCTGATTGGCCAGCTCGGCGACCCGCATTATCTGCGCAAGGCAAACGCGCTGTATTACGAATTCGAAGAAGTCGGCATGAATCGGCAACTTGGCTATCAATCGCCGGCCGATCTGACGGACCTGTATCCTCAATTTTATTACAACAGCGTTTCGCCCTACATTCAGACAGCGATACGCTATCTGAATGTGACGTCCAGCGGGCGGCAATGGATCTCGACTTTGTACGCCAATGTTTTCCGCGCTGAACGCGAGCTTAGTCTTTCCGGACCGGAGCGCTGATCCGCAAGGAACGCTCGTCTCATTCAAATGATGGCGTCGCTCTGTCGGTCGGGACCGACGCCGGTGCTTCGTCCCGAGGGTTGCCGGCTGAGCGCTTTTGCGAGACACTACGTCACCAATATCGGCGAGGTGTCGCCATGAAGGTCATTCCGCTTGGCCCTGGGTTTGCCGCAGAATTGCGTGACGTCACGCTCGCGGAAATTACGACAGACGACAACGCCTATCGCGAAGCGCGCGCGGCGTTCGAGCAGCATTCAGTCTTGGTTTTTCGCGATCGGGACGTATCCGACGAGTCACAGGTAGCTTTCTCGCGCCGATTTGGGCCGCTCGAGGTGACGCATGTCGCCTCTCAAGGCGCCGGAACTCACCTCGTCATTCTCAGCACTATTGGCAAGGACGGCAAAGTGGTGCCGGCGGACCATAAGCTGGCGCTGCGAAACAAGGCCAACCAGCTGTGGCACGCTGATAGCACCTTCAAAAGTGTGCCGGCGCTGGCCTCGGTGCTGTCGGCGCGGATCATTCCGGAGCACGGCGGTGAAACCGAATTCGTCTCAACCCGCATTGCCTGGGACCGGCTCGAGCCACAGTTGCGTGGCCGATTAGAGAATGCGTTTGCCTGGCACGATTATTCTTATTCGCGCGGCAAAATCGACGCCAACATCGTTGCTGTCGAAGAGCGTTCGGCATTGCCGCCGCACTGCTGGCGCATGGCATGGAAGAATCCGATCAATGGCCGCACCGCGCTCTATATCGCCTCGCATGCGTGTGCGATCGAGGGAATGGAGCAAGCTGCGGCCCAGACCTTGCTCGCGGACTTGATGGAAGCTGCCACCGCGCCAGGGTTAAGTTACGTGCATACCTGGCGGCAGGGCGATGTCGTCATGTGGGACAATCGAGCGACCTTGCATCGGGGGCGTCCGTGGCCGGCGCACGAGGCGCGGCTGATGGTGCGCACGACCGTATCGGCGACCGAACTTGACGGCGTCGAAAGCATGCGCCCGCCGTCACGCCACGCGGCGGAGTGAAGTATCTCGCCCGTTACTCGTGGTCGCCTACCTTTCAAATAGGCCCACGATCTCTACATGGGCGGCGTAACGGAATTGATCGACTGGAGTAACGTCGATCAATCGATAGCCGGCGCTTACCAACGCGGATGCGTCGCGGGCGAATGTTGCCGGGTTGCATGACACCGCGACGATTCGCGACACCTCGCTCTGTGCGAGCTCACGCGATTGGCTCTCGGCGCCTTGTCGCGGAGGATCGAACACCACGACGTCAAATGGCTTTAGCTCCGGTCCCGTGAGTGGCCTCCGGAAAAGGTCGCGCCGTTCGACAGTCACAGGCTTCAGCCCGCTTGTCGTGGACGCTGCGCGATCCAGCGCCGCAAGAGCCTGCTCGTCGTGGTCGACGGCATGCACCTGGATCCGCTCGGCAAGGCGCAACGCGAATGGACCGACGCCGGCGAACAGATCGGCGGCGCGGCCGACATTGGCACAATAGCCGAGCACGAGCCGCGCCAAAGCTGCCTCGCCCTCGGCGGTGGCTTGCAAGAAGGACGCGGGCGGCAACTGCACGTTCGCCTTGCCCATGCGCAAACTTGGGGCGCGCCGCAGCGCGACGACTTCTCCGTGTCGCGTAAGTCGGGCCAAGTCGCGCGTGTCGGCAATACGCGCGAGCGATGACACGAGGGCGGCCGAGAGCGATCCTGAGCCGCGCACGTCAACGTCGATGCCGGTATCCGTCGCGGTAACATGGAGATCGAGGGGTTTCGCGGTCGGCTGCAACGCCTCGGCGATCTCCCAGGCGACTTTAATGGCGCCGTCGAGACTTTTCGCGAGCACCGGACAGCGGTCAATCGCCACCACGCGATGGGCGCGCGCGGCGGAAAAACCGACTTCGAGCACCTGGTGTGTGCCGCGCCGCGCGTGCAACACGGCCCGGCGGCGGCCGGCACCATGCGCGTCGACAAGGTCGCCGACCGGAGGATGGAGACCAACCCGCTCCAGCGCCTCGACAACAAGGCCGCGCTTCCAGGCTCGATAGCAGTCGGCGTCCCAATGCTGCACGGCGCAGCCGCCGCATACGCCGAAGTGCGGGCAGATCGGCGAAATGCGCTTCGAACTCGCGGATACGATCTGCACAAGACGCAGCCGGCCTGCGTGTCCAGCGACATCCTCAACGTCGACGGTTTCGCCCGGCAGCGCGCCTGGAACATAAACCGTGCCGCCCGAGGCAACGGCGACACCGTCGCCCAAGTGGCCGAGACGATCGATCAACAGCCGCTCAACCACGCTCGGCCTCGATCAGATATTCGACGTTGCCATCTCCACCGAGAATCGGGGATGGGATGGGGTTGCTGACCAACCACCCCCGGCCGCGCAATGAGGTGGCGATTTCCTGGCATGCAGCGGCGCGCGCCGATTCGCTCCGTACGATCCCTTTCTTCGCGTCCCGGCGGGCAACCTCATATTGAGGTTTGATCAGCGCGATAATTGTCGCGGTCGATTGCAGAAGCTTGGCGATTGCGGGCAATACCAGCTTCAACGAAATGAAGCTCACGTCCACTGTCGCCAGGTCAGGCACTTCAACGAGCCTCGACGGCTCGAGCGAACGAATGTCGGTTTTTTCCAGCGACACAATTTCGCTTCGGCTGCGGAGCGAAGCGTGGAGTTGCCCATGTCCGACGTCGACAGAATAAACGCGCTTGGCGCCGCGCAGCAGCAACACTTCGCTGAAACCGCCGGTGGATGCCCCGACATCGAGGCACACGCGGCCAGTCACGTCGACGCGGTAGTGATCTAGCGCCGCCGCAAGTTTAATGCCGCCGCGCGATACGTAAGGATGGGGGCGGTTGGCGACTACCGCGGCATTCGCCGAAATCTCCTGGGATGCCTTGCGCACCAAAACGCCGTCGGCAGTCACGAGGCCGGCAGTAATCGCTGCTTGTGCCAGCGCGCGGCTTTCAAAGAGGCCGCGCGATACCAGAAGACGATCGGCACGTTGGCGGCTCGTCATATCCGCTATATATGCTCGCGCTCGCGCGCAGCCGATGCGTTCGTCCCCGCAAAAGCAGGAACCCAGAGCGAAATGACGAACTGGATTCCTGTTCGAGCTAAAGTTAGCAGGTCAAAAGCGAGTAGCGCGACGGTTGCTTATTACCGTACGAGCTTGACGACGTCGCCGCGCAGATTTTGCCCTAAAGCTTCGAACGCCTTGGAAACGATGCCTTTAGCGTCGAGGCCGGCCTTGGCATACATCGCGTTCGGCGAATCTTGATCGATAAAAAGGTCGGGTAATACCATGGACCGGACCTTCAGCCCGCGATCAAGCACGCCATGCTCGGCAAGTGCTTGCATTGCAAAGGCACCGAACCCGCCGATCGATCCTTCCTCAATAGTGAGCAAGACTTCGTGTTCGCGCGCGAGCCGCAGTAGCAGATCGACGTCGAGCGGCTTGGCAAAGCGCGCGTCGGCGACGGTCGTCGACAGGCCCTGGGCGGCCAATTCGTCTGCCGCTTGGAGGCATTCGCCAAGCCGTGTGCCAAAGGAGAGCAGGGCGATCTTCGTGCCCTCGCGGACAATACGACCCTTGCCGATTTCGAGTGGCCTTCCCTCGTCGGGAAGCGCCACGCCGCGGCCTTCGCCGCGCGGATAGCGCAATGCCGAAGGGCGGTCGTCGATGGCAACCGCAGTCGCCACCATGTGAACGAGTTCGGCTTCGTCGGACGGCGCCATCAGCACAAAATTCGGCAGGCAGCCAAGATACGCGATGTCGAACGAGCCTGCGTGCGTTGGCCCGTCGGCGCCGACAAGGCCGGCGCGGTCCATGGCGAAGCGCACCGGCAGCTTCTGGATCGCTACGTCGTGGACGATCTGGTCGTAAGCGCGCTGCAGGAACGTTGAATAGATGGTCGCAAACGGTTTGAAGCCTTGGGTAGCAAGCCCCGCGGCGAAAGTAACACCGTGCTGCTCGGCAATGCCGACGTCGAAGCTACGGTTGGGAAATTCCTTTTGGAATAGATCGACGCCGGTGCCCGACGGCATCGCTGCCGTGATCGCGACGATCTTGTCATCCTTGCGCGCTTCTTTGATCAGGCTTTCGCCGTAGACCTTCTGATAGGCCGGCGCAGTCGGCTTCGATTTGACCTGGGCGCCGGTCGCCACATCGAACTTGACGACGCCGTGGTATTTGTCAGCCGATTTTTCCGCCGGCGCGTAGCCTTTACCCTTCTGGGTGACGACATGCACCAAGAACGGACCATTCTTCGCGTCGCGAACATTTTTGAGGACCGGGAGCAAATGATCGATGTTATGGCCATCGATCGGTCC
This sequence comes from Xanthobacteraceae bacterium, assembly GCA_036845025.1. GTDB lineage: Bacteria > Pseudomonadota > Alphaproteobacteria > Rhizobiales > Xanthobacteraceae > BOG-931. Next base: position 7,908 of record DAIUEQ010000081.1, on the reverse strand, counting down.
GACGTAGAAGAAGCCGAGTTCGTCGAACAGCGTGCCGCCAGTTACCAGACCTCGTGCGTATTCCTCGATGGCGAACGCGCGCTTTTGCAACATTCTGCTCGGCAGGACGCGTTGCGCGGCGCTGCGGAAAAATTTGCGCACGTTGTGATAGGCGCGGCCGGAGACCAAGCGGGCAAGATACGCGGAAAGCGCCCCGACCGGAGGCGCGATCGACATGTCATTGTCATTGAGGATGACGATAAGGCGTGAATTAAGCGCTCCGGCATTGTTCATGGCCTCGTAGGCCATTCCCGCAGACATGGCGCCATCGCCGATCACCGCGATGACATTGTTCTGCTTTCCCTCGAGGTCTCGGGCTACCGCCATTCCAAGCGCGGCTGAGATCGACGTCGAAGAGTGCGCAGCGCCGAAAGGATCGTATTCGCTTTCAGCGCGCTTGGTGAATCCCGACAGGCCGCCGCCCTGGCGCAGCGTGCGTATCCGGTCGCGCCGGCCCGTTAAAATTTTGTGCGGATAAGCCTGGTGACCGACGTCCCAGATGAGGCGGTCGGCAGGCGTGTCGAAAACGTAGTGTAGGGCAACAGTCAGCTCAATCACGCCAAGCCCGGCGCCCAAGTGACCGCCGGTCACTGCCACGGCATCGACCGTTTCCTGCCGCAACTCATCCGCAAGCTGGCGCAGTTGGCCTTCTTCAAGCTTCCGGAGTTCGCTCGGAGTTTTGACGAGATCGAGCAGCGGTGTTTTGGACGGAACGGTCACGCGAATGCTCCTTTACTAGCCTTATTGGCTGCTGCCAGCCTGACGGCTGGGTCAGCCTAAACGGTCACTTATGAGGGCCGGCCCCAGAGATCCCGCAATAGCGCAAAAACCCTCGGTGTTTACACCATTTCGGAGCGGCGTACCATTCCGGGCGAAACGCGTTTTAGGACCCATTCGTTTCAGGGGAACCGGCCAGGGCCTCCCATGTTGTGTCCGAGTCCCTTATGTTGGGCTCTGGCGACGGTTTTTGCTATGCCCCGGGAGCCACAGGGGCGATTTTTCGGCGTGCATATGCTCCGGTCGTTAACCTCCAAGGAATACGGGCCAATTGGGAGTTGATGCCGGGTGGCTCTGGAGATTTACCGCAAAAAGCGCCGTTTTGCCGTGACCCCCGAGCCGCGCGGCCGTAAAGCCGCTGCCGGAGGACATCAATACATTATCCAGAAGCACGCGGCTCGTCGTCTTCACTATGATTTGCGGCTTGAACTCGACGGCGTGATGAAAAGCTGGGCCGTCACGCGCGGGCCGAGTCTCGATCACGACCAAAAGCGCCTCGCGGTCCATGTCGAGGACCATCCCATCGAATACAACTCATTCGAGGGCACCATCCCGGAAGGCGAGTATGGCGGCGGAACTGTCATGGTCTGGGACCGCGGCACTTGGACACCGGAAGGCGATCCGCAGAAAGCCTACGCCAAAGGCCACCTCGTCTTTGATCTTAACGGACAAAAATTGCACGGGCGCTGGCATCTCGTGCGCATGCGCGGGCGCGACAGCGGCCGCCACGAAAACTGGCTGCTCATCAAGGCTCGGGACGATGAAGCGCGCGGGCCGCGTGATCCGGACATTTTGCAGCAAGAGTCGCGCTCGGCCGTGACCGGCCGGTCAATCGAAGAAATCGCGGCGGGAAAAGGCGGGAAAAAGCGCGTTTGGCATTCCAATCGCGCGGCTAAAACCGAGCCAAACGCGCATCGCACTTTTAAGGACAAAATCGGAAAAATTGCCGCAAGGTCGCCAGCTCGCGCACGAGCAAAGACCAATCGCCGGGCAACAGGCGCAAACCAGAAAAAAGAGCCAAAGAAGCGAAGATCTGCATTACCGGACTTCGTGCCGCTTAGTCTTGCCACACTCTACGATCAGCCGCCGGCCGGCGGCGAATGGTTGCATGAAATCAAATTCGATGGCTACCGCATGGAGGCGCGGCTCGATAATGGAGACGTGCGATTGCTGACACGGAAGCGTCAGGATTGGACGCATCGCTTCGAGCCGATCGCCGAAGCTGTCAGCCGCCTTCCCGCCGCCGCGGCGCTCCTCGACGGCGAAATTGTTGTTGAGAACACTCGTGGGATCACCGATTTCTCGCTGTTGCAAACCGATCTGAAGGATGGGCGAACCGATCGTTTTGTCTATTACGTCTTTGATCTCTTGCACCTCGATGGCCGCGATTTGCTCAATGAGCCCCTGCTGGCGCGCAAGGCCGCATTAGCCGGCTTGGTGAAAGCCGACGGCGAAAACGGAACTATCCGCTACGCCGAGAGCTTCGAGGAGGGCGGGCCTGTTATCCTTCGCCACGCCTGTGAGATGGGACTTGAAGGCATCATCTCGAAGCGCCGCGACGCGGCCTATCGGCCTGGCCGATCGGACAATTTCGTCAAGACTAAATGCCGCGGAGGCCAGGAGGTCATTGTTGTCGGTTATTCGCCATCGACGGCGGTCCCGAACGCCATCGGCGCTCTGACAATCGCCGTGCAGGAAGATGGTGAACTCCGCTACGCCGGTCGCGCCGGGACTGGGTATAGTCACAAGACTGCACGCGAGCTTTTCCAGAAGCTGCAGCCGTTGCGCACTGCGCGTCCATCAATCGAGTTGCCGGCCGACGAGAGACGCAAGGACGTGGTTTGGGTAAAGCCGCAGCTCGTGATCGAGGTTCAATCGGCGGGCATGACCCACGGCGGCGTGCTTCGCCAAGCTGCGTTCAAAGGGATCCGCGAAGATAAATCAGTCAGCGAAATTGTGCGGGAGGCTCCCGTGGCGAAACCAACGGCTTCGGCGATGACGCAAAACAAGATGTCCGTTAAATCGGCGAGCAGACGCGGGCAGCAAAGAAAACCTACCGCAGCTGGGAGCGATGGTGGCCCGCTGGCTCTTCGTCTGACCCATCCCGACCGCGTCTATTGGCCGGACGTCGGCGTCACGAAAGCCGACCTCGCCGAGTATTACGTCGCGGTCTGGGATTGGATGAAGCCGCACATTCTCGGCAGGGCGCTCTCGCTCGTTCGCGCTCCGGAAGGGGTCGGCGGAGAGACCTTTTTTCAGAAGCATATTGCCTCGAACGTAAAATCCTCGCCGCTTCGCCGCGTCGTTCCCGGCAAGGATCACGATGTGATCGCGGTGGAGACGGTGGAGGATTTGGTGGCGCTGGTGCAATCGGGCGCGCTGGAGATTCACGTACGCGGTTCGCGGCTCGACAGTTTGGAAACCTGCGACCGCGTCGTCTTCGATCTCGATCCGGGCGAGGGAGTTTCGTGGCCGGCGATAATTGCCGCGGCCCGCGAAATTCGCGAACGGCTCAACGCGGTAAAGCTTACAAGCTTCGTCAAGCTTTCAGGCGGTAAAGGCCTTCACGTCGCGGTGCCCATTGCGGATGCGGATTGGGATACCGCAAAGCTTTTCGCGCAGCGCGTCGCCGCGGTAATGGCGGCTGACAGCCCGAAGCTCTATCTCGCCAAAATGACGAAGTCGTTGCGCAAGGGCCGAATCTTCATCGATTATTTCCGCAACTCGCGCGAGGCAACGTCGATCGCGTCGTATTCCAGCCGCGCCCGTGCCGGCGCGCCGGTTTCAGCGCCGGTGACCTGGGAGCGATTAGTGCGTACCGAGGGCGGCAACGAATTCAACGTCCTGGACCTGAAAAAACGACTCAAGGAAGACGCTTGGGCGGAGATTGGCAAAATACGGCAGACGCTGCCGGAGATGCGCAAGCGGCGACGCTAACCGCCCGAATATCTCGCGAAACTAGCCCCGTGACAGGCGGCGCTTATTTGCGCGCACTCGCTTGTCGAACGCGCCGAGCGTCTTGGAGACGATCACGTGGTCCTGATGACCATCGAGAGCGGCCGAAATTGCGGCCGCTTGCGCTTCGGCGATCGCGGCAATTTTTTCCACGACCATACGCTGAGCTTCGCCTTGAGCCCGAGCGCCGCCCGCGGCCAATCGCATCATCCGCAGCGCCATGACGCTCTGCGCATCGACGCAAAGTTGGGTAGCTTTCAACGCTACCTCGAACCAAGGATTGAGCAAAGGACACCGTTTGCAGAAGGCTCGCAGCCGAACGAGTCGCCGCACATTAGTGCGCGGGACGATTTGAGCAACCCTTTTTTGCCCGCCGAGCTCACTTGCTTCAGCCGGGTGGGTGTTATCGGCCAAATCGCAAGGTGACGAACCTATCCAGCGAGTTTGAAGCGCTCGATCTTCGGCTCGAAGCGCGAGCGGAAAATTTCCGCGTCGAGCGGATCCTCAAAACAATAGCGTACAAAAGCCGCGTAATCGTCTTCGACATACATGTCGAATTTGCCCACGTAGGAAATGAGAAAATCCATGATGTCGCTATCGTCGGCAAGCTGCTGGCGCGGAAGTACCACTTGATAAGGGCATTCTTCGTCGAGCTTCTTCAGCCATGCGCTTTTCTTGTCCGCGCCCATGGTCCTCTCCCGTGACTCAGACCGTTCAGTGTTCTCTTTTTGTTC
>DAIUEQ010000081.1:0-3303 GCA_036845025.1 Xanthobacteraceae bacterium | reverse complement strand
CCGCGCCCATGGTCCTCTCCCGTGACTCAGACCGTTCAGTGTTCTCTTTTTGTTCTATGGAGTCAAGGCTGAACGCAAAGTCAGATTCGATATAATTAACAGATACTTACCCGAAGTAATCGGCGAGGCGGATCTTATCCGTTTGTTCTCATCTGGCGCGGCGATGCTGGCTTGGGACCGACCGACATCGCATTCAAGCCGACGCCAGCTTGGAGAAGGAGACCGTGGCGTGGACGGGGGAAGGGGCCATTTTCTCAAAAGCCACCGCGTTGTCGCGCGGCAAAGAGCGAAATGTCGTGGTGTTTGATGAGCCGCCAACGGGCGCCGCGCGTTGACTTATCGAGCGGCTATTGAATGTCGAGCGGCTCAGTACCGGTAGGTGCACCGGTTGTGTCGAGCGTGATCTTTTGCACGCGTGCTTCGGCTTGCCGCAACAAATCTTCACAACGGCGCTTGAGCGTTTCACCACGCTCGTAAATGGCGACCGATTCCTCCAATGGCACTTTGCCGTCTTCAAGTCGCCTGACGATCGACTCAAGCTCTTCGATAGCCCGTTCGAACGTAAACTGTTCGACATCGCTATTGGGTGTATTGCCAGTGCTGCTCAGAGTATTTTGCTCAGCCATTGCCGGCTCCTTGAACCGCCGTCCGAATTGCATGAACTGGTATCCGGCGCAAGTCTCAGCCGGTATGGGGAGATAATCGAACTCTAGCCGTGCATCAAAGCGGTGACGTGAGCGGCCGTTGAATTCGCAAGCGCCTCCAGATCATAGCCGCCCTCCAAGAGCGAAACGACGCGACCACCCGCGCAATGATCGGCAATCTCCATAATCTTCTGGGTCGCCCAGGCGAAATCCGGCTCGGTCAAATTGAGGTTGGCGAGCGGATCGCGCATGTGAGCATCGAAGCCCGCCGAAATGACGATGAGATCGGGCGCGAATTCGCGCAAACGCGGCAGAACCCGATTCTCAAATGCGGCGCGAAATGCATCGCTGCCGTCGCCGGGTCGAAGCGGCGCATTGACGATCGTGTTGAAATCTCCGGTTTCGCCGACGGCGCCGGTGCCGGGAAACAGCGGCATCTGATGTGTCGAGCAATACATCACTGAGCGGTCCGTCCAGAAAATCTCCTGCGACCCGTTGCCGTGGTGAACGTCGAAGTCGACAATGGCCGCGCGCGTAATACCGTGACGCTTCTGCGCGTAGCGCGCGGCAATCGCGGCGTTGTCAAACAAGCAAAATCCCATCGGGCGGGCGGTTTCGGCGTGGTGACCGGGTGGGCGCGTCGCGACGAAGGCGTTGGTGGCCTTTTTTGAGAACACCTCATCGACCGCGAGGACGGCGCCGCCGACAGCGCGGACCGCCGCCTCGAAACTACCGGGCGACATTGAGGTATCGGCGTCGAGCCGCACTATTCCTTCACTGGGCGTCGCGTCACGGACCTCCGTCACGTAGTCCATCGGATGGCATAGCGCGACCATTTCGAGATCTGCAATTGGCGCTTGGGCGCGCGCAAGCGTCTGGAATTTTTCCGCCTCGAGCGCGCGCTCAATGGCGCGGAGGCGATCCGGCCGCTCAGGATGGCCCGGTGGCGTAAGGTGATTAAGACAAGCCGGATGGGTAATCAGCAGTGTAGACATGGGGATTATTTTTCACGAAGCCGCAGGTTATTGCAGCAATGCGGGATCGGCTCCGATCACGCCCGGCGCGCCTTCGACCACCGTGCGCTCAAGAGCTCCCGCTTGGACGGCGGCGTTCTCGGCGAAGAAACGCGCGAGCGCAACGCGCGGAGCCGCATCGGCGTTGAGTCGCAACGCGGCAAGCGCTTGTTGTGCCAATAGGCAGCCGCCGGTGGTAACGCCGAACAGCCGCAAATACGGCGTCGCTCCGGCCAGCGCCTCGTCAGGTTCCTTCTGGATGTGCGCGAGCATCCACTGTGTGGCGCGGGTCAAGCTCTCGACCGCCTCGCCGAGCCGCAAACCGCTCCAGCCCAAGGCCGGATCGTTGGTCGCATTCACCGCCTCGACGATGGCGCGCAATTCGCCGAGGAAAGCCTCGACAACCGCGCCGCCGGCAAGCGGGAGCTTGCGCGTAACGAGGTCAATGGCCTGGATGCCATTGGTTCCTTCGTAAATCGGAGCGATCCGCGCATCGCGCAAAAGCTGTGCAGCGCCGGTTTCCTCGATATATCCCATGCCGCCATGGACCTGGACGCCGAGCGAAGCGACCTCGACGCCGACGTCGCTGGAGAAGGCCTTGGCCACTGGCGTCAGCAGTGACGCGCGCGCATGCGCGTCACGCCTTTCCGCATCACTGCTGGCTCGTTCGGAGCGGTCGATCGCCAGCGCAGTCAGATAACATATGGTTCGCGCGGCTTGCGTGAACGAGCGCATGGTCATGAGCATCCGTTTGACGTCCGGATGGGCAGCTATCGGCGAGGACTCAGTAGCCGGCATCCCCGGCGTGCGCCCCTGTCGACGCTCGCGAGCATAGGCGACGGCTTGCTGAATAGCGCGTTCGGCGATGCCCACTCCCTGCAGACCGACGGCGAGCCGCGCGCGGTTCATCATGGTGAACATGCAGGCCATGCCGGCATTCTCTTCGCCGACAATGAACCCGGTGGCACCATCATGATCTCCAAAGATCATGGTGCAGGTGGGCGAACCATGAATACCGAGTTTGTGTTCGATCGAATGCGCGCGTACGTCGTTACGGGCGCCGAGCGAGCCGTCGGCATTCACCAAGAATTTCGGCACCAGAAACAGCGAAATCCCGCGCGTGCCGGGCGGGGCGTCGGGCAACCGCGCGAGCACGAAGTGAATGATGTTCTCGGTGAGATCGTGCTCGCCGTAAGTGATGAAGATTTTTTGTCCCTTGATACGATAGGTGCCGTCCGGCGCGCGGTCGGCGCGGGTGCGCAACGCACCGACGTCCGAGCCGGCGTGCGGCTCGGTAAGCTGCATGGTCGCGATCCACTCGCCGGAAACCAGCTTGGGCAAATAAACGCCCTTGAGCTTCTCGCTGCCGTGTGTGGTGAATGCATCGACTGCCGACATGCCGACTAGCGGCCCGACGGCGAATGCCATGGAAGCGGCGTTCCACATTTCGACGCAGGCGGCGTTGAGCACATGAGGTAACGCTTGGCCGCCCCATTCCGTCGGCGCCGTCAAACCGTTCCAACCACCCTTTCGCCAGGCGTCATAGGCATCTTTCCAGCCGGGTGCCGTGGTCACCACGCCATCTTTGAAAGTCGCCCCCTGACGGTCGCCTGCTAGATTAATCGGCGCGATGACTTCGCCGGCGA
>DAIUEQ010000080.1:0-15067 GCA_036845025.1 Xanthobacteraceae bacterium | reverse complement strand
CGCCCGACATGACCATCACCATGCATCTGTGCCGCGGCAATTTCCGCTCGAGCTTTGTCGCGAGCGGCGGCTACGAGCCGGTGGCCGAGCTTCTCTTCAATCAGATCAACGTGCACGGCTATTTCATGGAATACGACACCGAGCGCGCCGGCGGTTTCGAGCCGCTGCGCTTCGTGCCCAAGGACAAGACCGTCGTGCTCGGTCTCGTCACCAGCAAATCCGGGCGGCTGGAAAGCCGCGACGAGATCAAGCGCCGCATCGAGCAGGCGGCGAAATTCATCGACATCGATCAACTCTGCCTGTCGCCGCAATGCGGCTTCGCCTCCACCGAGGAAGGCAACGTGCTTGCCGAAGAGGAGGAATGGGCGAAGCTGCGGATGATCGTCGAGATCGCCGACGAAGTGTGGGGTTGAGCATGCAACGAACCAAACCGCCGTTCCGCGCCGATCACGTCGGCAGCCTGTTGCGGCCCGCGGCGCTCAAAGAGGCGCGCGAGCGCCGCGCCAAGGGCGAGATCACGGCGGACGAACTGAAAGCGGTGGAAGACCGCGAGATCAAGGACGTCATCAAGAAGCAGGAAGCGGCCGGCCTGCAATCGATCACCGACGGCGAATTCCGCCGCTCCTGGTGGCATCTCGATTTCCTCTGGGGCCTCGACGGCGTCGAGAAGACCGTCATGGAGACCGGCATCGCCTTCGCCGCCACGCGGACGCGCAACGAAGGCACCAAGGTCACCGGCAAGATCGGCTTCTCCGGCCATCCGATGATCGAGCATTTCAAATTCGTCGAGAAGCACACCAAGCGTACGCCAAAGATAACGATCCCGGCGCCGTCGGCGCTGTACGGCCGCCCGGTCGGCACGCCGATCGACAAGACGGTCTATCCCAAGCTCGACACGATGTTCGACGATCTCGGCCAGGCGTACAAAAAAGCCGTGCGCGCTTTCGCCGATGCCGGCTGCCGCTACTTGCAGCTCGACGAAGTCTTCATCGCCATGCTGTGCGATCCGAAATATCGCCAGCAGATGAAGGATCGCGGCGACGATCCCGAAGCGCTCGGCCCGCTCTACGGCGAGCTCATCAACATCGCGATGTCCGACATTCCGTCGGACATGACGGTGACCATGCATCTGTGCCGCGGCAACTACAAATCGACCTTCATGGGCACCGGCGGCTACGAAGCCGAGCAGGAAGTGCTGTTCGACAAGATCAAGGTGCACGGCTATTTCATGGAATACGACAGCGATCGCGCCGGCGGCTTTGAGCCGCTCAAGCGGCTGCAAAAGAGCCGCATCGCCGTGCTCGGTCTGGTAACCACGAAAACCGGGCAGCTCGAGAGCAAGGACGCGATCAAGCGCCGCCTCGAGGAGGCGGCAAAGTTCACCAGCCTCGACCAGCTCGCCCTGTCGCCGCAATGCGGCTTCGCCTCCACCGAGGAAGGCAACACGTTGGCCGAGGAGGAAGAATGGGCCAAGCTCAAGATGATCGTCGAAGTCGCTCAGGAGGTTTGGGGGAAGTGAGCATGCCCGGCATCGTCGACGGCAAAGTCGCGATCGTCACCGGCGCCGGGCGCGGCATCGGGCGCGGCATTGCGCTCCTGATGGCGCAGGAAGGTGCGCGCGTCGTCGTCTGCGACATCGGCGCAAGCCTCGAAGGCGCCGGCACCGATGCCGGCCCGGCGCATGGCGTTGTCGACGAGATCAAAAAAGCCGGCGGCCAAGCCATCGCCTCAACGCTTTCGATCAGTGACCCCGCTAACGGCGACAAGATCGTGCAGGCGGCGCTCGATGCCTTCGGCGGCGTCGATATTCTGGTCAACAATGCCGGCATCCTGCGCGACCGCATTTTCCATCGCATGAGCTGGTCGGACTGGTCTGACGTCATCAATGTCCATCTCAACGGCAGCTTCATCATGAGCCGCGCCTGCGCGACGCATTTTCGCGAGCAAAATTCCGGCGCTTACGTGCACATGACGTCGACTTCCGGATTGGTCGGCAATTTCGGCCAGGCCAATTATGCGGCGGCCAAGATGGGCATTGTCGGACTGTCGCGCGGCATCGCGCTTGACATGGCGCGTTTTAACGTGCGCTCGAATTGCGTGTCGCCGTTCGCCTGGACGCGGATGGTGCAGTCGATCCCGACGGAAGACGAGAAAGAAAAGGCGCGGGTCGAGCGCGCAAGCCAAGTCACGCCGGAGAAGGTTGCGCCGCTCGTGGTTTATCTGGCGTCCGAGGCGGCCGACGGCATCAGCGGGCAAATTCTTTCGGCCCGCAACAATGAGATTTATTTGTTCAACGCCAACCGCCCGATCCGCACCCTGCATCGCTCGGATGGCTGGACGCCGCAACGGCTCGCCGAGCAGCTCAAGGGCGCATTCGGCGCTTCGTTCACGCCGCTCGAGCGATCGCAGGACGTGTTTTCGTGGGACCCGGTGTGAGATGGCGATCGTCTACGACAAGCTGATGGCCTTGCAGATCGCGCCGGCCGAACAAGCCTTCGACGCGAAGGATTGCATGCTTTACGCGCTTGGCGTTGGGCTCGGCCACGATCCGATGAACGAAGACGAACTCGCCTTCGTCTATGAAAAAGACTTGAAAGTGCTGCCGACGATGGCGACGGTGCTGGCTCATAGCGGCTCGCTCGCGCGTAATCCGGATAGCGGCATCAACTGGGTGATGGTGGTCAACGGCGAGCAGGGCTTTACGCTGCATCATCCGCTCGCGACCCACGGCACGTTGATCGGCCGGACCCGCATTGTCGATGTCATCGACAAAGGCGCGGGCAAAGGTGCGCTCCTTCTCACCGAGCGTGAAATCACCGATAAGGCGACCGGCGCGCCGGTCGCGACTGTTACGCAAACCATTTTCTGCCGCGGCGACGGCGGCTTCGGCGGGCCGCCGCGGCCGACGCCGCCGCCGCATCCCATTCCGGCCCGCGCGCCGGACATGGTGTGCGACCTCGGCACTCGACCCGAGATGGCGCTGATCTATCGCCTGAGCGGCGACTACAACCCGCTGCACGCCGAACCGGTCGCCGCCAAGGCTGCCGGATACGACCGGCCGATCCTGCATGGACTTGGCACGTTTGGTGTGTCCGGCCACGCGCTCCTCAAGACAATGTGCGGCTACGATCCGGCGCGGCTGACGTCGTTCTCCGGCCGCTTTTCCGCGCCGGTGTTTCCCGGCGAAACGATCCGCACCGAGATGTGGCGCGACGGCGCGCAGGTGAGCTTTCGCGCCCGCGTCGTCGAGCGTGACGTGGTCGCGATCAACAACGGCCGGGCGGAGCTCGCGCGGTGACCGAGACCGATCTCGCGCCGATCCGCGATTCCGTGCGCGCCTTGTGCGCCGATTTTCCCGGAACGTATTGGCAAAAACTCGATCGCGAACGGGCCTATCCGGGGGAATTCGTCACCGCTTTGACCAAGGCGGGATTTCTTGCCGCTTTGATCCCCGAGGAATACGGCGGCAGCGGGCTGACCATGCGCGCGGCGACCGCCATTATGGAGGAGATCCAGGCGTCCGGCTGCAACGGCGCTCCCTGCCACGCGCAAATGTACACTATGGGCACGGTGCTCCGTCACGGCAGCGCCGCGCAGAAAGCGAAGTACCTGCCCGGCATCGCGCGCGGCGAGTTGCGGCTGCAGGCGTTCGGCGTCACCGAGCCCACCTCCGGAACCGACACGCTCAGCCTTCGCACCACCGCGGTGCGCGATGGCGACGGCTACATCGTCAACGGCCAGAAAATCTGGACCTCGCGCGCCGAATATTCCGATCTGATGTTGCTGCTGGCCCGCACTACGCCGCGCGAGCAAGCAAAATCGCGGACCGCCGGGCTCTCGGTCTTTCTCATCGATATGCGCGAGCACAAGGGCAACGGCCTGACCATCCGCCCGATCCGCACTATGATGAACCACGCCACTACCGAAATCTTCCTGGAAAACGTGCGTATCCCGGCCGACAGCTTGATCGGGACCGAAGGCGACGGCTTTCGTTACATTCTTTCCGGCATGAATGCCGAGCGCATTCTCATCGCCGCCGAATGCATTGGCGACGCCAAGTGGTTTATCCGCAAGGCCGCCGCTTACGCGCGCGAGCGTGTGGTGTTCGGCCGGCCGATCGGTCAGAACCAAGGCGTGCAATTTCCGATCGCCCGCGCCTATGTCGGCATGCGCGCCGCCGAGTTGATGGTCCAAGAGGCGGCCGCGCTCTACGAAGCGGGCAAGGATTGCGGCGCCGAGGCCAACATGGCCAAACACCTCGCCGCCGAAGCGTCGTGGGCGGCGGCCGACATGTGCGTGCAAACCCATGGCGGATTCGGCTTCGCCGAAGAGTTCGACATCGAGCGGAAATTCCGCGAGACGCGGCTTTATACGGTAGCGCCGATTTCCACCAATCTCATTCTGTCGTACATCGCCGAGCACGTGCTCGGTCTGCCGCGATCGTATTAATGTCCTCTCCCCTTTCAGGCCTGCTGGTCGTGTCGCTCGAACAAGCCGTCGCGGCACCGATGTGCACCTGCCGGCTGGCCGACGCCGGTGCGCGCGTCATTAAAATCGAGCGCCCCGAAGGCGATTTCGCCCGCTACTATGACGGCTTCGCACACGGCGAATGCAGCTACTTCGTTTGGCTCAATCGCGGCAAAGAATCCGTCGTGCTCGATCTCGTCAAGGACGAAGACAAGACCTTGCTCCGCGCCATGCTCAAGCGCGCCGACATATTCGTGCAGAATCTCAAACCGGGCACCGTAGAGAAACTCGGCTTCCCGATTTCGCGACTGCGCCGCGATTATCCGGAGCTGATTTGCTGTTCGATTTCAGGCTTCGGCGAGGACGGACCGTTCGCCAAGCGAAAGGCTTACGATTTGCTGATTCAAGCCGAGACCGGGCTCGCCTCCATCACCGGGACGACGGAACCTTCGCGCGTCGGCGTGTCCGTTGTCGATGTCTCGACCGGATTGAACGCCTACGAGGCCATTCTCGAAGCTTTGATAGTGCGGCAGCGAACCGGAGAAGGCGCGGAGCTGTCGGTGTCTATGTTCGATTCCGTCGCCGACTGGATGACCGTTCCGTTGCTGCAACACGAAGCAGGCAAGCCGCCGCAGCGCGTCGGGCTGACCCATCCGGCGATCGCGCCCTACGGCGCGTTTCCAACGCGCGACGGTGCCCAAATCCTTATCGGCATCCAGAACGATCGCGAATGGCGCGTGCTCGCCGAAAAGGTTTTGGGAGATACCGACCTCGCCGCCGACCCCGGCTTCGCCACCAATCGCGCGCGTGTCGAACGCCGCGCCGAAACCGACCGCAGGGTCGCTGCGATCACGTGCACCGCGGATGCCGAGCTTCTGACGCGGAAGCTTGCCGCTGCGGAAATTGCCTTTGCGCCCATCAACACCGTGGCCGACCTGGCGCGTCATCCGCATTTGCGCATGATCACGGTCGCAACGCCGAGTGGTCCGGTGTCGTATCCGGCGCCGGCCGAACGGCACGCCTCAAGCTCACGGCATTATCGTCCGGTACCGTCGCTCGGCGAACATACGGCAAAGGTGCGGACGGAATTTACAGTGGAGCGGATTTGACATTCGCGCTACGCCGCAATGTCGCGAAGCGAATGTCAAATCCAAAAGCTCCACTAGCACTCATATTAGCGGAATGAGGGAGAGACAAAAAATGGACGTCGGATTCATCGGTCTGGGCAATATGGGCGCGCACATGGCGCGCCGCCTCGTCGAGGCCGGGCACCGCGTTTTCGTTTACGACACGCGGCAGGAAGCGATCGGCAATCTCGCCGCTTTGGGCGCGGTCGCCATGCGCTCGCCGGCGGAAGTCGCGGATGCCGCAGAAACCGTGATGGCGAGCTTGCCGATACCCGATGTCGTGCTCCAGGTCGCAACCGGTCCGGATGGAGTTATCAATGGCAAACGCATCAAGCGTTTCGTCGATCTTTCCACCACCGGCGCGGTGATGGCCGAGCGCGTCTTCAAGCTCCTCGCGGCACGCGACATCGTGCAGATCGATAGCCCGGTGAGCGGCGGCGTCACCGGCGCCGAACGCGGCACGCTCGCGGTCATGGCTTCGGGTCCCCGCGCCGAAGTCGCAGCCGTCGAGCCGCTGCTCAAAGTGATCGGCAAGGTCTTTTTCCTCGGTGAGCGGCCGGGCGCCGGCCAAACCATGAAGCTTGTGAACAATGTGCTTTCAGCCGCAGCGATGACAGCCACCGCGGAGGCGTTGGTGACGGGATTTAAAGCCGGCCTCGATCCGCACCTGATGCTCGAGGTCATCAACGCCGGCACCGGCCGCAACACCATGACGGAGGACAAAGTCGCAAAGGCGATCCTTCCCGGCACCTTCGATCTCGGCTTCACGGCCGGTTTGCTATCGAAAGACGTCAATCTTTTTCTTGCCGAGCGCGAAGCGCTTGGCGTGACCACCAATGTCATCGACGCCGTCGCTGGTGTGCTCAAGCGCACCTGCGATGAACTCGGGCCGGAAGTCGATGTCACCGCCGTCATTCAGCCCATAGAGAACCGCGCCGGCGTCAAGGTGCGCGCGCCAGCGAAAAAAAAGTAAAAAACGAAGCCGCGCGGTCCGGCTGATTTCGCCATCTCGCGTGAGCGCGAAGCGATATCCACCGCCGCTGCTCGAAATAAAGCCATTGTCGTCAACCGCTCGTCGGAAAGCGGAATTGTGTGATGCCGGTCACTTCGGCATCCGCCATGCGCGCTATGGTTAAGCGTTACCTGCTTAGAGGAGACCTGCTGCAAAGCATCTAGAACTTGGTTCGCCACGGTCCTGCGCACCCTCGACCCCGCCCACGGGCCATTGGCGACCACGACGGGGTGACTGTCCCCAAGCACCCCAGCCCGCCCGGACCAACCCCGGGCGGGCTTTTCTTATCGGCAAATCTGCCCCATGTTGCCGCAACGCGGCCGCGCTAGAGGAAGGGCTGATGCCGAAAGGCACCCGTCTGGGCCCGAGCCTGCTGTCGGGCTTGCCCGGACATCTCGCCACAGATTTGTTCACCGGTGCGAAGCCCGTGCGGCTCGCCGCCGACGAGGTGCTATTCCTCGCCGACGACCCGGGCGACGGTTGCTACCGGATCGAGGATGGGCTTCTCAAAGTGGCTATGGTGTCACGCGCCGGCAACGAACGGATTCTTGCGTTTCTCGGCGCGGGCGCGATTGTCGGCGAGCTATCGGTGATCGACAGCAGGCCGCGCTCCGCTTCGGTGGTCGCGGTGCGCGACACCGCGTTGAGTTTTCTCAGCCGCGCAGCATTCGATGCGTTCGCACAACGCCATCCGGAAGTTTACCAGGCGTTGGTACGCATTCTTGCCACGCGACTGCGCGAAACCGACGTCGTCATCGCGGCCGGAAGCTTTCTACCCCTCAAAGGCCGCGTTGCCTCGACGCTGCTCGAACTTGCCGAAAATTTCGGACAGGATGTCGGTTCGGGCCGCATCGTCATCCGGCAAAAGATCGGGCAAAGCGACATCGCAGCCATGGCCGGGATCGCCCGCGAAAATGTCAGCCGTATCCTCAATGATTGGAAACGGCGAAAGCTGGTAAGCCGCTTATCCGGCTATTACTGCCTGGAGAATAAGTCGCAACTGGAGCATGAAGCCGAGTTGTGATCTCCCCTCGCCTGCTTCGACAAGTCAAATTATGAAGACACCCTCGCTTGGCGACTTTCGCCGCATTGTCATCAAGGTCGGCTCATCTTTGCTTGTGGACGCTCAGGCCGGCCGGCTCAATGAGCGTTGGCTTTCATCGCTTGCCGCCGACATCGCCGAGATTCATCGCAGCAAGCGGGAGGTTTTAGTCGTTTCCTCCGGCGCAATCGTGCTCGGCCGCGCGGTGCTTAAACTTGCTGCTGGGCCGCTTAAGCTCGAGGACAGTCAAGCAGCCGCAGCCGTCGGCCAGATCGCGCTGGCGCGGCAATGGACCGAAGCACTGTCGCGGCACGACATTATTGCCGGCCAGATCCTGTTGACGCTCGGCGACACCGAAGAGCGGCGGCGCTACCTCAATGCGCGCTCCACCATCGACACATTGCTCGGCTGGCGCGCTGTGCCGGTGATCAACGAGAACGACACCGTCGCGACCAGCGAAATACGCTATGGCGACAACGACAGGCTGGCGGCGCGGGTCGCCAGCATGGCGAGCGCCGATCTTCTCGTGCTGCTCTCCGACGTCGACGGCCTCTATGACACGCCGCCCGGTAATCCGGCGGCGCGTCACATTCCATATGTCGAGCGCATCACGGCAGAGATCGAGACAATGGCAGGTGCCGCTCCATCCGAGCTCTCGCGTGGCGGCATGCAGACAA
This sequence comes from Xanthobacteraceae bacterium, assembly GCA_036845025.1. Taxonomy (GTDB): domain Bacteria; phylum Pseudomonadota; class Alphaproteobacteria; order Rhizobiales; family Xanthobacteraceae; genus BOG-931. The sequence continues at coordinate 6,742 of DAIUEQ010000080.1, read as the reverse complement.
AAATCGAAGCGGCGAAGATCGCCACGCATGCCGGCACGCACATGGTGATTGCATCGGGCCAACGCGATCATCCATTACGGGCCATAGCCGAAGGGGCGCCTTGCACGTGGTTCGTTACCGCCGCCAATCCGGTGACGGCGCGCAAGAAGTGGATTGCTGGCTCGCTCGAACCCAAAGGCACGCTGGTGATCGACGCTGGCGCGGTTGCGGCGTTGCGCGGCGGAAAGAGCTTGTTGCCGGCCGGTGTTGTCAGCGTCGATGGCGGCTTTGCTCGCGGTGACGCTGTCGTTATTCGCGACCCCGCCGGCGCGGAGGTCGCGCGCGGGCTCTGTGCTTACGACGTGGAGGATGCCCGCAAGATCAAAGGCCGCTCGTCGGCCGACATCGCTTCCATTCTCGGCTTTCGCGGCCGTACCGAGATGGTGCATCGCGACGACTTGGTGGTGCGCCCGTCGGCATAGTCGCCGCGAACCGCCGCTTAAGTTCTATGGGGGTTTGGAAAGTGGAAACCCGGCCGCTTTCGCGGCCGGGGCTCAACGCCGGGAGATTGAGGGTGAGGGGCTGGGGGGCTTCGCCCGGCGCCACCCCATTAACGTGACGCGCGCGCGGCGGTTCCTCGCCTTCCGGTTAAATTTTTAGCCGCGGTTCCACCGTGGACCTTGAATGGAACCCGCAACGCCGGCGATCTGCGGCTGCGAGTAGAGGTCGAAACCCGCCCGCCCGCGACGTTGATACGTTGGCCGCCTGGCAACAGGATATAACGTGCGCTGACGCGTAATCGTCCTTCCGCGCCGCCATATCCCTCGACGACGTATCTGGCGCCGACCGGGAACTGGCGCGGCAAGCGGTCTGCCAAACGACTTTTCGGCAAAGCCATGATGTCCCTCCGTGAGGCGATTAGGGAACAAAACGTGTCAATCCCGGCCATGTTCCATGGAATATGTGACCGCCCCGCGAACGCTGTGGAGCAGTGTGGACAAGACGGCCCGCGGAACCGTCTCGCCCGTATCCGCCCGGCATGGTAGGAACGGGAACTAAGCCGGACCAAGACCATGAACGCGCCGCTCACCGCCGTTGGAAATGCGAGCACGCTGAACGCGCTCATGACGACCATGGGCCGGCACGCGCGCGACGCGGCCCGTACGCTTGCGTTGGCGCCGGCGTCTCGGAAAAACCGGGCGCTCGCCGGCATGGCCGCCGCCCTTCGCCGCGCGCGACCGGCGATTCTCGCGGCGAATTCTCAAGATGTCGCGGAGGCGGATTCCGCGAGTGTAACTCCGGCTTTTCTGGACCGGCTTCAACTCAATGCAACGCGCATCGAGGCCATGGCGGCTGGAATTGAGGCTATTCGCAAGCTGAAAGATCCCGTCGGCGAAGTCACGGCGTCGTGGCGGCGTCCTAATGGAATGCGCATTGCGCGCGTGCGCGTCCCGCTCGGCGTGGTCGGCATGATCTATGAAAGCCGGCCCAACGTCACCGCCGATGCCGGCGCGCTTTGCGTCAAAGCCGGCAACGCCGTGATCCTGCGCGGCGGCTCTGAAAGTTTTCATTCGACGCGCGCGATTCACGCGGCGCTGTGTGAAGGCTTGTCTGAAGCAGGGCTCCCCCCCGCCGCAATCTCGCTGGTACCGACCCGCGACCGCGCCGCGGTGGGCATGATGCTCGCCGGCCTCGACGGTGCCATCGACGTCATCGTTCCACGCGGCGGCAAGAATCTTGTGGCGCGGGTGCAAGCCGAAGCGCGCGTTCCGGTGTTTGCTCACCTCGAGGCTGTCTGCCACGTTTATGTCGGCGCCGCCGCCAAATTGCCCATGGCCAAAGCGATCGTTCTCAATGCCAAGATGCGCCGCACTGGCGTATGCGGCGCGGCGGAAACTTTGCTCGTCGACCGGGCAGCCGCCCCGAAAATGCTGAAGCCGTTAATTGGTATGCTGATCGATGCCGGCTGCCAGATTCGCGGCGACGAGGCGGCGCAGGCCGCGGACCCGCGCGTGACGCCGGCGAGCGAAGCCGATTGGTCGACGGAATATCTCGACGCCATCCTGACCGTCGGAGTGGTCGACGGCCTCGACGCCGCAATCGCCCATATCGAACGCTACGGATCGCACCATACCGACGCGATCGTGACCGAAGATCGCGCTGCAGCCGAAAAGTTTTTGCGTGAAGTCGATTCAGCAATAGTCTTACACAATGCGTCGACGCAATTTGCCGACGGCGGCGAGTTCGGGTTCGGCGCCGAGATCGGCATCGCCACCGGCAGATTGCACGCGCGCGGCCCGGTCGGTGTCGAGCAGTTGACCAGTTTCAAATACCGCATTCGCGGCAACGGACAGACGCGGCCGTAATGTTGAGTGGAGTTCGCCGGACGATCGTTTTTGATCGGCGGGCGAGAGATGGGGCAAGGGGCTGTTGCTAACGAGAATGAATCGCGAGTCGCCGCCAGCCCGTGCGGTTGCCGCCCGCCCTGCTCCGCGTAACGGTCACAGTGGCTCAAGGGGCGATAAACCTCGTCTTATTTTGCCGATCCACGCGCCCGGCATGCGCATCGGTCTATTCGGCGGTACGTTCGATCCTCCACATGCGGCGCACCGGGCCGCCTGCCTTCTTGCCATGAAGCGTATCGGCCTCGACCGGGTCTGGTGGTTGGTCACGCCTGGCAATCCGCTGAAAGATACCCGCGGCTTGGCGCCGTTGTCCGCCCGCACGCGGGCCGCGCGCGCACTTGCTCATCACCCTCGTATCGACGTCACCGACCTCGAGGCACAGCTCGGCACGCGATACACCTATCAGACCGTCAGTTATCTGGTCCGGGCTTGCCCGGGAGTGCATTTTGTCTGGATCATGGGCGCCGACAATCTGCGTGCCTTTCACCGCTGGCAGCGCTGGCGCGGGATTGCCGGTCTGGTGCCGATCGCAGTCGTCGACCGCCTCGGGCCGAGTCTCTACGCCGCGGGCAGCGCCGCCGGGCAGGCGCTCGGGTCTTTCCGCATTCCCGAGGCGGCGGCAAGGAGTTTGCCGGGACGAAAGCCGCCAGTCTGGGTTTATTTGCACGGCCTCAAATCGCCGCTGTCCTCGACGGCGCTACGCGCCGCGCGAGCGCTGCGGCAGCGTTAACGGGCGAATCGGGTCGTCTTTCTGTTGCAGTAATGTGATGAAGAACGGTTGAAACTGTTAACGCCGCATGCCTATCTTAGTCTTGCCCCCGCGTGATTCCGGGGTCGAGAATGGAGCGAAAGGATAAGAGTCCCTGTCCACACTCGTAACGCCTCGGGCCGAACGTCGCGCGCCCGACCGGATCTCCAGAATGCGTCCTGACGCGGAGGAGATCCTTCGCTTGGTCCTCGCCCGCCTCGACGATATGAAGGCCGAGGACACCCTCACCATCGATCTACGAAACAAGTCTTCGATCGGCGACTACATGGTCGTTTCTTCCGGCCGGTCGAATCGCCATGTCGGTTCGGTTGCCGACCGGATCGTCGAAGATTTGCGCAAGGTTGGCGTCGCCGCGCGGGTAGAGGGCGTTCCGCATTGCGACTGGGTATTGATCGACGCGAGCGACGTGATCGTTCACGTTTTTCGGCCGGAGGTGCGGGCCTTCTACAATATCGAGAAGATGTGGTCGGGGAGCCGGCCGGAACGGCGCGCGAGCTAGCGTTAGCGCGCCGAGGGCGACGTGGACCTGACCTGCCGCAGCGCGGGTTTTGGATAACGCGATTATGCGCCTGATCATCGCCGCTATCGGTCGCCTGAAACAAGGACCGGAGCGCGAACTCGCAGCTTGGTACGCCAAACGCGCGGAGGCGACCGGACGTGCGCTTGGCTGGCGCGCGGTCGAGATCATCGAAATTCGCGAGAGCCGCGCGACCGACCGCGACCGGCGCCGCACCGAAGAATCAATTGCACTCGCCAACGTCATTCCCGACGGCGCTGTCGTCGCCATACTCGATGAGCGTGGTGACAGCCTCGATAGCGCGGCGCTCGCGGGACTGATCCGGCAGTGGCGGGCTGACGGCCGTGCCAGCGCTTGCTTTATCATCGGCGGCGCGGATGGGCTGGCGCCAAGTCTGCTGGAGCGGGCCAAGGTTAGGCTGGCGTTCGGCGCGGCGACCTGGCCCCATCAGCTCGTTCGCATCATGTTGCTCGAACAAATTTACCGTGCCGGTACAATCCTATCGGGGCACCCTTACCATCGCGGTTGAGCCAATATCGGGCGAAAGTGGATCGTTAATATTGCCCCTTTTAACTTGGCTAACGCGCTTGAGGTCTTATTCTGGACGCAAGCTGCGGGCATTGCCTTCCCGAACTTGGCATCTACCTTTGCGCGGCATGATTCCCCTCTCCTTGCCCGGCTTTAATCTGCGCGCCAGACGCGGAGCGGCGCTAGCCGTGGTGCTCGCCTTAGGTGCTGCCGCGTCGGCCTCCGCCCAAACGAATTCAGGTGAAGCGCCCGCCGGCACCGCAAGTCCGCCGGCCGTTCGCTCCCAATTGCCCGCGGCGCCACCCGCGTCCGCACCGAGCGACCGGCCCAAAGTCGATGCCGACTCGATTAAACAGCGCGATCAGGAACTCGACGCGACGCGGCAGAAAGAACGGCAATCGGCCGAGAGCCAAGCCAAGCTCCGGCGTGAAATGGAGAGCCTGGCCGCGGACCGTAGCGCGCTTAATAAGCAGCTTATTGATACGGCGACCCGCGTACGCGACCTCGAAGCCAGCATCGACGCAACCCAAGCGCGGCTGAAACCCCTCGACGAGCAGGAAGCTGTATTGCGCAAGTCGCTCGACGAACGGCGGGGAGCGGTGGTCGAAATTCTCGCCGTGTTGCAGCGGGTTGGGCACCAACCGCCGCCGGTCCTTTTCGTCGAGCCGGAAGACGCGCTGCAGGCGGTGCGAACCGCTATCACGCTTGGCGGCATGGTGCCCGGCATGCGCGCCGAAGCCGACGCCTTAGCCGGCGACCTCGCCGATCTCACCAAAATCCGCAAAGGCATCATCAGTGAACACGAGCGCATTGCGCGCGATCTCGACGTGCTCGGCCGCGATCAATTGCGGTTAAATTTGCTGATCGACGAACGGCAGAAAAAGGAAACCGCCTCAGGCGAAGCACTCGAGGCTGAGCGGGTCCGAGCCGCCGATTTGGCGCGTCAAGCCGATAGCCTCAAAAACCTGATCGCCAAACTCGAATCGCGACTATCCGCCGCGAACCGCGCCGCGCGCGCCGCCGAAGAAGATGCGACCCGGCCGAACCTCGCTGCACTGAATGATCCCGGGCGGCTGACGCCAGCCGTCGCTTTCGCGGCGACCCGCGGCCGCCTGCGCTGGCCGGTCAATGGCGTGAAGGTTAGCGACTTCGGTACGTCCGACGGCCTCGGCGGAACGCAGAAAGGTCTCTCAATCGGCTCCCGAGCTAACGCGCAGATCACATCGCCGTGTGATGGCTGGGTTGTTTACGCTGGGACCTTTCGCAGCTACGGCCAACTCTTGATCCTGAATGCGGGGGGCGGCTATCATGTACTGCTTGCGGGCATGGAACGAATTTCCGTCGATCTCGGCCAATTCGTACTCACGGGCGAACCCGTAGCGGTGATGGGCGGCGGAGCACAGGTATCCGCTGCGGCGACAAAGTCCAAGCAACCTGTGCTTTACGTGGAGTTCCGTAAAGACGGCACTCCCATAGACCCCAGCCCATGGTGGGCGACGAACGAAGGCGAAAAGGTCCGCGGATGATGCGCAAAACTTCCTTGGTTTTTCTTGGTGCGGTTGTAGGCGCCGGGCTCGCCGTCCTGGCAACCCAGCCTCACAGCATTTTCGTCGGCTCGAGCGCAAAAGCAGCGTCTTCCGACACCTATCGGCAACTCAATTTATTCGGTGATGTGTTCGAGCGCGTCCGCGCCGATTACGTCGAAAAGCCCGATGACGCCAAACTGGTCGAATCGGCCATCAACGGCATGCTCGCCGGGCTCGACCCGCATTCGAGCTATATGGACCCGAAAAGCTTCCGCGACATGCAGGTGCAAACCCGCGGCGAGTTCGGCGGCCTCGGAATTGAGGTCACCATGGAAGATGGCCTGGTGAAGGTCGTCGCGCCGATCGACGAGACTCCGGCGGCCAAGGCCGGCGTCATGGCTAACGACATCATCACCAAGCTCGATGACGAGCAGGTCCAGGGCCTGACGCTCAATCAAGCTGTCGAGAAGATGCGCGGCCCGGTGAATACCAAGATAAAACTGACCATCATGCGCAAGGGTCAGGACAAGCCGATCGAGGTCTCGATCACGCGCGATGTCATTCGGGTGAAGTCGGTCCGTTCGCATAGCGAGGGCGAGGACGTCGGTTATATTCGCGTCACCCAGTTCAACGAGCAGACAACCGACGGCCTGAAGAAGGCGATCAGCGATCTCACCAACCAGCTCGGCGCCGAGAAAGTCAAAGGCTTCGTTCTCGATCTGCGCAACAATCCGGGCGGCTTGCTCGACCAGGCGATTTCGGTGTCCGATGCCTTTTTGGACAAAGGCGAAATCGTCTCGACGCGCGGCCGCAACGCCGAAGAAACGCAGCGCTTCAACGCCCGGCCGGGAGACCTGACCAAGGGCAAGCCGCTCATTGTGTTGATCAACGGCGGTTCGGCATCGGCTTCGGAGATTGTCGCCGGCGCGTTGCAGGACCACAAACGCGCCACGCTGGTCGGAACCCGCTCGTTCGGCAAGGGCTCGGTGCAGACCATCATTCCGCTCGGCGCCGGCAA
>DAIUEQ010000079.1:0-15075 GCA_036845025.1 Xanthobacteraceae bacterium | reverse complement strand
TGGGACTTATGAGCCCGCGCATTCGCCGCTCGAAGTGCTGTGGGTGTTCCTCAAACTCGGCTTGAGCTCCTTTGGTGGACCGATCGCTCACCTCGGTTATTTCCGCGAGGAGTTTGTGGTTCGCCGGCACTGGCTCGACGAACGGGCCTTTGTCGATCTCGTCGCGCTCTGCCAGTTCTTGCCGGGTCCGGCATCGAGCCAGGTCGGATTTTCGATCGGGCTGATGCGCGCCGGCTACGCCGGCGCTCTTGCCGCGTGGGCCGGCTTTACGCTGCCTTCGGCGATTTTGCTCGTGCTGTTTGCCTACGGCGCGAGCGCCCTCAGCGGACCCATTGGGACAGGCGTGCTGCACGGGTTGAAGCTCGTCGCTGTAGCCATCGTCGCACAAGCCGTTTGGGGTATGGCGCGCGCGTTATGTTCTGATCGAGAACGGGCCTCCATCGCCGTCGTTGCCGCTTTGATTGTTTCGTTTAGCGGCTCTTCGCTCTCCCAGATCGGCAGCATCCTGCTTGGCGCCATTGCCGGACTGTGGCTTTGCCGCGCGGCCCCGCCGACCGAGCACGGTCACTTCGCCGTTCCTGTTTCACGCGGCGTTGGATTCGCGGCACTGATAGCATTCTTTGTTTTGCTTGCCGGTTTGCCCCTTCTACAGAGCCTGCACCTTTGGCAGGGCATTGCGGTCTTCGACGCGTTCTACCGTTCTGGCGCGCTCGTATTTGGGGGTGGTCATGTCGTGCTGCCGCTGCTGCGCGAAGCTTTTGTTCCGCCGGGCTGGGTCAGCGACGATGCGTTTCTCGCCGGCTATGGCGCTGCGCAAGCAGTGCCAGGTCCGTTATTCACGTTCGCTGCCTATCTCGGCGTCGTGGTCAATGCGTCCCCGCACGGGCTGGCCGGCGCCGCGCTCGGCTTGCTCGGTATTTTCGTTCCCGGCATTTTAATTTTGCTCGGCACGCTGCCGTTCTGGGAAAGCTTCCGCAAACGCGCCGGCGCGCAAGCCGCCATGCGCGGCATCAACGCCGCGGTGGTCGGCGTCCTTGGCGCCGCGCTCTACAATCCGGTTTGGATAAGCTCAGTCAAAACGCCGGGAGACTTCGGTGTAGCGCTCGCGGGCTTCGTTCTTCTCACGGTTTGGCGAGCCCCGCCGCTTGCGGTCGTCATTCTCGGCGCTCTCGGTGGATTGGCGCTGGCGTTTGTCCGGTGACGTACGCGGGAACGAGGTAGGCTAGGCTGTGCGGGGCAATAACCTCATTGCTTTGGCCGCGATCGCAACAGCGGTATCCAGTCTGCCAGCAGGCCGTGCGCAAGCCGGCCCGCCATACGTCACCGATGACCCCGAGCCCGTGCCGTACCAGCATTTTGAGTTCTACAACCTTTCCCTAGGCACTGCGATCCGCGGTGACACACAGGGTGAAGGCCCTGCGTGGGAGTACAATTACGGCCTCATCCCCAACGGTCAGGTCCATATTATAGCGCCTATGACATTCGACAGTGCCGCAGGGGCAGCGTCACAATTTGGCTATGGCGATACCGAACTCGGGTTCAAATATCGCCTCATCGATGAAAACAAGAGCGATTGGCGGCCGATGCTCGGCGTTTATCCGCTGGTCGAGCTTCCGACCGGCGACGTGGATCGCGGGCTCGGCGCCGGCTATGTGCGCGCGTATTTTCCGCTCTGGATTCAAAAAAGCGTCGGCGAGTGGACCACCTATGGCGGCGGCGGTTATTGGATCAATCATGGCGACGGCACCACCGATCGCGACTACTGGTTCTTCGGCTGGCTGTTGCAGCGCCAAGTTACGAAGCAACTCGCTATCGGTGGCGAAATCTTCCACCAGACGTCGACCGTCGCCTTCGGCGCCACCAATCCGATTTACACGCAACCGACCACGGGCTTCAACATCGGCGCCATCTACGATTTCGATGACGATCATCACTTGCTGGTCTCGGTCGGCGCCGGACTGCAAAACGCGTCAACGACGAACGAGTTTTCCTGGTATGTCGCCTATCAGATCACTGGAGCCGGGGCCTTCATAGGCGGCAACGGGCCGGGATTTTTGCCCCTGCATCAATAGCCGCACGCGCTTAAGGGACTGGCTGCCGGTTCAATTCGCCGGGGCGCGCATACGCGATTCAAGCGACCGGCTGACCGATCTCGTCGACTTTCACCGCGCGCATGCGCTCGTTGTAATTCTGCACGTTGAGTCCGCAGACTTCGAAACGGGCGAGATAGCCCATCAGGAAGCCGTTCACGCCCATCCGAAAGAGCTCGCCGACGTCGCCGGCGACGAGCGCGCTTCGCTCCGCGTCGGTCAGATCAAGCGGCGCCAACGCTTTCGCCGGGTCGGCTTTCATAGCGGCGCGAAAAGCGTGATCCCGCAAAACTTCGCGACAGAGATAGTTCACGGCGAAAACAGACATAATCCACCCAACTTTATTCACCGACGTATCGGCTTGGTGAGCCCGGATGGGATCGAACCATCGACCTACTGATTAAAAGTCAGTCGCTCTACCACTGAGCTACGGGCCCTAGTATCGACACTTGCGCGTCAGTCCATACTTAAAACTTTACCGCGTTTCTAGTGTCCCGCCGGAGTCAGGCGTGCCACGCCAGCGGCCATTTGCTAGATTAGCCGCAATCTAAAGGGCCATGCCCAGCAAGGAATTGCACCATGCCGATTGTTAACCGCGTTGCCGACCTCCACCCTGAAATAACCGCATGGCGGCGCGACATTCACGCCAATCCGGAACTTCTTTACGACGTGCACCGCACCGCGGCTTCGGTCGCCGACAAGCTCAAAAGCTTTGGCTGCGACGAGGTGGTCACCGGCATCGGCAGGACTGGCGTTGTCGGCGTGATCCGCGGACGCACCGCCGGCAGCAAAGCGGTCGGGCTCCGCGCCGACATGGATGCGCTGCCGATCGAGGAGGCGACCGGTCTACCCTACAAATCGACCGTGCCGGGAAAAATGCACGCCTGCGGCCATGACGGGCATACCGCCATGCTGCTTGGCGCCGCAAAATACCTCGCCGAGACGCGCAATTTCGCCGGCACCGCGGTGATGATTTTCCAGCCGGCGGAGGAGGGCGGCGCGGGAGCCCGCGCGATGCTGCGTGACGGTCTGATCGATCGTTTCGGCATCCAGGAAGTCTTTGGCATGCATAATTATCCGGGAATGCCGATCGGCCGCTTCGGCATCCGCTCGGGACCGGCGATGGCCTCCACCGATACCATCGGCATCAGGCTCGAAGGCGTCGGCGCGCATGCGGCGTTTCCGCATACCGGCGTTGATACCATTTTGGCCGGCGCACAAATCGTCAACCAGCTGCAGTCGATTGTGTCGCGCAACGTCGATCCTGTGGAAGCCGCGGTGGTGTCGATCTGCACCTTTCACGGCGGTGAGGCCGAGAACGTCATTCCCCAACAGGTGCGTCTTGGCGGCACCGTGCGTACCCTGTCCCAAGACGTCCGCGATCTGGTTCAGAAGCGCGTGCGCGAGGTGGTTGAGGGGACGGCGCGGCTTTATGGCGCCAAGGCGCAAATTACCTACACGCCGGGTTATCCGGTCCTCGTCAATGACAGCGGCCGCACCGCATTCGCGGCATCAGTTGCGCGCGAGATCGCAGGCGACAGCAAGGTCGACGATCAGTGGCCGCCACTCATGGGCGCGGAAGATTTTGCCTTCATGCTCAACGAGCGGCCGGGCGCGTTTATTTACGTCGGCAACGGCGACAGCGCCGGACTGCACAATCCGAAGTATGACTTCAACGACGAAGCCATTCCGCTGGGCACGTCATATTGGGTGCGGCTCGCCGAAACTGCGCTCGCGGGATAAGGCCCGAAGAAAGCGGCCGGACAAGCCCGTTACTGGGCCGCTTCGATTTTCTCGGCCGTCAATTTCGCCGGTTCGGCGATAGTTATGGTTTTGGTACGCGGCAAGAGTTCGCGGGTTCGCGTTTCCAGCGCCTGCCAATAGGCCAGCGAGTTAAAGCGGGTGCCTTCGATGAGCGCGATCGCGACCGCGGCAATGAATGGCAGGCTTTGCACCACCATGACGGCGGCGAAAATATTGATTTCGTGGACCTGTTTGTAGTTCGTGACCACGAGGGTCAGAGCTCCCAGGAGCAGAAGGCCGCCGATGACGGCCTCCCAGAAGGCGCAAAAGTCGGGGCCCTTGCGGGCAACACCGCCCTTGGCGGTGCGCAGGAACGGCAAGCGCTCCTTCAGGACGCCGAAGCCGACCGCGTGCGCAACCGTCCATTGCATGGACATGGCCGCGAAGATTGCCCCGAACATTTGCCGCGACGAAACGCGCACGCGCAATCGGTAGAGGGCTACGAAATGCGCCGCGGAAATCACGAAAGCGGCAATGATCGGAAGCGTGAGAATGCGGTCGGGCACCGCGATATTGGCGAATGCGACAATCGGGACCCAGACGATGTTGAGCAGCGCCACGACGAGGCCGACGCTTTCGGCGCCAAGCCAATTAAGCCATCCGAGCGCGAATTCGCGTTTTTGCTCGCGGCTGAAGGCCGGCATCCACGGCAGCAAGTGCCGCCAATGCTTGCGCACGAGTTGGAAACCACCGAATGCCCAGCGCTGACGCTGACGTTTGTAGGCCTCGAACGTGTCGGGCAGGAGGCCGTAGCCATACCGGCGGTTGGTGTAATGCGCGAGCCAGCCGTTGGCGAGAATGGCAATGCCAAGGTCGCTGTCCTCGACAATTGTGTCGCTCGACCAGCCGCCGACGCTGTCGAGCGCGGTGCGGCGGATCAGGCACATCGTGCCGTGCACGATAATGGCGTTGACCTCGTTGCGCTGGACCATGCCGATATCGAAAAATCCGGCATATTCGGCGTTCATGACGTGATGCATGACCGAGCGGCCGCCATCGCGATGATCCTGCGGCGCCTGTACAAGCCCGACCTGCGGATCGGCAAATTGCGGAACTAGATCCTTCAGCCAGTTCGACTCAACCACGTAATCGGCGTCGATCACGCCGATGATTTCGGCGTCCTTTGCGGTATGTGAAAGCGCCAACCGCAACGCTCCGGCTTTAAACCCGGTAAGTCCTTCGATGCGCACGAACTTGAAGCGATCACCAAGCGTGCGGCAATGGTCTTCGACCGGCCGCCACATCGCTGGATCAGGCGTATTGTTGATCACCAGCACACATTCGAAATTGGGATATTCGAGACGCGCCACCGCATCGAGCGTTGCGATCAGCATTTCCGGCGGCTCGCAATAGGCCGGAATATGGATCGACACCTTGGGCGCGAATGCCTCGGGGACAAGTGGCGGCGCGTCGAGCAGCCGCCGCGGTTGGCGGCCGAAGGCGATGGCCGCGATCTCCTCAATACGGGCGAGCGCAATGGCCAGAAGCGGCAGCAGCAGCACCATGCCCAGTCCGAGCGCGAACGCGGCGCCGGGTACGAAGTAGTGCCCCTTCCAGAAGGCGATAATCGCCGCAGCCCAGGCACCGATGATGTTGGCGGGTACCGCGAGCGTAAGGGCTTGGCGCGTGGTCACGCCGCGAATGGCGAAGATCGGCAGGGAAAGAAGCAAACCGATCAGCACCGCAAATCCGGCGCGCTTGATGTAGTCGGGATCGGTCACCGGACCGGTCCACGAGAATTTCGGCTGCCGAGAGGCATCGAGCAGGCCCCAGTATGGGCCGACGCCGCCTTCCATCGTCTTCCACGGCTGATCGATTGCCTCAATGACGTTGTAATCGATGCCATAGGCTTCGGCGCGCGTGACAAAATCGCGGAGTAACACGGCCTGATCGATCCGGCCGGGATTAGCGTCGTGAAAATTGTAGCCGGCGCTAGGCCAGCCGAATTCGGCGATCACGATGCGCTTTCCGGGATGCATCCGGCGCAGGCTGTCATAGGCCTCGAAGGTGCTGTCGACCGCGTTGGCGGCATCAGAACCCGCCCAATAGGGCAAGATGTGCGCGGCGATGAAATCGACCGCCGAGGCCAGTTCCGGGTGGTCGATCCAGGCCGACCAAATCTCGCCGGTGCTGACCGGGACCGGGCTCGATCTTTTCACCCGCTGAATGAGCTTGATGAGGTCTTCGGCGCTGGTCTCGGTCCGCAGCATCGTCTCGTTGCCGACGATGATCGCGTTGACGTTGCTGTTATGGCGGGCGAGTTCAAGCGCCGAGCGAATTTCCCGCTCGTTGCGGTCCTGGTTCTTGTCGATCCAGGCGCCGACCGTAACCTTCAGCCCGAATTCCGCGGCAATTGGCGGGACGAGCTCGGCGCCCCCGGTCGACGAATAGGTGCGGATAGCCCGGGTGTAAGGGGCAATGGCCTTTAGGTCGGCGCGGATCTGCTCGGGGGTGGGACGCTCGCCAGAATCCGGATGTCTGGAGGCGACAAATGGCGCGTACGAGACGCTGGCGAGCTGACCGGTGAAGTCCGGAGGCGTCTCTTTAGTTCGTAGCGAAGCCCACAGGCCGGCATGCACGCACGCTACGAGCGCGAGCACGGCAGCGACGGTGCGCATCGAATGTCAACCACGCGGGGATTGGGATACACGGCCAGACCTGTCCCCAAGGCTCTGGCGATGGAAGAAGATGGCTTCGGAGCAACAAATAAAAACTAGCCTTCGGGAGTGGCAAATTCAAGACAACGCCTGTCTGTTAGGCAAAATTTTTGTTTCAAGATGCCGCGTGTATCCCGAACTCGCGTCAATTTTTGGCGGGAGGGGCTCCGTTAGCGGCCGCCGGCGGGGGCGGCGGCGCTTGAATCGCCGGGTTAGTTGGATTGACCCAGCAGGACAAAACGCGGCCATTCAGCGTATCGGCGACCTTCGGATCGATATTGTTTCCGTGCTGGATGAGGCAGCGGAAACTCGCCTGGATGTGGGCGCTCGGGCAGCCGAAACGGTCGTAGAGATCAAGGTGGCGGAAAGCGGTATCGAGGTCGTCGCGCCACAGCAGGCTGACCACCCGCCGGCCAAGCCAAACGCATTCGGGATTTCCGGCCGGACCACTTAAGGCTTTTTGGGCTTCCGCATACTCGTCGACCTTTTGGTTCTCTTTGGCCGGCTCCTGGCCCGCCGGCGCCGCCTTGTCCGGCGGCGGGGTATCGCTGTTCTCGGCGCAAATCGCCGGCGCGGAAAGGGCGAGGGCGGCAGACAAAACGCTCACCGCGCACGCTTTGCGGGCAAGGCTGAAGAGACTATGGAACATGGTTCAACTTGTATTGCTGGAACAATCGAGACGAGAAGGGCGCTCTCTTAACGCCCCCGAATGCGCCGTGATTACGGCATTCCCCAACGCCGAAATCAGAACACTCCAACTCACGCGTTTTGTCCAGCGCCGCCTCGCCGCGGGCTTCAGGTGCTTGGCATGAGCCCGTTGTAGGGTTAATGCCAAGCCGTGTTCCGAGCGCCAGATTCTTCGACCATCCGCCCGGCGATCGCATCTTTCGCGTTAACCGCGCTCGCGATTGCAGCAGCGTGGTGGTGGCTTGGTACTCCGGTCGAGCTGCCGAAATTCGGCGCCGGCGCAGGTAAACTCTACTGCCTCTCGTATGCGCCATTTCGCGGCGGGCAGAACCCGCTGGTCGAGGGAACTCGCGTCGATGCGCGTCAAATCGACGAGGATCTCGCGCTTCTTGCCAAGTACACGAACTGCATACGCACCTATTCGGTCGATGACGGCCGCGACGATGTCCTCAAGAGCGCCCGCCGCTACGGTCTGAAAGTGCTGCACGGTATCTGGGTCTCGCATGATGTCGACAAGACCCGCCAGCAAGTCGAAACCACGATTGCGCTCGCCAAGGTCTATCCCGATGTGATCAAGGCCGTTGTGGTCGGCAATGAAGTCCTTCTGCGCGGTGAAATGTCGGCCGCAAGTCTTTCCGCCATCATTCGCGACGTGAAAGCTGCCGTGTCGGTACCCGTCACCTACGCCGACGTTTGGGAGTTCTGGCTCCGCTACCCCGACGTGCAGAACGCCGTCGATTTCGTCACCGTGCACATCCTGCCGTATTGGGAGGATTTCCCGATACCGGCGTCACGCGCCGCCGAGCATGTCGCGGACATCCGCGGCCGTGTCGCGGCGGCGTTTCCCGGAAAGGAGATCGTGGTCGGCGAATTCGGCTGGCCCAGCGAGGGCAGAATGCGCGAAGGCGCTCGTCCGTCGCCCTCGAACCAGGCCTTGGCGCTGACTGAGACCTTGGCGCTCGCGGCACGCGAGCATTTCCAGCTCAACGTCATTGAGGCGTTCGATCAGCCGTGGAAGCGGGCGCTGGAAGGAACCGTCGGCGGCTATTGGGGCATCATCGATCGCTCAACCAATGCGCCGAAGTTCAACTTTGCCGGGGGGGGTGTATCGGATCACCCGGATTGGCCGATTCAAGCGCTGACCGGGATTATTTTGGCTGCGCTAGCCTTTGGCGGTGCTGCCGCGGCCGCTGCTCGCAAAAGCCTCTCTGCCCAGCAATGGGCGCTGATCGCCGGCATGGTGTTCATTTCGGCCGTCGCTTTTGGATGGACCCTAGAGACGGTCGCCATCGAAAGCTTCAGCATCGGCAGTTGGCTGCGTTCGCTGGCATTTGCAGCCGCGGCGGCCGCCGCGCCGATTGTTTGCGCCGTCGGTTGCGCGGCGGGGCGGCCGACACCTGCGTTCGCTGATCTCCTTGGCAGCAGAACAACACCTCGCGACGGGTTTGATTGGGCGCTCGGCGCCACTTTGATGCTCACAATGGCTGTCGCCGTCGAGGCCGCGTTGGGCCTGGTCTTCGATCCGCGCTACCGCGACATACCATTTGCGCCGCTCACCGCCGCTGCGGTGCCTTACCTCGCTCTGTCGTTCGGCGCGCCGCGGTCCGGCCCATCGCGTGCGGTAGCCGAAAGCGTCGCGGCCGCATTGCTGGTGCTGTGTGCCGTGTACATTCTGTTCAACGAGAGCTTCGCCAATTGGCAAGCGGCCTGGTTTTGCGCAGGCGCAGTGGTTCTTGCCGTCAGCCTTGCGCGGGGGCGGGACGCGCCAGGCTCAGGATGAGCGCGGCTGCAGCCAGCGCCGAGATGTCGGCATTGTGCAGCACGAGCCCGAACGATGACGCCGCAAGCGCTACAGCCACGAGAACCAGCGTTGGCCGAATGAGGTTGAGGAGTGCCGCGGCCAAAGCGACAACGCCGAATATCTGATGCTCGTAAAAGACGATTGCGACGCGAAAGGAAGAGCACAACCAAGTATCGAGGCCGGCCCGGCACGCTAACGAGGTCACGGAATTTTCCAGCGCCATATGGCGCAGATAAAGCGCTTCACCGACGCTAAGGAACGCGATCGCGGTCAGCCAGTTCACCTGGCGGGCGGAGGGCAAGAACAATAGACGCGGCATCATGAGTTATGCGGCTTTCGCGCAATGCATAGCCGCAAGCAGCGTTTATGTCAGCAGGTAACCCAACGCCCCAGCCCCTATTGAAGCGCAACCTGCTGCCCGTCGAGCGGAACGGGCTGACAAGCTATCCGGACCGCCGCCAGCGAAGCGCATAGCTTTGCGGCGCCCCCGCGATTGGCGACCGAACCGACCACAAGCCGCAACTCGACGCGATTGGTTCGGGGATTGTCCTTTACTGTCGCCACCGGTTTTAAATTCTCGAAAGCCCCGGGGTGAGCGGAACGAAGTTCCGACCAGCGCGCGATCAGCATCTTCATGGACACGGCGGTGCCGATTTCGGCCCCATAGGCGGACGCCGACTCGACGTTGTCAGCTTGTGCATCCGCTGCCGATGGCGGCGCTTCGGGCGGCGGCGGTTGAGTCTCTGAGGGCGCTGCGCCTGATGCGGAAGCGGGTGCGACGGTCGACGTGACGGAATCGTCCTTGGCCGATGCCGGCAAAGTCTGACCCGTTAGCTCCTTGCTTGATTGATTTTGCTGCATGACGGTCGCGGTCAAATCGTCGATGCTGTGCTCAACGGCGGCAAGGCGGATGGTGATCCGGCTCAGGTCGTCGGTAAATTCGCGGACCGTGCCCGCGACTCTGCGCGTTGCGTCCGACTCGACCGAATACGGCGCCGGCGCAGTCGCGGTCTTGGCGACGACCGTCACCGGGGGGGCAGCGGGTGCTCGTTGCTCGGTGGCACCGTTCTGGCTGGAAAACAGCGCGATCAGCAGCGCCGCGGCCGCTGCGGAAATCCACGATACCTCTCGCCAAAGCTTCAACATGGCCGGATATGTCTGCGGCGATGACGTGGCCGATGGTCGCCCATCGTCCGCACTGCCGCCAAGTGATCTCCCGGTGCGAATCAGTGGCGGAAAATAGCAGATTCTCGATTTTTCCATTCATCGCGGGGTGGATGAAAGGTCAGCGAGTGGCGCCGCCCCAGCTTTGGATCGTGAGCGCTCGTCATCATTGGTGCGCTCGGCTATGACGTGTGCCGGAGGTGTTTCATGGCAGCGCGAACCTGCCTCGCCATCGTGCTTGCAGCCGGGGAGGGCACGCGCATGCGCTCGGCTCTGCCCAAAGTACTGCACGCGGTCGCCGGGCGCTCGCTGCTTGCTCATGTGCTCGGCGCCGTATCCGCGGCGCGAGTGACGGCAACTGCAATTGTCGTCGGCCCGCACCACGAAGCGGTGATGGCCGAAGCCAAGCGCGTGCTGCCAAGCGCCGAGTGTTTTGAGCAGCGTTCACGAGAAGGCACGGCACACGCGGTGCTCGCCGCGAAGGCCGCCATCGCGCGCGGCGCCGATGAAATTCTGATCGTGTACGCCGACACGCCGTTCATATGCACCGCGACGCTGAAGCGATTGCGCGCGGCCGTTGCCGGAGGCGCGGCCGTCGCGGTTGCGGGCTTTCGGCCGGCGGATCCGTCGGGTTACGGCAGGCTCATTATCGAGAAAGGACAGCTTGTTGCCATTCGTGAACAAGCCGATGCCAGCAAAAAGGAGCGCGCGAGCGGTCTCTGCAATGCCGGCGTCATGGCATTCGCCGGAAAACATGCGCTGGCTATCCTTCGGCGGATTCGCAACAAAAATCGCAAGAGCGAATTTTATCTGACCGATGCGGTCGAGATCGCGCGCGCCATGAAGCTCGGCGCGGTCGCCATCGAAGTCGAGGAGGACGAAGTGCGCGGCATCAATACCAAGAACCAGCTTGCCGAAGCCGAAGCCGTTGCTCAACAGCGGCTGCGCGCCGCGGCGCTCGCTGCCGGCGTGACTTTGGTCGCGCCGGATACGGTGTTTCTGTCGGCGGACACCAAATTCGGAAAGGACGTCGTCGTCGAGCCTTACGTCGTGTTCGGCGAGATGGTCACTGTGGAAGACGGCGCCATTATCCGCTCGTTTTCCCATCTTGCGGGCGCTCGGGTGGGCAAAGGCGCTTCGGTTGGACCATTTGCGAGGCTTCGGCCAGGCACCCGCCTCGGCGAGCGCGCGCGCGTCGGCAATTTCGTTGAGGTCAAGGAGGCGGCCATCGAGGCTGGGGCCAAAGCCAATCATTTAAGCTACATCGGCGATGCCACTGTCGGCGCCGGCGCCAATATCGGCGCTGGCACTATCACCTGCAATTACGACGGCGGCGAAAAACACCGCACTGTGATCGGCGCTGAGGCCTTCATCGGCTCCAACTCAGCGCTGGTCGCGCCGGTCGAAATCGGCAAGGGCGCCTATATTGGATCCGGCTCGGTGATCACGAAAAATGTTCCGCCGAGGGCGCTGGCACTCGCGCGCGGGCGTCAAGTCATTAAGGAAGAAGGCGCGACGCGATTGCGCGGACTTCGCTCGCTCGGCAAAAAGCGCAAGCATTCGGCTGATTGAAAGGCCGGATTTTGCTCGGTTTTTCGCCGTCCGGCGGTTTGTTACCGAGCGCAACGTTTTTTTATTTTGTGCGGCTTAATATCCGACCTTAACGGCTAATGGCCGGCGGTCGTCGTTAAGCCGGCACGGTGGGAGGCTTTCCGCCAATGTGCGGGATCATCGGGATAATCGGCGGCGAGCCGGTAGCGCCGCTCCTGATCGACGCGCTCAAGCGCCTCGAATACCGCGGTTATGACTCCGCCGGCGTCGCCACGCTCGAGAACGGCGCGCTGGTGCGGCGGCGTGCGCAAGGCAAGCTGAAGAACCTCGAGCAGAAACTCGCACGCGAACCGCTCGCCGGATCGATCGGCATCGGCCACACCCGCTGGGCCACGCATGGCCGGCCAACTGAAGTCAATGCGCACCCCCACGCCACCGATCGGCTTGCGGTAGTGCATAACGGCATTATCGAGAACTTCGCCGAGTTGCGGCGTGAGCTCGAGGGCAAAGGCGTAAAGTTCTCCACCGAGACCGACACCGAAGTCGTCGCCCACCTGGTCAGCGCAGAGCTCGAGCGCGGACTTTCTCCGCTGCAAGCGGTCATGGCGGCGCTGCCGCGACTTCGTGGTGCGTTTGCGCTCGCGTTTCTCTTTGCCGGCGAGGACAATTTGCTGATCGGCGCCCGCAAGGGCTCGCCATTGGCCGTCGGGTTCGGCGACAAAATGATGTTCGTCGGCTCGGACGCCATCGCGCTCGCGCCTTTTACCGACATGGTGAGCTATCTCGAAGACGGCGATTGCGTCGTGGTCAGCCGCGCCGGCGCCGAGGTTCGCGATGCCGCCGGCAGACTCGCCGAGCGTCCAGTGCTCAAGTCGCAGGCTTCGGTTCTTCTGCTCGACAAAGGCAACCACCGCCATTTCATGGCCAAGGAAATCTACGAGCAGCCCGAGGTCGTCGGTCACACCTTGGCGCATTATCTCGACATGGTCGCCGAACGCGTCGAGCTGCCGATGGAGCTGCCGTTCGATTTTCGCGCGCTCACGCGCGTATCCATCGCTGCCTGCGGCACCGCATACTATGCCGGCATGGTCGCTAAATATTGGTTCGAGCGATTTGCCCGGCTGCCGGTCGATGTCGATATCGCCTCAGAATTTCGCTATCGCGATGCACCGCTTGAACGGGGCGCGCTGGCGATTTTCGTTTCGCAGTCGGGCGAGACCGCCGACACGCTCGCCTCGCTGCGCGAGGCCCGCGCACGCGGGCAGCACGTCCTTTCCATCGTCAACGTGCCGACATCGACCATTGCGCGCGAAAGCGACATCGTCATGCCGACGCTCGCGGGTCCGGAGATCGGCGTCGCCTCGACCAAGGCTTTCACCTGCCAGCTCGCGGCGCTGGCGTGCCTCGCCATCGCCGCCGGGCGCGCGCGCGGCGTCCTCAGCGAAGACGACGAGAAGCGGCTGGTACGCGCTCTGATCGAAATTCCCCGGCATTTGACCGAAGCGCTCGCCCTCGAGCCACAGATCGAGCAACTCGCCCGCGACCTCGCAAAATCTCGCGACGTGCTCTATCTCGGACGCGGCACCAGTTATCCAATCGCGCTTGAAGGCGCGCTGAAGCTAAAGGAAATCTCGTACATTCACGCCGAGGGCTACGCGGCCGGCGAACTCAAGCACGGCCCAATCGCGCTGATCGACGAGACCATGCCGGTCGTGGTGATCGCCCCGCACGACCGCGTTTTCGACAAGACGGTTTCGAACATGCAGGAAGTAGCGGCCCGCGGCGGCCGTTTGATCCTGGTG
Organism: Xanthobacteraceae bacterium; assembly: GCA_036845025.1. Lineage (GTDB taxonomy): Bacteria > Pseudomonadota > Alphaproteobacteria > Rhizobiales > Xanthobacteraceae > BOG-931. The sequence goes on along the minus strand of DAIUEQ010000079.1, from coordinate 1,520 downwards.
ACCGATCCGGAAGGCGCCGCCGCGGCGGACGGCCAATCCGCCGTCACGCTCACGCTGCCGACCATGCCGGCGACCGTCGGTCCGCTGGTCTATGCGGTGCCGGTGCAACTCATTGCCTATCACACCGCAGTGATTTTGGGCACCGACGTCGATCAGCCGCGCAATCTCGCCAAGTCAGTGACGGTGGAGTAAGGAGCGGGGTCGCGCCGCGAACCATGCCGCTGCGCGGCGGGGCGGCGTTTGATATTGCTGCGTTTCCGTAAAGAGGCAGCCGCAGCCGTTGCGCGAGATGAACGTATGACCGACATCGACAGAACTGGCGTAGCGGCCAATGTCGGTACGGCAAAGCCGACGACCGGCGTTGCCGGCCGTCTGCGCAATTACTTCCTGACCGGATTGGTTGTCGCCGGGCCCGTTGCTGTGACGGCGTGGCTGATCTGGTGGTTCGTCACCTGGGTCGACAATCTGGTGCGGCCGCTCATTCCCCAGAGCTACCGCCCCGAAACGTATTTGCCGGTCAACATTCCCGGATTCGGCCTGATTATCGTCTTTGTCGTGCTGACGCTGCTCGGCTTTCTCACCGCCAATTTTGTCGGCAACCGGCTGGTCAATCTCGGCGACGATCTGTTGGGGCACATGCCGGTGGTGCGGCCGATCTACCGCACCATCAAGCAAATCTTTCAAACTCTGTTTTCGAGTTCGGACTCGAGCTTCCGCCATGTCGGACTTGTGGAATTTCCGGCGCCCGGAATGTGGTCGGTGGTGTTTCTCACCCAGCCGCCGAGCGCCGAGATTGCCGCGCGGTTGCCGCAGAGCGAACACGTTTCCGCATTCCTGCCCTGCACGCCCAATCCCACGACCGGTTTCTTCTTCTATGTAAGGCGCGACGAGGTGATCGACCTCGACATCACCGTAGAGCAGGCCATGACCCTGCTCATTTCCGCAGGCATTATTCAGCCCGGCGCCGACCCGCAGCACAAGCTTGCGGCGTTGGCGCAAACCGCCCGGGCGGCGCAAGCGGCGCGCAAGGTGGCGCCGAGCCCGGTGGATTAAGTTCGCGGACTGCTCGTTTTCGCTGCCGGTTCGCGGCCGGATAGGCTAATATCGCCGCCGTGAACAACCTTGGGGGGCCAAGATGAACTTCACGCAGGCGATTTCGTCGGGATTTTCTAACTACGTCAACTTTGCGGGACGAGCGATCAGGTCTGAGTACTGGTACTGGGTGCTGTTCGTGCTGATTGCGACGATAGTGACGAGCATTATTGATCTCGTGCTCGGCATCACGCTGTTCGAGCCAATCTTCTCGCTCGCGGTATTGCTTCCAAGCATCGCAGTGGGCGTGCGGCGACTGCATGATCTCGACCGCAGCGGCTGGTGGCTTCTTTTGGGCTTCATCCCGCTGATCGGCGCGATTGTGTTGATCGTCTGGTTTTGCGGCAGGGGTACACCGGGCGCGAACAGGTTTGGCCCGGATCCGCTCGGCGTCATCGGACTTAGCCCGCGCCCGGCGGTCTAATTTT
>DAIUEQ010000078.1:0-15246 GCA_036845025.1 Xanthobacteraceae bacterium | reverse complement strand
CGATGCCCATGCGGACATCGAAGGGCGCCGGGCTGACGAAGCGGCTCATGTGAGCGTAGAGCCAGCCCGACATCGCCGCCAACAGTGCGGCGACGACGAATGTGATCAACCGAACGCGAAAGACATTGATGCCGAGGCTTTCGACCATCACGGCGCCGCCGCGCAGGCTGCGGATCGCGCGGCCCTCGCGCGATTGCAGCAAATTGGCGATCGCCAACATCGCCAATGCGAGCATGGCCCAGATCAAATAGTAGATCGCTGCGTTCGGCTCCAGCGAGAGCGAGCCGATCCAGATCGGAGGCACGTCGGTCATGCCGTTGTGTCCGCCGAGAGCCTCGATGTTGCCGAACAAATAATAAATGGACAGACCCCAGGCGATGGTGCCGAGCGGCAGGAAGTGTCCGCCGAGCCGCAGCGTAACCGCGCCGAGGAGCGCCGCTACGGCTGCCGTCATTGCAAGCGCGAACAAAAGCCCGAGCCAAGGCGAAGCGCCGTGGACGGTCGTCAGCCAGCCGGTGGCGTAGGCGCCGATGCCGACGAACGCGGCCTGGCCGAACGACGTCAAGCCGCCGACGCCGGTCAACAGCACGATACCGAGCACGACCAGGGAATAGACGCCGATATAGTTGAGCAGCGTGACGGTGAATTGCGCCGCCCACAGCGGCGTCATCGCCACAATCACAATGGCCGCAAGTACAGCCAAGCTGACGGTCCGGCGGCTCATCCCTGCACTTCCTCATCCTCCTCGTCGACCTGCGTCAGCGTCAGTGAGCGCCACAGCAGAACCGGGATGAGCAGGCTAAAGACGATGACCTCTTTGAGCGAACTGCTCCAAAACGACGCAAAGCTTTCCAGAAGTCCGACGAGCAGGGCGCCGATCGCGGTTCCCGGATAGCTGGCGAGGCCGCCGACGATCGCGCCGACGAAAGCTTTCAGTCCGATGATGAAGCCGGAATCGTAGTAAAGCGTCGTCACCGGGCTGATCAAAATGCCCGAAATCGCGCCGAGCAGCGATGCGAGCAAAAACGCCAGTGCGCCTGAGCTCGCCGGGCGGATGCCGACAATGCGCGCACCCACGCGATTGATCGCAGTCGCACGCAGCGCCTTACCAGGCAGGGTGTGCTCGAAAAACAGAAACAGCAGCAGGCTGAATACCGCGGCTGATGCCACCATCAGCAACGTCTGTGAGGTCACGATCACGCTGCCAAAGCGAAAAACCTCGGTGGTCAACGGCTTGGTGCGAAAGCCTTCCGGTCCAAAAAATAACAGCCCAAGCCCCGACAGCCCAAAGGTCAGAGCAACCGAGACGATGAGAAGCAGGAGGACCGAAGCGTCCGCTATCGGACGGAGCGCGATCCGTTCGATCAACGGTCCGATCGGCGTTACCAGTGCGATGGCAAGCACGATCTGCACCATGGCGGGTAAATTCACCCCCGCCGTCAACCAGGCAATAACGACCGGGATGAGCGGCAGCACACCGTAAACAAACAGGCCGCGCGGAATTTGCCGTGCCTGCCCGCGCCGCCACAGGTGAACGGTCTCCACCGCACAAGCCACCAGCGCCAGCGTAAGGATCAAATAGATCGTGCCGGGCAAGCGATTGAGCTGAATGGAGGCAAGCGTGAGCGCCGAGAATGCGACAATATCGCCGAACGGCACGAAGACGACGCGCGTCACCGAGAAAATCAAGACAAGTCCAAGCCCAACGAGGACGTAGATCGATCCGGTCGCAATGCCGTCAATGCCAAGAATAAGAGCGATGTCCGGAGTCATTCGTCGCCCGACCCCGCAGGGCGTTCATGCGTGCGCTGGCTGTGTGCGCTCGCTACGCGCTGCCTTCTGGTCGGCATCATGACCGTTTTTCAGTTGCGCGTTGCCCGCCCAAGGATCAAGAAGACCATTGCGGCACAGTTGGTTCAAGCTTAAAAAGTCGGCCAATAGCAGCGCTGGGGCAAAGGCCGCGCGGGCCGGCGTTACGGGCCAGTTTGGGAGGTTCTCGTGAGCAATCGGCTTTACCTGCTTGGCGGCGTGATGATCGCCTCGCTCCTTGCCGCGCCGGCGATGGCGGCGGACATCACCGTCGGTTTGGTCACGTCAATGACCGGCCCGAATGCGTCAATCGGCATCCCTTACTCGAAGGGCGTCGCGGCAGGCGTTGCTTACCGGGACGAGGTGAACGGCATCAAACTTAAGGTCATTCAGCTCGACGATGCGTCCGATCCTTCGACCGGCACGCGCGATGCCCGCAAGTTGATAGAAGAGGACAAGGTCGACGTGCTCATGGGCTCGGGCAATACGCCCATCACGCTCGCGATCAACGCGCTGGCGCACGAGCTGAAGGTTCCGCTGATCGGGCTTGTTCCTATCAACGTGCCGGGCGAAGCGGGCTCGTGGGCGATCTCAATACCGCAGCCCGCCGACCTGCTGGTGTCGACAGTTGCCGATCACATGAAAGCAAACGGTGCGAAGACGGTCGGCTATATCGGTTTCAGCGATGCCTGGGGGGATTTGGTTTACGGCGGTCTGGAAAAGTCGGCACCTGCCGACGGTCTGAAGATTGTCACCAACGAGCGCTACGCGCGCGCTGACACGTCGGTGACCGCGCAGGCGCTGCACATTGTCGCAGCGGCGCCGGACGTCGTGCTGACGGGAGGATCGGGTACACCGGGCGCGTTGCCGTTCATTGCGTTGCGCGAGCGCGGCTATACTAACCCGATCTACGGCACGGCCGCTCTAATCAATCCGGATTTTGTGCGCGTCGGCGGTGCGGCCGTCGAGGGGATGGTTGCCTCCACCGGACCGGTTGTGGTCGCCGATCAGCTTCCCGACTCGTATCCAACCAAGAAAGTCGCACTTGAATACCGGGACGCCTATCAGAAAGCGAACAATGAACCGGCCCGCGGCGCGTTCAGTGGATACGCCTTTGACGGCTGGCTGGTGCTGTTGGATGCTGCCAAGCACGCATTGGCGACGGGCACCCAACCGGGGACCCCTGAATTCCGCGCCGCCCTGCGCGAGGCCATTGTTAACGCCAAGGAAGTTGTCGGCACCCACGCGGTCTATAATTTCACCCCGGGGAAGAATTCCGGCGTCGATCAACGGGCGATGGTGTTGGTCAAGCTTACTGACGGCAAGTGGAAGCTGGTTCAGTAACGCCCGGCGTTGGCTAAAGCCCCTTTGGGTTCGCCAAGAACTCCGCGATGATTTCAGGCGGCGGCTTGAAATAGTCGGAAACGCGGCTCACGCCGAGACCGGTCAAGCGCTTCAGCTTGACGGCGAGCTCTGCCATTTTGACTACAATCGGAATGCCGTTGATGACCGGTGCGCCCTCGACGGCGTGCGCTTTGATGGCGGCAAATAACAGCATGGGAATGCCGCCGCCGGGAATGAGAACATCGCAGCCTTGGGCGACGAGCGGCCGGGCCTGTTCGGCAAAAAGACGCTCAACCTCGGCGGCGAGCACCGCCGACTCATAGGCTTGCAACAGTTGCCCCGGCTCAAAAGTCATGGCGTGCACGCCGGCGACCCGCCGTTCCAGCCCGTATTTGCCGATCTGATGATGAAACCAGGAAATGTATCGCGGGTGGATGGTGATGACCCCGCTGCGCTGTCCAAGCTGGCAGGCATAGAGCATTGAGGCTTCGCCGAGCGCGACAACCGGGATGTCCACGACCGAACGGGCCTCGTAAAGGCCGGCGTCCTGAAAGTGGCCGACGACGAAGGCGTCGTAGCCTTCGCGTTCCGCTTTGACCGCATTGCAGATCACTTCTCGGGCGCAGCGAAATTCGACGATCGGATGGGCGTAATTGTCGTGCGGCGTGATCCCTCTTATGTCGACGGATGTGCCGGGATCGACAATCGCCGCAAGGTGACTACGCAGCCGTTCCCAATAAGTTTTGCCGTGCTCCTCGTCGACGAAGCTTTGATACCAAATACGGATCGGGTCCAAGAGGGGCTCCAAGGTCGGTTCAAGATCGTCTAAAGGCGCTCGTCACAGGCTGATGCTGGCGATACTTGCGCCGCCGCAGACGTAAAGCAGCTGTCCGGTGACGAACGAGTTTTGCGGATCGGCGAAGAACAAAACGGCGCGGGCGACGTCATCGCTGCGTCCGAGGCGGCCGATCGGGATCGATTTTGCAATCGCGTTCTCGCGCTCGCTGCCGGCCGGCACCACATCGCGAAACATATCGGTGTCGCCGATCGGACCCGGCGCGACGACGTTGACGGTGATGCCGAACGGCGCCAATTCGAGCGCCCAAGTCCGCGCCATGCCGATCATTCCGGCCTTGGTCGCGGCGTAGGATGTTCGCGTCTGCAAGCCGAGCGCCGCGCGCGAGGAGATCATCACGATGCGGCCGAATTGCCGTTCCCGCATTCCAGGGAGCACGGCTTGCACGATGATGATCGCAGCGCCGAGATGAAGCTGCGTCAGCTCGTGCAAATCCCCCTGCTGCACGTCGGCAAGGAGGGCGGGCCGGATGACGCCGGCGTTATGTATCACCGTCGAGATTGCATATTGCTTGGCCACGGCGGCCGCCGCCTGTTCGGTGGCAAGGGCGTCGGTCAGATCGACCTCGACGGCATCGAGCGCGGGGTCCGACCAGTCGGGCCGCCGGCGCGCCAGTGAAACGACGTCGTGGCCGCGCTCGATCAGGCGGCGGCAGATGGCGGCGCCAATGCCGGAGCTGCCGCCGGTGACGACGGCAACCGGACGTCCGCTCATATCGGCATCTCGGGGGTCACATGAATAGCTGAATGCTGTGAAGCGCCGCGTCGCAATTGACCAAATCGACGCGTTTCAACTTGATTTTCAGCTTGCCGCCGACCATCGCCAACGTATGCGTGGCCCAAGCCGCGTAAAGGTCCTGCTCGTCGAGCCGCGTTTCCACATAGTGCATCGGCGTCCAGGTGACATATTCGTTAGCCGCTTCGTCGCGCCGATCGACCTGTGGCGTTTGCAGCACGTGATGGCAGCGGCTCTTCGGCTTTTGCGAGAAGGTGCGGTTGCCTTTGAGCCGTTCAATGCGGATGCGTAGCAACAGCTTGTCCTCGTACATCAGCGACGTGGTCAGCCGCGGATCGGTCTGACCCCATTCGAGCGGCATCCAGTAGTAGCCGTCGTCGGCGAACAGATCGAGCCATTCCTCGAAGCGATGTTGATCGATCAGCCGCGCCTCGTGCATGACGAATCCCGCGAGTTCCTGATCGGTCGGCGCGCCCACCACGACCCCCGTCACATCGACAGCGTCATGAATTTCGACCAGGCGCGGAACTGGTTGCGCATCTGCCACTCGGACGTACCGTTGATGACGGCAGTGTCCTGTTCGGCTTCGGCCGGGTCGTATAGCCGCTGGATGTTGACCCAAGGATTGGCGTCGACGTGCAGGCCTTCTTGGGCGCGCTCATACATTTCCAGGTCGTCATGGCCGACGATCGAAGTCGGCGCGTTGATGAGGCGGCTATAGGTCAGCGTGCGCTCGAGCAGCGTGTCGGGGGCACCGACCAGGCGGAAGGTCCAGGATTCGGCGAGCGTGCGATCGGGCGCCATCGGCTTGAACAGCCGGATCGCCTGGATCGGGCCCTTCACGGTGAAATTGGGAAAATATGACGTGTTGTGCCGGTTCTCGTCGAGGATCGCTTTGGCGCGCTGTTCGCCATAGGCCGCGGTCATTTGATCGAAATAACCAGGGATGGCGGAATAGTCGGAATGGATGGAGTGATGCACGCCGGTGTGGCCGTGGCCGTTACGCCACACGCGAATGCCCATCTTCTCGAAGAATTCGTATGACGACATGAACGGCGCGTAGATCTCGACGGCCGCCGGCCGCTTCTCATTGCTGCCAGGCGAGGTCTTCTTCCACACATCAATGGCGGTTCCGGCCGAGCACTCGTGCGCCACCATAGGGTGACAGGTGTCGGTCAGGTTCTCGACCAGCATTTTCCAATTGCAATTGTGCATGTAGCGCAGCACGCCGCCGGCGACTTCGAGGCGACCGACTGGCGAGCGGTCGACCATGTTGTCGATGGTCGAGAGGCTCTCGCCGAAATAATCCTCAAAGCCGGGACCGACGTCGTTCAGCTTCGCGAAGATGAAACCGCGATAATTCTTGACGTGCCGGACCTTGGGAATGCCTTTGACGGCTTCGCTGTCTTCCAGACCGGTGTGTTCGTAGCCCTTGCGCAGCGGAATCGCGAGCAGCGAACCGTCGGTTTTGAACGACCAGGCATGATAGGGGCAGCGGAAAAATTTACCGGCATTGCCGCAAGTATCGATCGTGATGCGCGTGCCTTTGTGTGGACAACGATTGTAGAGAACATGCACCGCGCCATCAGTGTGCCGGACCATCAGGATCGGCTGCTTGCCGATAGTGGTCCCATAATAATCGCCGGCATTGGGCACCTGGCTGTCGTGTCCGACATAGACCCAGGTGTTGGCGAACAGGTGCTCCATTTCCAGGTCGAATATTTCTTGATCGACATACACATCGCGGTGCACTTCGGTCTCGCGCACGAGATCATGAACAGCCGCGGCGGTGCCGTTGTATTTGCTCATGCCTCTTCTCCCATTCCGATTTCGCCGATCCTGGTCATGTTGCGTCATAAGTCGAGCACGAGCCGCGTGGTCTTCGCGCGCGACACGCAAATCTGCATGACCTTGTTGCTGGAGCGCTCGTCATCGCTGAGGATGTGATCGCGATGATCGGGCTCGCCTTCGAGCACGGCGACTTGGCAAATGCCGCATTCGCCGCGCTGGCAGTCGTACATCGGATCGATTCCTTCCTCGATCAGGACCTGCAGGATGCTCTTCTCTGGCGGCACCAGAAAGGTCAGGCCGGATCGCCGCAGCTCGACTTCAATGGGGGCATCAGTGGCCATCGGCTCTTGTTCCGGGTTCCGGCAAGCGGTTTAGTTCAAGCCTAAAATAACGACGACGGCGGCTTTGTGCTAATACAATTCGCCAAGTCTGCAATTCGAATACCAAGTCTGCAATTCGAATACCAAGTCTGCAATTCGCTAAATCCACACTTCACGTCGAAGTTTGCCACACGCAAAGGCAGCGCACCGATGCCGGTCTCCGGACTTCCCGAAGTTTTTCCCCCTTCCGAGCGCACCCTGCCGAAAATGCTCACCCGGCAGGCGAAGCGCCACGGGGGACGGCGGCTCGTCACCGTCGGCGGCCGAAGCCTGACCTTCGCGGAGACGGAGGCCGCGGCGGCGGGGTACGCCGCAGCGCTTGCCACAGCCGGCGTAAGCGCCGGCGATCGTGTCGCCATTATGTGCGGCAACCGGTTGGAATTATTGCTCACGGTTCTCGGCTGCGGCTGGCTTGGCGCTGTCGCCGTTCCGATCAATACAGCCTCACGCGGCGCGCAACTCGAACACATCATGGCCAATTGCGGCGCTCGGCTTCTCGTGGTTGAGCGAGAGCTGGTGCCCGTCGTGGCGCGCCTTGACCGGACACGCATTGCGCTTGAAACGTTATGGCTTGTCGGCGAAGGGGAGGGCACCACGCAAGACGAGCCGCACCCCTTTGCTGCGACACCTTTTCCGCAACCACGCGACGGCGCGCCGCCGCATCCGGTCGAGCCGGGGGATACCTTCGCCATCCTCTACACGTCCGGCACCACGGGCCTGTCCAAAGGCGTGTGCTGTCCGCATGCCCAATATTTTTGGTGGGCGGTCTATACCGGCGGCCTTCTCGGCGTCGGCGAAGGCGACGTCCTGATGACGACGTTGCCGCTATTTCATACCAACGCGCTCAACGCCTTTTTTCAGGCGTTGCTCAACGGCGCGAGCTTGGTCGCCGAGAGCCGATTTTCGGCGTCGCAATTCTTTGCACGCTTGGCGGAAGAGAAGGCGACCGTGACTTATCTTCTCGGCGCCATGGTGCCGATGCTGTTGGCGCAAAAGCCGAGCGACGCCGAAAAGTCGCACCGGGCGCGGATCGCGCTCTCGCCCGCCGTGCCGGCGCACTTCCATCGGCAGTTTGTCGAGCGCTTCGGTATCGCTCTGGTCGATGGCTACGGCTCGACCGAAACCAACTGCGTGATGGGCGTGTTGGCTTCCGAGCAACGGCCCGGGACCATGGGGCGCCTCCTTCCCGGCTTTGCCGCCCGCGTCGTCGACAATCACGACAACGAGGTGGCCGACGGTGAGGCGGGCGAACTCACTCTGCGCGCCGACGAGCCATTCGCCTTCGCCACCGGCTATTTCGGGATGCCGGAAAAGACCGTCGAGGCCTGGCGCAATCTGTGGTTTCACACCGGCGATCGGGTGATCCGCGAGCCGACTGGCTATTATCGCTTTGTCGATCGCATGAAAGACGCCATCCGCCGGCGCGGCGAAAACATCTCCTCCTATGAGGTTGAGCAAGTCTTGATCAGTCACCCGGCCGTGGCGAATGCGGCGGTATTTCCAGTGCGCTCGGAGCTTGCGGAAGACGAGGTGATGGCGGCGATTGTGCTGCGGACCGGTGCGCAAATCGAGCCCACGGCATTACTGGATTTCTGCCAGCCGCTGATGCCGTATTTCGCGGTGCCGCGGTTCGTCGAATTTGTCGAGACGCTGCCGGCGACCGAGAGCGGCAAGGTGACGAAATATAAATTGCGGGAGCGCGGCGTCACCGCGGCGACCTGGGACCGTGAGAAAGTCGGATATAAAGTCGTGCGCGCCGGGAAAGCGTCAGCGTAGCCGCGCCAGCGGAAAGTAGAATTGGGAGAGAGATATGGGGTTACCCGGATTGGCCGGCGCGGAGCACGTCGGCATCACGGTGCCGGATCTTGAGGCCGCGACACGCTTTTTCGTCGACGTGATCGGCTGCAAGGTCGCTTTCGAGGTGGGCCCGTTCGCGTCGGCCGACGACTGGATGCAGGAACATCTCGGCGTCGATCCACGCTCAAAGATAACCAAGCTGCGGATGCTGAAGTGTGCGAACGGTCCGTCGATCGAATTGTTCGAATACGATGTCAAAGATCAAAAGAAAGCCGTCCCGCAGAACAGCGATATTGGCGGTCACCACGTCGGCTTCTATGTCACGGACCTTGACGCTGCGGTGGCACATCTGCGCCGCCACGGCGTAAAGGTGCTCGGCGAGCCGACATCGATGAACGAAGGACCGTCGGCCGGGCTTCGCTGGGTGTATTTCGTCTCGCCGTGGGGAATGACGATGGAGCTCGTTTCATATCCCAAAGGCATGGCCTACGAGGCGAGCGCGAAAGATATTCTCTGGACGCCGTCGGAGGTCTAACAGGCCCGTCTCTTCCAAAGGTCATTGATAATACTTGGGCGTCCGCAAAATTCGAGAGGGCCTCGCTTCGCCGGATGGGCTTGGTGAACGAGGAGCAAGGCCAATGAGGCTTGACGTGAAATGAAAGTATTAATCGCTGGAGGCGGCATCGGCGGCTTGATCGCCGCATTGTTTCTTCATCGCAAAGGCATTGATTGCGAGATTCACGAACGCGTGCCGGAAGTTCAGGAAGTGGGTGTTGGTCTCACAATACTGCCGCACGCGGTCATTCTGCTGTCAGAGCTCGGAATCTTCGACGCACTCGATAAAGAATCTATTCGCACCGAGTATATGTATTTCCGCACGCGGTGGGGACAGACGGTGTGGGAGGAGCCGCGCGGGCTCGCAGCCGGCTATCCGATCCCGCAATTATCGATTCATAGGGGTCGTCTGCACGCGGCGCTCTACGACGCCGTCCGCGAGCGCGTGTCACCCGAGGCGGTTCACCTCGGAAGCAATGTCACGTCGTTCGTCGAAACGGCGACAAAGGTCAGGATAACAACGGCGAGCGCGAGCGGCCCAGCAGAGCACGAAGGCGATATTCTGATTGGAGCCGACGGCATTCACTCCGCCGTGCGACGGCAGCTTTATCCGGATGAAGGGGTGCCGAGATGGAGCGGCCGGATGTTATGGCGCGGCTCCACGGATTGGCCGGTCTTCCTCGACGGCCGCACCATCATTAATTCAGGAGGCGCTGACAAGAAATTCATTGTTTATCCGATCGCGGCCGGCGAAGCGGCCGAAACGAGACTGACGAATTGGGCCGCGGTCGTGCGCGTTGCAGACGCGGGAAGCGCGCTTCGGCAGCGCGAGGATTGGTCCCGCGAGGCGCTCCGCGAAGATCTGATCCCCGTCTTGGATGACTTCCGCGTTCCGGAAGTGAACATCAAGGACCTGGTTGCAGCGACGCCCGTATTTTGGGAGTTTCCAATGTGCGATCGCGAACCGCTCGCGCATTGGTCGTTTGGCCGCACCACCCTATTGGGCGACGCCGCCCATCCGATGTATCCCTTCGGCGCAAACGGCGCCGCTCAAGCGATCATCGACGCCAAGTGCATTTCGGAACGGCTGGCATCGGCTGCCGACCCGGTCGAGGCGCTTAAGCAGTACGAGGTAGAGCGTCTCGAACCGGCCAATAAAGTTGTCTCTATGAACCGATCCGCCGGTCCCGAAGGCGTCATCGATACCGTGGAAGCGCGATGTAGTGGTCCGGTCGAAGATCTAAATGAAGTTATGCCTTTCGCTGAGCGGGAGGCCGTAGTACGCGGCTACGCAAAAGCAGCCGGCTTTGCCCGGGATCAAGTGCGGCGCGACTGAAAGCGAAATCGATGGACGGCGACAACCGGCAGACACTCATGATGCCCAATCGGTCGGCGTGGGACGAGCGCGCCGTCATCCATATGCACGATACTGCCGGCTTCTACGCCATCGGTCGCTTCTGCGCTGGCGAAGACATACTCCTCGATATCGTGGCGAACGAGATCGGCGATGTCGGCAACAAGCGGATCGCGCATCTGCAATGTCATATCGGCTTGGAAGCGCTATGCCTCGCTCGGCGGGGCGCTATCGTTAGCGGGCTCGATTTCTCCCCCCAATCGATTGCGGCAGCCAAGACGCTCGCGGCTAAAAGTAATCTAACCGCCACATTCATATGTGGCGATGTCTATGACGCGCCGCGCTTGTTCGACGATACATTCGACGTCGTGTTCGTGAGCTGGGGTTCGTTGAACTGGTTGCCCGAAATCGCCCAATGGGGAGAGGTGGTCGGCGCGCTGCTGCGGCCCGGGGGCTACCTTTATTTGATCGAGCAGCATCCGTTCGTCGCCGCGTTAAAGGAAGAAACGCCTGGAAATGTTGTGCCGTTCTTCGATTGGCGTACCCCGCCGGATCGCCCGATCGTCACCGATTTGCCGATGTCGTACAACGACGACCCGTCACGGCTCCAGCATTCGCGACTTCACGAATGGAACCATCCGTTGTCGGACATTCTCGCCGCGTTGACGAGCGCGGGGTTGCGGATTGATTTTCTCCACGAGCACGAAGTGATACCGTGGCGCCGCTTTTCGACCATGGTGCCGGTGTCGGATCGCTTTTTTGCGCTACCGGCTCCCGCGGCGCGCATGCCGCTGTCCTTTTCTTTGAAAGCTTCTAAATCGAGCAAGTAGATTTGCCGTTAGTTCAAGCGGTCCCCGGATGCGCGGGCCCTCGCCGCATCGTTAAAATCACGGGCGGAAAAAATAATCTCATTTTGGCGGGCTTGAGCTCGGAAATGCCCGCATAAACGGGTTGTCCGCGAAATGAAGGCGACGGGCATGCTACCGCAAGTTGCATATTCCAACCTACACGCGTTCCGGCGTCTTTCAGCGACCCGGAACCAAGAGACGCGCTTGCGGCCTCTTCATCTAAAATATTTAATGTGCTTGCCGCTGTGGACCGACAACGCTTAATAAGCCGGCAGCAGAGGCTTCGTCATTTTACCATCGGAAACACGTGAATAGGTGTTCCGGTGTTCTGGCTGACGAAGCGTTACCGCGCCTCAGTCATTCTCGACTGAGGAAGGGGCGATAAAGACGGATGCTTTCTTTGACGACGGCCGCTCTGCGGCCGGCTGAACCGACAACGCTGAGTAAGCGGGAAGCGGAGGCTTCGCCGTTTCTCCGTCGGGAACAGGTGAATGGAGGTTTCCGGTACTGCTAGCCGAGGAAGCGTGACGACACCTCAGATCACTCTCGACTGAGGCCAAGGGGGCGACAAAATGAATGCGTTGGTTGACGACAGCCGCTCTGCGGCCGGCTTAGGCGTTGGTGCGCCGATTACTGAATCGGTGGTGCCGTTCAGCCTGGAAATCTGGGAGTCGGAGCATACGCGTCCGACTTGGCTTCGCAGCAGCGGTGACGGTCCTGATCTGGTCGGCGCGGCAGCGAATTATCTGCCGACCGCGCTGAAACATCCTTATTTGCCCGTTGCGGAAATTCGCTCGCAGCAGCTTGCGCGCATCCGCGATCTGGTCGAGCTCGCCTACAATGACATTCCCGTCTATCGCGCCAAATATCAGTCGGCGGGATTTTTGCCCGAGCATCTGCGCGATTGGGATGACATTCAAAAAATTCCCGTCATCACCAAGCCGGAGCTGATAGCGGCGTTTCCGGACAACTGCGTCAACCAGCGTTACAATCCGGAAGATCTGTTTCCGACACGCTCCTCGGGCTCTTCCGGGGAAACGCTGCTCATCCGCGTCGATTTCGACGCCATCGTGACCGACACGATCCAGGGCATACGGCAATTCGCGCTGCAGAGCGGCGGGCGTTACCGCGAACAGGATCTGCTGACGCACGTCTATACCGTTCCCTGGTGGTACGACTCCATTGGCGGCAAATATCAGACTTCTTTCATCTCAAATCTGATCCCGCCGAGCGCTGTCGCTCAGCACCTGCGTCGATTGTCCCCGCAGATACTGTCGCTATATCCTTCGAATCTCGAAGCGCTGATGCCGCATGTCGACGAGTTTGCGGCATCGCTCTACTTGACCGTGACCCATTCGGAATATTCGTCTCGCGCAACGCGCCAACACTGGTCGGAGCGCCTCGGCGTCCCCGTGCTGGATGAATACTCCTCCGAGGAAGGAACGCGGATCGCGCTCGAATTGCCGGACGGTCGCTACTACGTGTGCGAAGACACGGTGCACCTCGATGTGCTCGATCCCGCGACGTTGCAGCCGCAGATCCCCGGCCAGCCCGGCCTTGCCGTGATCACCAATCTTCTAAACGAAGCGATGCCTTTCATCCGATACGTGCAGGGCGATCTGGTTACGACACCGACCAAGCCTGAAGTGGGCGCCGTCAACTGGTCGCAAATTTCGAGCATCGATGGACGGATCAACGACGCATTCATCAACTTGACGGGCCGTGAGATCGCCGCCGGAAGCATTCTCGACGCGACCTATCGCTGGATGTTCGACTGCAACCTGCATCTCGCCCAATTCGAGATGGTGCAACGCGACCATGCTCTGGTCGAAGCACGCTATTCGCTCGGGCGCGGCACGACGGATGCAAACGTCATCGACTCGATGCCGCATTTGGCCGACCTGCTGGCACTGTGCATGGAGCATCCGGTTGAGGTGCAGCGCACCGGATTTGAGGTGTTTCCGCGTCGGCCGGGCAAATGGCGACCGATCCGGCGCGATCTGTCCAATGGGAGCGCGGGTTAGTGCGAGACTCGTTTAACCGTATCGCGGCGATGACCGCCCGCTACGGATATCTGCTGCGGTCGTCCTGGATACGCCTGGCCGAAGTGATCTATTGGCCGACCATGCAGATGCTGGTGTGGGGATTTCTCTACACCTACCTCTATACGAGCGATTCCAAAATAGCCAATACCGCCGGTCCCTTGTTGGGGGCTGTGCTGCTATGGGACGTGCTGTTTCGCGGACAGCTCGGATTTACTTTTACTTTTCTCGAGGAGGTGTGGTCGCGCAACATCGCGAATCTGATGATGAGCCCGCTCACATCGGGTGAACTCGCGGTCTCGTTGATGGGAGTGAGTTTTATCCGGATGTTGATCGGCACCTTGCCGGTGACCCTCCTGGTAACGGTTTTGTTCGCGTTCAACATCTACACACTCGGCTTGCCGCTGATTGCGTTCTTTCTCAATCTTGTGCTGACCAGTTGGGCGCTCGGTCTTGTCTTGTGTGGCCTGGTAACGCGCTATGGCCTGGGCGCCGAAACCTATGCCTGGTCGGTGATGATCCTGCTGCTGCCGCTGTGCTGTGTGTATTACCCGGTTTGGGTCCTGCCGTTCTGGCTGCAGCCACTCGCATGGTCGCTGGCGCCGACATACGTGTTCGAGGGAATGCGGGCGGTTTTGCTCGACGGTTCGTTCCGCGCCGATCTCATGATCGAAGCGCTGGCGCTTAATATCTTTTACCTCGTCGGCGGTTTTGGAGTCTTTCTCTGGCTCCTACAAAACGCGCGCCATCGCGGCTTGTTGTTGGCGATGGGCGAGTGATAGGGGGCCCGATGTACCATATGGCAAAGTCGGCGCTCGAAGGGGCCGTTCAATCGCAGCTGCCGCCGCCGGTGATAAAGGAAGAATTCGCCCCCGCCATTGCGGTCGAGGACCTGTGCAAGAACTACAGCGGGCATTGGGCGGTGGACGAAGTCAACTTTGTCGTGCCCAGAGGTTGGACGATCGGCTTGCTTGGCGGCAACGGTGCCGGCAAGACCACGACCATCGCGATGATCATGGGCCTGGTGGTGCCGAGCTACGGCCGCGCTGTTGTGTTGGGCCACGACATGGCGCGCGACCGGCGCAAAGTATTAAAGCGCATGAATTTCGAGAGTCCCTACGTCGCTCTGCCGGCCCGGCTTACGGTCCGCCAAAACTTGACAGTGTTCGGCCGGCTCTACGGCGTGCCCAACGTGGCCGCGCGCATCGAAGAACTGGCGTATGATTTCGCTTTCAGTGAAATTCTCGATCACGCTACCGGCACGCTATCAGCCGGACAGAAAACACGCGTTTCGATAGCCAAGGCGCTGATCAACAAACCTGAGGTCTTGTTGCTCGACGAGCCGACCGCATCTCTCGATCCAGACCGCGCCGAGTGGGTGCGTGCCAACTTGCAAAGATATCAGCTAGAGCATGGTGCCACGATCCTGTTGTCGTCGCACAATATGCTTGAGGTCGAACAGATGTGCGACTTCGTCGTCATTATGAGCTTTGGCCGGGTCGTGGAAATGGGATTTCCCCGCGAACTCGCCGCGCGTCATTCGTGCGAGACCCTCAACGAGGTTTTCATCCAACTGGCGCGTCGCGAAGAGGAACTACTCGACTGAATGACGCGACGACGGTGAGTAGGGGTGCTGGCCGCGCACAACGGCGGTGAGCGAAGGCCAGCGAAAGAGGCAAATGGCGGAAGGGGTGGGATTCGAACCCACGAGGGAGCGGAACCCCCTGCCGGTTTT
>DAIUEQ010000077.1:0-15398 GCA_036845025.1 Xanthobacteraceae bacterium | reverse complement strand
AGGCCGCGGGTGCCGCCGCCTTCCAAAAATTCGATCAGCGCTTTGATCTTTGGTCCCATGCTGCCGCGATCGAATGTGTCGGCGGCGTCGTAGCGCTTGGCTTCGTCAAGCGTCATGCGGTCGAGCCAGCGCTGCTGCGGCGTATTGAAGTCGAGCGCGACCCGTTCCACTCCCGTGGCCAGCACGAACAAGTCGGCGCCGATCGAACGCGCCAACAGGCTCGACGCGAGGTCTTTATCAATCACCGCCTCGACGCCGCGCAGCGTGCCGTCGGCGTCCTCGACGACGGGGATGCCGCCGCCGCCGCAGCCGATGACGACAAAGCCCGCGCGCGCCAGATGGGCGATGGCGAGATAGTCGACGATTTTCTTCGGGCGCGGGGAGGGCACCACGCGCCGCCAGCCGCGGCCGGCATCGTCCTTCACCGTCCAGCCTTGCGCGGCGGCAAGCTTCTTTGCGGTGGCTTCATCCATGTGCGAACCGATTGGCTTGGTCGGCTCGCGAAAGGCCGGATCGTCGGCGTCGACCAGCATTTCGGTGACCACCGCCACCGGTTCACGCGAAATTCCCCGCTTGCGGAATTCGTTGCGGAAGGCGCGAACGAACATGTAGCCGAGCGCGCCTTGCAGGTCGGCGCCGGCGTAGTCCATCGGCACCGGCGATACTTCGTGGATCGAGAGTTCCGACCGCCGCAGGATGTAACCCATTTGCGGACCATTGCCGTGGGTGACAATGACGTTCCAGCCGTCTTCGATCATGTCGGTGATGCCGGCAACGGTGAGCCGCGCCGCTTCGTATTGATCGGGAATTGTTTGATGATTCTGATCGCGGATAAGCGCGTTGCCGCCAACCGCGACCACCGCGAGCTTGCTGTCCGACCCCATGATTTCTGCTCCCCTCCGGTGACGCGCTACCGCTCCGGCAGCAGCGACGCCAGCGCCGTGACGGCCTGAGAAAAACATTCGAGCGGCGCGCGCGTGATGCCGGCGCCGATTTGACCGATGCCGGCCTCGCGATGCGCGATGCCGGTGTTGATCACGGGCAAAATTCCGGTGTCGACGACCTTGCGGATATCGATGCCGGCGGGCGTCCCGGCAAAGTTCATGGTGGGGAGTAGCAAGCCGCCGTTCTTGCCGAGCGTGATGTGGCCCATGGCGCGGGTGTTCGCGATGGCGTCGGCCGGCGTTCCGCCGACGAAGTTGACGATCGCCGGCGCCGCCGCCATGGCGAATCCGCCCAAGCCGGCGGTCTCGGTGATAGCGCTGTCGCCCAGATCCGGCGCGGCGTCGGCAATCGAATAACCCGGAAAATAAAGTCCGTTGACCACCGGCGCTGGCGAGGAAAACCAGCGGTCGCCGGTGCCGCTCACCTGGATGCCGAACATGACGCCGTTGCGCGCCATTGCCGTGACCATGCTGCTGCCAGGGATGTTGCGCGCCGCATCCAGCATCAGCTTGCAAGCCGCCATCGAGATATTGAGAAAGAAATGATCGTTGCCGGCGATAAAGGCGACGGCGGACGTCACTTCCTCCCTCGTCGCACGGGAGGCGAGCATTTGCTGCACCAGCCGGCGCAGCAGCATCATGCTCGCGGCGGCGTTGCGGTTATGGACTTCGTCGCCCATGTTGAGCGCTTGCGCGATCAGCGGCTTGATCTGGATGCCGTCGGTCTCCGCGAGCGCCAGTTGCAGCACGCGGTACAAGGTGGTCGCCATCCACTTCAGGCGCTCAATGACCTCGGGTCCATTAGCGCCGAACCGCAACACTTTCCCCAATCCTTCGTTCAGGTTGCTGAAGGTCTGGCGTCCGGTCGCGGGATCGCGCACGACCCACACCGGCATGGACGGACTGATGATACCGGCCATCGGTCCAACCGCGCCGTGGTGATGGCACGGCGCAAACGCAATCTCGCCGCTCGCCGCGAGCTGCTTGGCCGCCGCGTGATCCTTGGCCCAGCCCTCGAAGATAACGGCGCCGATGATGGCGCCTTGCATCGGGCCGCACATTTGCTCCCACGCAATCGGCGGTCCGGAATGCAGTATCCGCCGCTCGTTCATGCCGACGATGGCTTCACGGGCGAGCGCAATTCCCACCAGCGTCGGATCGGCGCCGAGATAAGCGGCGAAAGCTTTCTGGTTCGCCGCCTCGATGTCTTTGTCGTTGACGAGGCGGGCCAGCGCCTTGCCCGCTGCCGGATCGCCGCCGGCCGGCGGGGCCCAAGTAATTTGGGCGGCCTTGCCGCCGGCTTGGATGATCTCGTCGGCGAACGAGCCAAGGCCGACGTTGAGAACGGCAAGCTCTTCCTGGAAAAGCCGCATGATTAATGTCCCCGCGCTTTCGCGAGAACGCCGGCCGCCAGGCGAACCGCCGCGGCATTGCTGCCGGCTAGCTGCATGCCGGCTTGGCGCAACCGCGACTCTTGCGCCGCCAAATTTTGCGGATCGGTGGCGGTTCCGCAAACCGAGCCGACGACCATGAGCTTTCTGCCAGCCGCATCGGCCTGCGCGATAGCGTCTTTGATCACTGGAGCGATGACGCTTGCCGGATCGGGATGCGAGCCGTAGCCGAGCACCACGTCGAGCAGAATAATCGCGGTCTGCGGGTCCTGCGCCTCGATCGCGATCCGCTCATTGCGAAGCCGGTGATCGATCATGGGATGCGGCCGGCCGCGGGTGAACACGTCGTCGCCGAGATCGATGAGGGTGTGCGCGCGGCTTTTCCAAACGTCGTCGAGCGAACGCGCAGCGCCGACCGGCGTGTTCGAGTACACGTCCGGCAAAACCTCGGACAACAACATCGTCGCCTCGTAGCAGAGCGTGCCACCGCTAAAGAGGCCGCGCACATAACGTTGCTCGCGCGCAAATGCGGGTACATCGATTGCGCCTGGGGAGAAGCCTGCGAGATCGGGTTCTCCGCCGATCGCAAGCCGTGCGGCCGCGATTGCCGCGTCCTCCAAAGTCTTGACCGCCGTCAGCCCCGACGCCGTAATTAATGCCGGCTCGGCGCCGAGGAAATTTACAATGACCGGTTTGCCGCAAGTCTGCGCTTTCGCCAGTACAAGCTCGGCGATTTCCTCCGCCGGCGGTTTTGAAATCAAAACGATCGCCTTGGTGGCCGCGTCGGCTGCAAGAGCAGACAACCCCTGCAGCATGCTGATGCCGCCGACTTTCACGGAAAGATCATGTCCGCCGGTGCCGAGCGCCTGACTGACCCCGCCGCCGAAACGATCGACCAGGCAGGTCACCTGTTGCAAGCCGGTGCCTGAAGCACCGACCAAGCCGATGTCACCGCGGCGCACGGCGTTGGCAAAGCCGAGCGGAATGCCATTGACGATTGCCGTGCCGCAATCGGGTCCCATGACAATGAGATCGTTAGCTCGTGCATAGCGCTTGAGCGCGACTTCGTCGGCGACCGGCACGTTGTCGCTGAACAGCATGACGTTGAGCCCAAGCCGCAGCGCTTTGAGTGCTTCAGCGGCCGCGTAATCGCCGGGCGTGGAAATCAGCGCGAGGTTTGCGGCCGGCATTGCGGCCAGGCCCATCTCGATGCTGCGCGGGGGCTCGTCTCGCGCGCCGTCGCCCGTGCTTGCCGCGGGTTCTTGATTGAGCGCGCCTTCGGCATCGTCGAGCGCCGCGGTCAGCGCCTTTTCATCGTCGCCGTCGAGAGCAATCAGCAAATCGTTTGGGCTCGCCGCGACCGCGTCTTGCAACAAGCCCGCCTCACGCAACAGTGCCAAATTATTTGCCGAAGCCATTACTGCCGAGGCTTGGCGCACCCCCGGCAACTTTGAAATGCGGGCCGAGAGCTGCATCAGCGCCACGGAGTCGCGGTAGAAATTGCGAATTATTTTGGCGGTTTGCGCCATTTCCTCGCTCTCCCCACTACCGCCGCCGCAAAAAGCAGCCCAAAATTGCAGCACTTTGCCTTTGGTTTGTGCGTGCAGTATTGTATACTAAGTTGGATACGATATAAGGGCAAGGCGGGCATGAAAAATGCTGGCTTTTCTCGAGGGACCATCGAAGTCGTACTGCCAATGGGTGACTCTCTCGATATTTCCGAATTAGCGGCCTGCTATCGCAGCGGGACGCTGACGCCTTCCGGGCTGGTCGAACGCGTGCTCGCCCGCATTGCCGCGCGCGGCGACGATCACGTGTGGATCGAGCTCGCCAGCCGCGACGAGTTGTTGACATCGGCGCGCCGGCTGGAAGCCGATGGTCCGACCGGCAAACCGCTTTACGGCATTCCGTTTGCTATCAAGGACAATATAGACCTTGCCGGACATACCACTACCGCCGCATGCCCGGCTTTCGGTTATCAAGCCGCCCAGTCGGCTGAGGCGGTGCGGCGCCTGATCGATGCCGGCGCGCTGCCGATCGGCAAAACCAATCTCGACCAATTTGCAACGGGCTTGAGCGGGACGCGCTCGCCCTATGGCGCGCCGTCTTGCGTGTTTCGGCCGGAATATATTTCGGGAGGTTCAAGCTCAGGTTCGGCGGTAGCGGTCGCCGCGGGCTTGGTCAGCTTCGCCTTGGGCACCGACACCGCGGGGTCAGGGCGTATTCCGGCAGCATTCAACAACGTGGTCGGATTAAAGCCGACGCGCGGCCTCGTCAGCACGCGCGGCGCGTTGCCTGCGTGCCGTTCGCTCGACTGTCTGTCCATCTTTGCGCTGACGATGAATGACGCGGCGACGGTTCTGCAGGCGATCAAAGGTTTCGACGCCGCCGATCCATTCTCTCGGCACCCCGATCCTGCGGGCGCGGCCGCGCGGCGCGAGATCAAGGGCTGCCGGTTCGGTGTGCCTCGCCCCAATCAGCTCCAATTTTTCGACAATAGCGACGGCAAGCAATTGTTTGATGCAATGCTGCGCACCGTCGAGCGGTTGGGCGGCACCTTGGCCGAAATCGATTTTGCGCCTTTTCTCGAAACCGCAAAGCTTCTCTATCACGGTCCGTGGCTCGCCGAACGCTATCTCGCGATACGCGAGTTCTTCGATCGCGAGTCGGACAAAGTCTTCCCGGTGACCAGGCAGATCATCGAAGCCGGACGCCGGCCGAGCGCGGTGGACGCCTTTATTGGATACCATCGGCTCCAAGAACTGCGGCGAGCCACCGAAACTATTTGGCAGTCGGTGGATACGCTGATCGTGCCTACGGCCGGCCGCCAATACACCATCAAAGAAATTCTGGCCGATCCGATCGAGTTGAACACCAAGCTTGGTTACTACACCAACTTCGTCAATCTGCTCGATCTATGTGCGATGGCAGTTCCCGCCGGCTTTCAGCCTGATGGACTCGCGTTTGGCATTACGCTGATCGGGCCAGCCTGGCATGACGAAACGCTCTGCGCGCTTGCCGATGCGCTGCACCGCTCGCAAGACCTTCCGCTTGGCGCGACGCAAAAAAAGCTCGACGCGACGCCGAAGCTCGCCGCAACGACGAGCGGCGTCATTCAAGTCGCCGTGTGCGGCGCACATATGTCGGGATTGCCACTCAACAAGGAATTGACCGAGCGGGGCGGGCGCTTGGTGCGCGCTTGCCGCACTGCCGCCGACTATCGGCTGTTCGCGCTGCCTGGCGGGCCGCCGGAACGTCCCGGTCTGGTTCGCGGCGACGCCGGCGCCGCCATCGAGGTCGAGGTTTGGGAAATTCCCATGGCGGCCTTCGGCAGCTTTGTCGGAGGAATACCGGCGCCACTTGGCATCGGCAGCATCGAGCTTGAGGACGGATCACGCGTTAAGGGCTTTTTGTGCGAGGCGCACGCGACCAAAGGAGCCCGCGACATCACCGAGTTCGGAGGTTGGCGCACGTTTCTTGCCAGACAACACGTCGCCGCCTAAGCGGCGCTTTCTTGGGGAGGGAAGTCATGCCGAGCGTACGCGCTGAGCCATACGAATTTGTTTTTCAGCTCGAACACGTTGCGCTCGTCGTCATCGACATGCAGCGCGACTTCGTCGAGCCCGGCGGCTTTGGCGAGGCGCTCGGCAACGACGTGTCGCTGCTGCGCAAGGCGATCGCGCCGACCGGGCGCGTGCTCGAAGCCGCGCGCAAGGCCGGAATCCTCGTCATTCACACCCGCGAAGGACATCGCGCCGATCTTACCGATCTCGCACCCGCCAAGAAGGCGCGCGGCCGGCTCAAGAACGGCATCGGCGATCCCGGGCCGATGGGCCGCATCCTCGTGCAAGGCGAATACGGTCACGACATCATCGATGAATTAAAGCCCGCGCCGGGCGAACCGGTCGTCGATAAGCCCGGCAAAGGTGCGTTCTACGCCACCGGTCTCGACACCATCCTGCGCACCCGCGGCATCCGCCAGCTCATTATTTGCGGCGTGACCACTGAAGTCTGCGTCAACACCACGGTCCGCGAAGCCAACGATCGCGGCTACGACTGTTTGGTGCTTTCCGACTGCGTCGCGTCCTACTTTCCGGAATTCCAACGGGTCGCGCTGGAAATGATCAAGGCGCAGGGCGGCATTTTTGGCTGGGTCGGCGCTTCCGCCGATTTCCTGCCGGCATTGGCGGAGGCGAAGCGCGCCGCCGCTTAGCAGTACACGAGCTCGCGTAAATTCGGGGGCAAGGCGAAGCCATCGACGAAAGCCGAGGCTAACTAACAAAAGGGGAGGGGACTAATGTCGACACAACTTGTCGCGGACAAACAGATACGTTGGTGGGTACCGGGCGACTGGAACGGCTTCTTCGGACTCTTCACCAACGTCGTGCTCAATGTCATCGTCTTGACCGGGCTGTGTCTCGGCGTCGTCAAGATGCCCGATGACATTGTGTTCGGCCGCATTCTGCCGGCGCTCGGCATCGCGCTGCCGATCGGCAATCTCTATTACGCTTATCTTGCTTATCGCCTCGCCAAAGCCGAAGGCCGCAGCGACGTCACCGCGATGCCGTATGGGCCGAGCGTGCCGCATATGTTCATCGTGGTGTTCGTCATCATGCTGCCGGTCTATCTGAAAACGCAGAATGCGCTGCTCGCCTGGCAGGCCGGTCTGGCCTGGGCGTTCATCATCGGCATCATTGTGCTGATCGGCGCATTCATTGGCCCGACCATCCGCCGGCTCACGCCACGCGCGGCGATGCTCGGTACGCTTGCCGGCATATCGATCGCATTCATTTCGCTGCGGCCCGCCTTCCAGATGTGGGAGGTGCCGTGGATCTCTTTCATCTCGCTCGGCATCGTGTTGATTGCCTGGACCGCGAATGTCCGGCTGCCCGGCGGCATACCGGGCGGGCTGGCGGCCGTCATCGTCGGCACGGTGATCGCTTGGGTAGCCGTCGCGCTGGGATGGAGCGATATCGTCAGCGGCGCGCAAGTGACGGCGTCGTTGAGCAAATTCGGCATTCACCTGCCGCTGCCAAGCGGCGACGTGATTGCCGGCCTCACCAATATTGCGCCACTCCTTGTCACGGCGATTCCTCTCGGCATCTATAATTTCACCGAGGGGATGAACAACGTGGAGAGCGCGTCGGCGGCGGGCGACAATTACAGCCTGCGCAATATATTGCTCGCCGACGGCATTGGTGCAGTGGTCGGCTCGATCCTGGGCAGTCCGTTCCCGCCGGCCGTTTACATCGGCCATCCGGGATGGAAGGCGGTGGGCGGGCGCATCGGCTATTCGCTCGCGACCGGTGTAGTGATTGCGCTGGTCTGCTTCCTCGGCCTCACCGCGCTTCTGTTGGCGGTGGTGCCGCTGGTCGCGATCCTGCCGATCCTTCTCTATATCGGCCTCGTCATCGGCGCGCAGGCCTTCCAGGCGGTGCCGGCGAAACACGCGCCGGCAGTGGTGCTCGCGATAATTCCGAATATCGCGGCGTGGGGCCAGACCCAGATCGACGGCGCGCTCAACGCCGCCGGCACCAGCGCGTCCCAGCTCGGGATGGCCAAGCTCGGAGCGACCGGTGTCGTCTATCACGGCATGGAACTGTTGGGCGGCGGCGCGGTGCTCGCCGGCCTGATGCTGGGTGCGATCGCCACTTTCATTATCGACCGCGACTTCATGAAGGCGGCGGGCTATTCGCTGGTGGCGGCCGTACTGTCGTTCTTCGGCTTCATCCACGGTGCACAGCTTGCTTGGATGGCCTCGCCGATGGTGGCGCTGGGCTACGTCTTGCTGGGCGCGATCTGTCTGGCTGTGGCGATGGGCGAACAGCCTCAGAAGGCTGGAGCTAACATCGAATCGGCGGTCGCTTGAAAGGGCGCCTCGGCGCCGGCCGAATAGCCATTCAACAGGCCGAAAATGCCGGCTGCGCCTGAACTATGACCGACGGCCAACGCCTTAGTCACGGCGTTGCCGACCACCTCCTCGGAGCCGCCGGCGCAAATGCCGGCGGCGACATCGGCGAGCCGCTCCGACACTTCGCCATTCGCCGCTTCTCTCAGGTAAAGGCTGCTCAAGTCGCTGGTGCGGCCGGCCGACGTGATAAGTACGGGCGCGAGCGCAGCCGCAAAAGCTCTCGTGGTGGAGCACGACCACAACGCCGCAAAGACTCCGACCAAATAATCGTCTCCGGCCGGGGTCTTGCCTTCGCCGAGACCGACCAACGCGCCGATGACGCGCTCCGCCGCGCTCGGGTCGCGAGTTCGTATGGATTGGCCCAGCTCGTCGAGTTTCGCGCCGGCGACATGGGAAAGCTCCCGACTGCGGCCGTCGTGTGCCAACGCCAGCCGGACGGTCCGATACGCTCTCGCAACCGTGACGCTGCGGCAATCGAAATTTAGCGCGGCGATGCCGCTGCGCCATTGCGGTGCCCCCCGCAGGTCGATGCCAAACGCACTATCGGAAAACCGGACGATGCCTCCGCGCTTGGCGCACTCGGCATTCGCGGAGAGTAGCTGCTGCAATGAAATATTTTCGGGCAGATCGAAGCTCACCCCGCGCGGCTGTCGTCCGAGCTCTCTGCCGAGAAGGGTAATACAGCCTCCCGCGGTGAGTTCGATGAGGGCGGCGCGCGCATGAATTTCCACGACCCGGCCGGCAAAATTATCCGCCGGCACTCCAACCCCGATAGCGAGCGCGGCGATCTGCATGATGTTAAGTTCAGGCGCTGGCGTAAGCGCGTGCCAGCGCCTCCTTGATCGAGTTGTTGACCACGTTGAGCGCCTCCTCGATGTTTCGCCGCAACGCGTTCCTAGCGCCGGCTGGGTCACGCGCGCCGATGCGGTCGAGGATGGCGAGATGTTGTTCGCAGGTATTTGCGACGCGGTTTGGCAGCGCGAAATCCATGGTGCGGAATAAATATAATCGCTCGTCGATGGCCTTGAGCTGGCGCATCAGCGTCGCATTTTCGAGGAGCGCGGACAGACCTTCATGAAATTGCGCATCAAGGTCGGCTAGGTCCTCCACGTCGGACGGCGGATCGAGGCGGACATTCTCCCACGTCTCGATCATGGCGCGAAGCTTATCGGCGGGTACGCCGCGCGTCGCCAGCGTCTCCACGGCGTAGAGTTCCAGCGCCAGGCGAACCTCGTACATCTCCTGCACGTCCTTCGCCTTCACCTGGCGCACGACATAACCCTGATTTTCGGTGCGGCGTACGAATCCGTTGGCGGCCAGCACCCGCAAAGCCTCGCGCACCGGACTGCGGCTGACGCCGAATTCCTTGCACAAGGCATCTTCCGTCAGTCGATGGTCGGGCGGATAGCGCCAGGTGATGATGCGCTCCTTGAGTGTCGCGACCAGCGATGAGCTGAATGAGGGTAGTTTTCTGGGCACAGGCGGGTTCGATGAAAGCGGTGAAGGATGGATGCGTCTATCCTGCAGCGGGCTTAACTGCAAGTCGGGCTTGAATTTAGCAAAGATGCCAGTGAAATCAGATCGGTCGTTTCGAATGCGATTTCCCTTAAAAATGCCGGCGATAAGGCTTCTCTGGTACATCGCTCGCCGAACCAAAGTGCCGCCCGCTATTCGTTGAGCAGCGTTTGCCAGTTTGCCGGTACCGCCCCGGCCGGTCCGGGCGTGGGTTGATCCAACGGGTGGCAGAAAGGGGCGTGAAGTTTCGGCCCCTTGAAGGTTTCTTCCGTGCGGTAGTCGTAAAACCAGTGCTCGCCCGGCTCGAAGCTGGTGATGATTGGGTGACGCGTAGCGGCGTAGTGTTTCGACGCATGCTGATTTGGCGAGCTATCACAGCAGCCGATGTGACCACACTCGGCGCATCTGCGAAGATGGAGCCACCACGCGCCGGACGCAGAGCATTCGACGCAGCCTGTTCCGCTCGGCTTTACCGTCGGGTTGATACCATCGCGTTCGTTTTTCATATGGCGTGCCGTTTAGCCGTACGTGATGCCCGGGTTGCTTTGGCCGACTTCTATAATGTAGCCGTCGGGATCGCGAATGTAGCAGCGCGTCTCGCCGTATTTTGGCTTTGGCTCGGTGATGAATTCAGCGCCTCGGCTACGCCATAGTTTGTAGCACGCTTGAATGTCGGCAACGCGAAAATTCATAAAGCTGCTGACTTTATCTGGGTCGGGCGGGACGCTGAGCGTTACCGTGGGTTTGTCCGGCGTCGGACCGCCGCCGACGTTGACAATCAGCCAGGTGTTCGCGATCTGGATGTAACCCGGCGCGCCTTTGCTGTCGCCTCGGCTCTCGACGCGACCTCCGAACACCGTTTCGTAAAATCGAAGCGACCGTGCGACATCGGCGACGGTAATAAAGTGCGCGATAGTCATGCCATCCTTCGGCGGCATCTCATAGATCTTCTGCTCGACTTGCACTTGGCTGGTCGCCGCTTTCGATTCAGACATCGTATTTCTCCGTTCTCCAGAATGATCACAAGAAATCTCGAGGAAATGCCTTCGCGCGACGCGCGGTTTAGCCGTAAGCGAAGTCCGGCTTGCTTTGGCCGACTTCTATAATGTAGCCATCCGGATCGCGAATATAGCAGCGCGTTTCGCCGTATTTTTCCTTTGGCTCTGTGAGAAACTCGGCTCCCCGGCTGCGCCAGAGCTCATAGCACGCATGAATATCCGCAACACGGATATTCATGAAGCTGCTGACGGAATCCGGATCGGTGGGAACGCTGAGCGTTACCGTCGGCTTGTCGGGTGTCGGACCGCCTCCGAAGTAGACAATGAGCCAAGTGTTCGCGATCTGGATGAACCCCGGTGCGCCAACGTTGTTGCCCATGGTCATGATGCGACCGCCGAAGACCTTTTCGTAAAATCGGGCCGACCGTTCGACGTCGGCGACGGTGATGAAGTGCGCCACCGAAAATCCATCCGGCGGCGGCATTTGATAGGTCTTCTGCCCGACGTGGACTTCGTTCACGGGCAACTCCTTTTCGTTCGACGCTGTCAGACGGAATGTTTGGCCAAGAATGCGAGGATAAGGCTCGCGATTTCGTCGTTTTTCTCATCCAGGGCGAAATGGCCGGCGTCGAGCTGATGGATTTCGGCATCCGGCAGGTCGCGCTTGAACGCCGCGCCGCCGGGCGCGATGAACGAGGGATCGTTCCGCCCCCAAACCACCAAGGTCGGCGGCTTGTGCTGGCGCAACCACGCTTGCCACGCCGGATACGCAGCAACGTTCGTTCGGTAGTCGTAGAGTAGATTAGCCTGGATCTCACGCTGGCCGGGCTTCGACAGGTGGGCGTACTCGTCGGTCCAGGTGTCCGGGTTATACCGTTCGGGACGCGAGGTGCCGAGGGTGTGACGCTGCTCGGTCGCGGCGAGCGAGACGAAGGCATCGACCACCTCAGGATGTGCTTTCGGGTCGGCCCAGTATCGTGCAATGCCGGCCCACTTGGCGCCCAAGCCTTCCTGATAGGCGTTCGCATTCTGGATGATGAGCGCCCGCAGCCGCGCCGGATGCGCCAAGACCATGCGAAAGCCAACCGGGCCGCCATAGTCGTGAAGGAAGAAACTATACTCGTTGATCTTGAGTTGATCGAGAAGAGCGTTCGTCGTCCTCGCCAAATTGTCGAAGGTATAGGCATAAGACGACGGGGGCGGGGCGTCACTCTGACCAAATCCCGGAAAATCCGGCGCCACCAAATGATAGCGTGTCGCGAGCAAGGGGATGAGCATGTCGAACTCGCGCGAGGAAGAGGGAAAACCGTGCAGGAGAACGATGGTCGGCGCATCCTTTGGGCCAGCTTCGCGATAGAAAATTCCGACGCCGTCTACCGTCGCGCGGTGATAGGTCGTTGTCGCGGACGTCGACTCCAGCGAAGTCGGCTTCTTGGGATCAGCGGCGATTGAGGCAGCGGCGGCTTTTAGAAAACTTTCAGCAGTCATAATCATTTTGCTCCGTATCGACTGACGCCCAATCATCCGCCATCATCGAGCTCACCGGCCTGAACGCGCTCGCGTCACGGCAGGAACTAAAAACGCACCGTTGCAACGTCAATCGTAGAATGCGGGAATCAGTTTTAGCTCGTCAGTTTCCGCCTTATCGTGATTGATAAAAAACTTCGCCTTATATGTTGCGATCATCCGCTTGATCCTTTCCATGGAGGCGATGGACGCTGCTTTATCCGTATTCAAGGACGGGACCGTATCTTTTTCGAAATTCTCCTCCAAGTGAACCACGTCACCTGACAAAATGATGAATCCTGAATTCTTCAGGTGTACCAGCAATGATTGACTGCCGGGAGTGTGGCCCGGTGTGGAAACCAAGGTGACGCTGCCGTCGTCAAATACGTCGGTGTCGCCATCGAGCAGCCTGAGGTGTTTGGGGGTGCCTAAAAGCTTGCGCGCGAGCGCCTTTAATTGATTGACGTTGTCGTTGGGGCCGTCGGGCGAACTGATCCACGTATACTCGGCGCGCTGTATCAGCACCGTTGAATTTTGAAACAGGCTCATATTGCCAATGTGATCGCCGTGCGTGTGGGATACCGCGACATAAGTGATGTCGGTAGTTTTAAGCCCGATTTCGGCGAGTTGGGCCGTTATCGTCTTGTCGAGATGGTAGACGATCAATTTCGGCAGGGTCGACCAGCCCTTGGGATCGTGCAACGCCGATTCAGGAACACCGGTATCCCAGAGGAGCCATTCCTTTCCTCGCTGGATCAGCCAACACGTCGACGAGAATTGGATGCTCTTCCCAGCATTCTCGCCGGGCGTCCAGACCGACTCGTCGTTTGCCAACGAGTGGCCGCCATCGAGCCGGTAAAGCTTGTTAGCGAACCCAGCCCGCGTCGGGTCCGGTAGCTTCGAGTGGGCGCTTGCGGTCAGCGTGCCATCAAGTGGCATATTCGATCCTCCGATTAGGTCGTCGGATAAGCATCGGCCGCTATCGCGAAAAATCGAAATTGACGCTGATCGCGCGACCGTGCGGTCCCCTTCAATTCGAGCGATAAAAAGAGTTTTTAGACTCGGAGCTTTCCTACCGGTGGCAGTAATTGCGAGTTGGTAGGTAACGGCAAGTTTGGTGCGTCGCCGTCTTTTTTGGCACCCGGCTCATTTTTGCACCCGGGTCGTTTTTTGGCACCGAGGTCAAGCAAGCGGCTTGACCATCGGAGCAGGCTACGCCTCGTTGAGGTGGTTGTCGATGGCGCGGTGCATCACACGCCCGGTGTCGGACAAAAGTGTGACCCCACGCCTACATCCCGCTGTGCCGGACGATCACACAGATCAGGGAGAGGGGAGGTTGCACAATATGTCGATCGAATATTTCCCGGGACCGGTAACAAATAACAGCAAGAAGCCTCCCATAATACTTAGATTTTTAAAAAAGCTATCCATACTGTCGACGCGCTCCGCGTCTCTTGCTGTCCAGAAGCGATGGCCAATAAGCGCCGTTCCGAGCGTGTACAAAAACATCAGTAAAGCCAAAGGGCGCGTGAACGCGCCCATGGCAATCGCGAATGCTACCGGAAGCTCCATAAAAGTCGCGATGCTCGCCGCCAGCAGCGGCATTGGAGCCTTAAGCTCTACCATCTGACTGACCGTGCCGGAAAAGTCCGTCAGTTTTCTCCAGCCGAAAATCAGGAATAGCGCCGCGAGAAGAAGGCGGGCGGCGAGAATGAGCGCGTCGTTCATGAGAAATCTCGCGGAATAGAGCGATCCCAGTCGCGGCGGCAGACTTCGTTCTCGCCCTCAAAGGCGCGCAAACTTCCCTGCAGCACGAAATTATCGCCCGTAGACGAAAGTCGCATCTGCGTCTCGACCCGGATTTGCCAATCGTTTCGCGTCAGAGTCTGGGTCTGGTGCAGTTCGGCGACGGCGCTGAGCGGATCGTTGTCGTCGACGTGGTACTCCGACTTCCACTGCGTTCCCAATTCGAGATTCAGGCGTTCGATGCGTTCGATGCGCATGCCATCCCGATGAATGATGGTCGGCTTTTCGGGTGTTGCCGTCTCCGGTTCGGGAAAGGCCGAGAGCTTGGCATCGACGGCATTGGGTGGGCGTTGCGGGAGCTCGAGGTTGCCGGCAAAGATCGTGAGCGTTGCCGCTTCCGGAGCGGGCCAGATCATCGGCCAGTAAGTCGTCGATATCGCAAGCCTCACCTTGTGGCCGGCCGGAAATACCGAGGCGGTATCGTTGAGCTTGATGCGAATGCGGTAGCGCTGTCCGGCTGTAAGCAGCGTTGGATTTTCGTCGTCCTCGCGATGCGTGAGATTGAGCACACCGTAACTGACACGCAACGATTCACCGGACGGATGCAGATCGCATAACCGGACCACCAGGTTGGCCAGCGGCCGGTCGGACGCAAGATCGAGCGTGACGATTGGGGCGCCAAGGATTTCGATCGGGGTATCGAGCGGCGGCGTCTCGAAAGTCAGCGAGCGCGCATCGTCTTCTTGCTGATCGTTGGCCTGATCGCGCCCGCGACCGAAAGGAACCCATTCGCCTGAACACGTACCGACGGTCTGCGCCGAGCATACGGCGCGGGCTGTCAGAGGTGCCGCGGCTTCTCGCAGGCCATTATCGGTCAAGAACAGCCGTCGCGCTACGGTTCCTGGCGCCGGCCAGGAGGCTTCTGCAACCCACCGGCCCGGCAAGATGTCGTGGTGGTTCGCTGGTTTCACGCTTTCCATCATCCACGCCCGCAGCATGGGTTCATTCATCACGCCGGTGTCGATCCCTTTCAGCCAATGATCCCACCAGCGCAGCATTTCTTGAAGGAAGCCGATCTGCGGTCCGGGAAAAGCAAAGTGCGGATAGGCGTGCGCCCACGGCCCGATAAGACCTTTGCGAGGCACCTTCAGGTGTTCGAGCAGGCGCGGGATCGCGTTGGTATAACCGTCGGTCCAGCCGCCGACCGCATAGACCGGGCATTGGATCGCTGAATAATCCTCGCATACCGATCCGTGCTTCCAATAGGCATCGCGCCGCTGGTGGTCGAACCAATTCTCCTGAAACAGCGGAATGTTCGCCAAGCGCTCCAACCACATCGCTCGCCAGCTATCGCCAACCAGCGCCGGATCGGGCGGCAGGCACATCA
>DAIUEQ010000076.1:11190-15474 GCA_036845025.1 Xanthobacteraceae bacterium | reverse complement strand
GCCGTGGTGCAGACCGGCAAGCCGCTCCTCATCGTCGCCGAAGACGTCGAGGGCGAGGCGCTGGCCACGCTCGTGGTCAACAAGCTGCGCGGCGGCCTGAAAGTCGCTGCCGTGAAGGCGCCCGGCTTCGGCGATCGCCGCAAGGCCATGCTGCAGGACATCGCCGTCCTGACCGGCGGCCAGGCGATCAGTGAAGATCTCGGCATCAAGCTCGAGAACGTCACGCTCGCCATGCTCGGCAAGGCCAAGAAGGTGATGATCGACAAGGAAAACACCACGATTGTCAACGGCTCCGGCAAGAAGAAGGACATCGAGGACCGCATCACCCAGATCAAGGCGCAGATCGAGGAGACCACCTCCGACTACGATCGTGAAAAGCTGCAGGAGCGGCTGGCGAAGCTCGCCGGCGGCGTTGCAGTGATCCGGGTCGGCGGCGCCACCGAGGTCGAGGTTAAGGAGCGCAAGGATCGCGTCGACGACGCGATGCATGCGACCCGCGCCGCGGTCGAAGAAGGCATCCTGCCGGGCGGCGGCGTCGCTTTGTTGCGCGCTACCGAGCAGCTCAAGAAGGTGCGAACCGCGAACGACGACCAGAAGACCGGCGTCGAGATCGTGCGCAAGGCGCTGCAGGCTCCTGCCCGACAGATCGCCACCAACGCCGGTGAAGATGGATCGGTGATTGTCGGCAAGATCCTGGAGAACTCCAACTACTCCTTCGGCTTCGACGCCCAGGGCGGCGAGTACGTCGACTTGGTGAAAAAGGGCATTATCGACCCGACCAAGGTCGTGCGTCAGGCTTTGCAGGGCGCGTCCTCGGTCGCAGGCCTGCTCATTACCACTGAGGCGATGGTGGCGGAGCTGCCGAAGAAGAAGGACTCCATGCCCGCGATGCCGCCGGGTGGCGGCGGAATGGACTTCTAAGGAAATCGCAAGGCTGCAGAGGCCGCCGCCACATACTTCTTGAAGTGATCGAAGTCGGCAGCAGCCGGCTTCGATTGGCGGCGGAATGGACTTCTAAGCTCGTCCATTCGGGTCAAACGGTTGAGGGCGCGGCGCGAGCCGCGCCCTTTTTCTTTCAATTTGTACCGTGTCGCCTTTTTTGGCGCGCATGAAAGCGGTAATTTCTTTCCAAGATGCCGCCGGTCCATCATTGAAGAGGCCCGGGACCGCGCCTTACGGAGTTTGACGGGATGGGCCTCCTTGGCCGCTACGTGTTTCGCACGACAATGGTGGCGTTCATCATTAGTGTCGCCACGCTGACTATTCTCGTGTGGTTCACCCAAGTCATCCGGGAATTTGACATTGTCACGAACCAGCGCCAGTCGGTGATCACGTTCATCAGCATCACCAGCCTCTTCATTCCCATGCTGGTGATGATGATTGCGCCGATCGCTTTCGTGGTTTCCGCAACTCACGTTCTCAACAAACTCAGTTCCGACTCCGAAATCATTGTGATGAACGCGGCCGGCCTCTCACCATGGCGCGCGTTGCGGCCGCTGCTCGCCGCCGCATTTGTCGTCTCTGTGCTCGTTGCCTTTTTGGCGATCTATCTTTCGCCGGCGGCCCTGCGCGAACTGAGGAATCGCATCACCGAAATACGCACCGACCTTCTCACCCACATTGCGCAGCCTGGCCGCTTTACTCCGATCGGCGCCGGCGTCACCTTTCATATCGCCGGACGGCAGGCGGACGGCCTTCTGCTCGGTATTTTCATCGACGACCGGCGCGATCCCAAGGAGCACACCACCATCCTCGCGCAAAACGGCGAAGTGGTGAAGAATGGGACCGGCGCTTTCCTCCTGTTGGAAAACGGCAGCGTGCAAACGGTCGAGGCCGGCCAGACCGATCCTCGCATCGTCACCTTCCAGCGGTACGCTTTTGATCTGTCCAATTTCGCCGGCGGTCCGCGGAATATCGTCTATTCCGCGCACGAAAAATTCTTTTGGGATCTGTTTAACCCGGTAGACGCTCAGCAGCACAACGACTATCGGGCCGATATATACGACAGACTGGCATCGCCGTTGTATCCGATCGTCTTCGCCGTTCTCGCCTACATGTTCCTGGGGCCGCCGCAGACCACCCGGCAGAGCCGCGCATTAGCGGTGGTTGGGATGATTGGGGCACTCACGATTGTGCGCCTCACAGGTTTTGTCAGCGTAATCGTCGGCGTGCACATGCCGATTGCTCTGTCAGTGCAATTTGTGGTGATTGCCGGAGCGCTGGTCGTCGGCTTGTGGCGAATATCGCGCGGAACCGCGGTAGAACCGGCCCCTGTGATGGCGAAGCTTGCCGCGCTGATGACGAAGTGGATACCGGCATCGGCTTCGTAATCGGCTTCCAAAAAGACAAAGGGCAGCGTCCGCGCCTTCGTCGCGATTTGGGCACTAACGCTCCAGCCAAAAAAGGATGCAAAAACGACCACGACTGGAACGGCGCGCGTTCATCCGGCGTCGCCGTCCATCGTGGCCGAACATCGGTCCCGGCGAAAATACGCCGCCAAGATCGACACGTCGGCATTATGGCGGAGCGACATGACGGCAAGATGACGATCCGCAGGCTGAGAATGCAACGGGGAGCCGCGGACTTGCGGTGATCGACCGGCACCGGCTTCTACATTCTGCGCGCGCGACCCAGCGTTTGATGCGCGACAAGCGTCACTTTGAGCTAGCCCCGCTAATAGGATCGAGCGGAGGCCCGATCGGGCCGGAAACGCGGTAGACGCTGTAATGCTGGATAGCAACCCCGCGCCGGGTCCGCGCCAAATCTGCAACCAACTCTACCGTCGTAAAGCGCTCGCGAATGGATGAAATTTCCCGACATTCATCGCTGCAAACATACATAATTGGCCCGTCAAACAACGCTGGCTCAGGCGATGGAGCGTTGACGTAGCGGATACGCTGATTAATTTGTTCGACCGGCGGGTGCGAGGGAAGATAAAACGCAAGCCAACCGGTAAGTCCGTAATTCAAGGTGAGCACCACAGGGGCACCAATCTGCAAACGCACTTGGTCCATTTTGGCGCCAAGGTCCCTCCATCCCGCTCCCAGCGCGCGCGCCGTCGGATCAACGGCGCCCAGCGGAAGGATTGCGAAGATCGCCTGCGAATAAATGCAAGCGGCGATACCAAGGCCGATAGGAGCTGCAAGCCGGCGCGACCAGTAGACAATCGACGCCCATGCGCCCCGCCATTCGATCTGCTCCGCGGCGACCGCAGCCGCGATGACGAAAGCTGGATAGATCGGCGCGGGCCAATTGCCTTCAACACGCTCGTGCAGCGAATGCCAAACGCAGTAGATCACTATCGGCAACACCGCCGCATTGATAAGGACCCGTGCACTCCGGGCCATGGCCCCTCCGCGCAGCATGCGCGTTAGTCCGAGCCACCCGAGAACGAAAATCGGCGGCGTAGCGAACCCAATTTGCGACAATAAAAAGTCGCCCGTGTAGGGTACTGGCCACTCATGCGGAACCAGACGCCGATTATAGTTGTAAAGGATGGACGCCCAGTCGTGCTCGGCATTCCAGATTAGCGTCGGCGAAAATACCGCCAGCGCGATGAGGCCGGAAATCCAAGGCCAAGGCGTAAGCAGCCATCCTCGGAGCTGCGGTGTGAGCAGCAACCAAATGAGAATAGTGACGGAGAAGAAAATCATCGTGTAGTTGGCCAACATGCCCACGCCGAATACGGCGCCGATCGCAATCCACCAAACACCCCTTCCGGTTTCGAACAGCTTCGCAAGTGTCAGCAGCAACAGCGCCGCCGCGACAACCGTCGGATTGTCGTGGGTAGCGATCACCGAACCCGCGGCCATGACCAGCGTCAAATTGAAATACAACGCCGCGGTGGCACCAAGCTTGTCATCCTCAAAAAGGATGGTCGCGGAACGCCATACTGCCCAGCTCGCCGGCAATGCGAGCAGCACCGAGACCGCCCGCACTCCGAACTCGGTGTCGCCAAATAACGTCGTTCCTAGGCGGATGAAAAACGCGTTGAGCGGCGGATGATCGTAATAACCGCCAGCGAGATGCTTTGACCAGATCCAGTAATAGCTTTCATCGAAGCTCAGTGGGATC
Source organism: Xanthobacteraceae bacterium (assembly GCA_036845025.1). Classification (GTDB taxonomy): domain Bacteria; phylum Pseudomonadota; class Alphaproteobacteria; order Rhizobiales; family Xanthobacteraceae; genus BOG-931. Next base: position 11,400 of record DAIUEQ010000076.1, on the reverse strand, counting down.
AGCGCGGCGCAGACGAGGCGAACGCCGACAAGCATCAGGATCACCGCGGCAACGGCGCTCCGGTAGTCTCGCTTCGCAAAAATAGCCGCAGCGATTGCGGACAAATTTGAATCCTCCTTAGGGAGTGCCGGCCGAAACGGGTTGTAGGAGCCACAAGGCTGATAGCGGACGAGCTGGCTGAACGCAAACCCGTCCGGTGCTGATCGTTTA
>DAIUEQ010000076.1:0-11090 GCA_036845025.1 Xanthobacteraceae bacterium | reverse complement strand
GGTTGAAAATTGGGCACAAACTACGTAAACAGGCAACGCTCGCGGCGCTTATGAATATGAGCCGCCTTTAGTTCCCAGATCGTGCGAGTTTGGCAAATAAATCCGGTGTCTTGATGGATTTGCGTATCAAGCTATTTCAAGACACCGCCGACCTGTCCGCGATGATCGAGGCGCATCGGCGCGATCTTGTCAACGGCTTCACGACAAATCCGACCCTGATGCGCAATGCGGGACTCTCGGACTACAAAACATTTGCCAAGAACGCGATCGCCGCGATTCCTGATCTGCCGATTTCGTTCGAGGTTATCGCCGACGACTTCGACACCATGGAACGCGAGGCGCGTGAAATCGCGAGCTGGGGCGGCGATACCTACGTCAAGATACCAATTACCAACACGAAGGCCGATTCCGCAGCGCCGCTGATCCGTAAGCTTTCGACCGAGGGTTTTTCCGTTAATGTCACCGCCGTCCTCACTCTCGACCAGGTCGAGACCGTTGCCGCCGCCGCTTGCGGCGCGCGTATCATTGTGTCGGTGTTTGCCGGCCGCGTCGCGGATACGGGCGTCGATCCCATACCGATGATGACCAAGGCAGCCGGCATTCTCAACAGCGTGCCGAATGCCGAACTTTTGTGGGCAAGCCCACGCGAAGTCCTCAATGTGGTGCAGGCGCAGGAATGCGGCTGTCATATTATCACCGCCACTTCCGATCTGATCGCGAAGCTGTCGTTGTTGGGCACCGACCTTCACGCTTACTCGCTCCAGACTGTGAAAATGTTTCACGACGATGCCCGCGCAGCCGGTTTCAAGCTTGTCTGATCGAACCGAAGTCGGTCGGCGAGCCGCCCATGATTTCGGTGATCGTCCCAGTCTACGCGGAGGAGAGCAACATTCGGCCGTTCGTGGCGCACACGGTTACATTGGTGAACGCTAAGGCACATACGTGACCATCCGTCCGGCCAGGGCAGTGTCCGGACGGGGCCGTGCGCGATATGCTCGCCCGCTACGAAGTTTTCCGGCGATTTTACGAGATTGGCACGCGGGCCGGATTGGCCGAGACTGATCGATATTTGAGAGAAGGCGCGATGGGGATCAGCGACCACACCAGGACATATTACGAGGAGGTGGCGGCGGTAGCGGCCGCGATCGATCAATTAGCGATCGAGCGAATGATCGGCATGCTCGTCGATCTGCGCAGCCGCGGTGGTCGGCTTTTCGTTCTCGGCGTCGGCGGCGGCGCCGGAAACGCCGGGCACGCCGTCAATGACTTCCGCAAGATTTGCGGCATTGAAGCGTATGCACCTACCGACAACGTCTCCGAACTCACCGCGCGCATCAACGATAATGGTTGGCCGACGGCCTTCGCCGACTGGCTCCGCGGCAGCCGCATCGGCAACAAGGATGTGCTCCTTGTTTTCTCGGTCGGCGGCGGCAATGAGAAACTCAATGTGTCGGCGAATATTGTCGAGGCGCTCAAAGTGGCGAAGTCGGTGGGCGCAAAAGTGATCGGCGTAGTCGGACGCGATGGCGGCTACACGCGCGAGGTTGCCGACGCTTGTGTCGTGGTGCCGGCCATCAATCCGGCGATGGTGACCGCTCATACGGAATCTTTCCAAGCCGTCGTCTGGCACGGGATTGTCAGTCATCCGAAGCTTTTGCAGCACGAGATGAAATGGGAGGCCGTCAGCGCTGTCGCGGCAGGGCAAGATCGAGACCGCGATGCCAGTTAAAAGCAGTCACATCTACACTGGAGTGGGCGGCTGGAATTTTGCGCCGTGGCGAGGTGTGTTCTACCCGAAAGGGCTGCCGCAGGCGCAGGAACTCGCCTACGCCGGCAGCCATCTGACATCGATTGAGATCAATTCGACTTTCTACGGTTCGCAGAAGCCCGAAAGTTTTCGCAAATGGGCAAGCACCGTTCCGGACGGCTTTGTCTTCTCGGTCAAGGGTCCGCGCTTTACCACGAACAGGCGCGTGCTGGCCGAGGCCGGCGATTCCATCAAGCGTTTTCTGAATTCCGGCGTGCTCGAGCTTAAGGACCGGCTCGGCCCGATATTGTGGCAGTTCGCGCCGACCAAGAAATTCGATGCCGCCGATTTCGGAAAATTCCTCGAATTGCTCCCGGCGCGGACCGACGGAAGGCGCATTCGGCACGTGGTCGAAGTCCGCCACTCAAGCTTCCGCGTCCCGGAGTTCGTCGCTCTGCTGCGCGAGTTCGGCATCCCGGTCGTGTTCACGGACCACGCGACCTACCCTTCAATCGCCGATGTAACCGGCGATTTCGTCTATGCGCGCCTGCAGAAGGGCGAGGACTCTGTTCCCACCGCCTACCCGGCCCAAGAGCTTGACGCATGGGCCGACCGTTTGCGGCTATGGGCGAAGGGCAAAATCCCGACCGATTTGCCGCTGATCGATGCCGCGACCGAGCCGGGAAGGCTCGCCGATCGCAACGTCTTCGTCTATTTTATTCACGAGGGTAAAATTCGGGCACCCGCGGCCGCCATGGCGCTGATTGAGCGATTGAAGGCCTGACGCGGAATAGCGCCGACCCCCAGGGAGGCTGCGGGTTATGAACCAGGCGGATGTGGTCGGTTACGTCGGAGCGATCTTCGTCTTCGCCACGTTTTGGATGAGGACCATGATCCCGCTGCGTGCGTTTGGTCTTGCCAGTAATTTTCTCTTCATCGGCTACGGATATTTGGCCGGTGCTTACCCACCCTTGGTGCTTCATCTTCTGCTGTTGCCGCTCAACGTCATGCGGCTTCATCAAATGTTGCAGTTAAGCCGTCAGGTGGCGCAGGCCTCGGCCGGCGACCTCAATATGGATTGGATTAAGCCGTTTACGTCATCGCACGCGATGAATGTCGGCGAGCTGTTGTTTCGCAAAGGCGAGTTGGCGGATCGCATGTTCTACCTCGTCTCCGGCCGGTGCCGGCTTGTGGAAAGCGGCATCGATATCGCGCCGGGGTCGGTGGTTGGTGAGCTCGCAATGCTGGCGCCCGATAAGACGCGCACGCAAACGCTACAGTGCGTGGAGGCCGGCAAATTGTTGGAAATCACCTATAGCCAGCTGCGCCAGCTTTATTTCCAAAATCCAAAATTTGGATTCTATTTTATCGAGGTGATCAGCAAGCGCCTGTTCGAGAATATTGTCCGGCTCGAATCCGAAAACGCGGCGTTGCGCAATGCGGCCGCGCTTGATGGCGAACGGCCGCAGTAAGCTCGTGGCCTGAATTTAGTTCGGGCGTTTCAAACCAGCAAATTAGAGGTCCGCAAACGCCGCACCAGGACGCGCATGACGTTCAGGGCAAAAAAGGGAGTGCGGCTCACCAAGAACAAGAACTGCTTCTCGCTGATCGGGACGATAGCGGCATCGGTCGCCGCCACGGCTGTCGCGCTACGTACCCCGGGATCGATAAGGGCCATTTCGCCGAAGATACTTCGCTCGGAAAACGTATCGAGCAGCCGGTTCCCTAGCCGAATCTCCACCGTGCCGCTTTTGACGACGAACAATTCCTCCGCGGGATCACCTTCGCGAAAAATGACATCACCCGCCTTATAGTGGCGCGCCGGCGCGCCGGCGCCGGCCAAAATGCCGAAATCTATAGGCGTGTCCGCCATGGGATTTCCCCGTTCCCGCGATTGTTACAGTCTCATGACCGCGCTCGGTTACAATCTTATGACAGGGAAATCAGGAAGCGGTCGCGCTTCTTGCGGGGCATCGAGGCTTTAAAACGCTAACGGCCACGAATGAAGGTGCGCGTACATCCGGCGTCACCCGTATCGTGGCCGCTTTGGCGACGGAGTGCCAAGGGCTCTCCACGTCGCTTGATGCCTACGTAGTGGCTTTCGAGCCCTATACAAGGGGAACTTTGTGGAACATTATGGATTCGACTGATTTTCGTACCTCTTTCGAAGCGTCTGTACGTCCCTTATTGGCGAAAGTCGGCGGTTCGGGAGCGTCCAAGAAGCGGTGACGTCAGTCATCTCAAAAATCGACCTGCATTCAGGGAGGCACATTATGACGATAAACGAGCGTGAGGCCGAGCGCCTTGGAAGCGCGCTTGCGGGCGCAATTCATGCCCATTGGGGCCTGTTTTTGGCTGAGGGGATCGTTCTGGTCATTCTCGGCTTGGCCGCCATCATCTTGCCGCCGATTGCGACCGTCGCCTTCACCATCATCATCGGCTGGATCTTTCTGGTCAGCGGCATCATGGGCCTGATCACGACGTTCTGGGCGAGGTACACGCCCGGCTTCTGGTGGTCGCTGATCTCGGCGATTATTGGCATCGCCGCCGGCGTCGTGCTGCTGCTCTGGCCGCTCAGCGGAGCGATCTCGCTAACGCTGGTGCTGATCGCCTTCTTCGTCATCGAAGGAATCGTCTCGATCATGTATGCCATTGAGCATCGCAATCAGCTCACAGGCCAATGGGGCTGGATGTTGGTCAGCGGTATTATCGACCTCGTCCTCGCCGTCATCATTTTTCTCGGACTCCCTGGAACGGCATTCTGGGCGCTCGGCCTTCTGGTCGGCATCAACATGCTGTTTGGCGGAGCCGCGCTCATTGCCATGGCGATGGCAGCGCGTCACCCGGCTTCGGCTTAGCGCCGCGAGCGAAAGTAAGCTCAGCGCGAGATTGACCGCAAAACGGTCAATCTCGCTGCGTGCTGCGACTTTCGGCGGATAGCTCTATTCAGCCGGCACGGCGTGCGGCGCGCGCGCCTTTTCCACGTTCTGCGCGATCAATGCGATCGCCAGAACCGCGACCAAAAACCCGAGAGCGACGAGCGCATTCACTCCCAAGACCAGCGCAAAGCCGCCCTGGGAGTACAGCACCGCGATCATTGAGACGGCCACTCCTGAAATCATGAACGTCAGGAAATAGCGTACGGCATACACCCTTCCGCGCCAGGCATCCGCGGTGTAACGGGCGATCACCAAGTCGTTGACCGTTATTTGCCCGTAGATCGCCGCCATGGTGAACGCGAGCGCGAAAAGTAGCGTGGCGCCGCTCGCGTACACCGTCCAAATCACGCCGACGAATTGCAGAATTGCCATCGCGGCGAACAAGATGTGCACAGGAAAGCGTTCGACCAGCCGGCCAACGGTCAGCTGCGCGATTGCCCCGCAAATAAAGACCGCGGTGGTCAGCCCGCCGACTGCAAGCAGGGAGATGCCGGGGATCCGCTCGTCGACGATCTTCGGTAACGCAACCGACAGCGTATTGAAGACCAACCCGGCCGACAGCGCGACCAGCGCAAACAGCCCGAGCAGGACCACAGCGACTGTGTTGGACACGCCAACCTCGGGCGAAGTGTTGCGGGCGCTCTTGTGGCTCCTCTCGTCGGGGACGAGCCAAAGATAAAACGGTACGGTGGCGAGACAGACGACACCCGGCACGAGGAAGGCGCCGCGCCAGGACAGCGTCGCCGTCAGGAGCGCGGTAACGCCAGCGGCCAGCGCGACGCCGAGATTGCCGCAGACGCCGTTGAACGCAACCGTCCGCCCGCGCTGCACCGCCGATTCGATCACCATCGCGGTACCAACGGGGTGATAGATCGCCGCAAATACTCCAAGGACGAACAGCGCAATTCCAAGCATCCAAAGCGAAGGCGCCAAGCCGGCCGCGATCAGCGAAAGACCACAGCCGCCGTAGAACGCCGCAATCATGTTGCGCCGGCTCCAGCGATCCGCGAGCCAGCCGGCCGGCAGCGAAAACAGGCCAAAGGCGACAAAGGAAGCGGTGGCGAGCGCAATAAGCTGCGAGTACGAGTCTTTGTAAGTGAGCTCGAGTTCGATAACGACGGTCGGATAGATCAGAATCACGAAGTGATCGAGCGCATGCGCCCAATTGAGAAAGCCGATCGACAGCCGCCGACGCGAGGCGGCCGCGGAGCTTGTCGTCACAAACGGATTCGTTGCTGAAACTTCGGCGGTCATCGGCTTTTCCCGGAAAATCGGCGCGAACATAGCGTAAGCCGAAAAGTCAGCCTAGCGGGGATTTTGCAAGCCAGCCCGGCCCCAGCGTCAACCTTTGGGAAACTCCAGTCCCATTTCGCGGTACCGCTCCGGGTCGTCGGCCCAGCCTTCGCGTACTTTGACGAAAAGAAACAGATGCACCGGATGCTCAAGAGCGGCGGCAATGTCGGCGCGCGCTGCCGCCCCGATCGCCTTGATGGTCTGGCCGCCCTTCCCGAGCACAATCTTGCGCTGACTTTCCCGTTCCACGTAGATCGTCTGCTCGATGCGGACAGAACCGTCTTTTAGCTCCTTCCAGGTCTCCGTCTCGACGGTCGATCGATACGGCAGCTCCTGGTGCAGCCGCATATAAAGCTTCTCACGCGTGATCTCGGCCGCGAATTGGCGCATCGGGGCATCGGAAATCTGGTCCGCTGGATAAAGCCACGGGCCAACCGGAAGGTGGGCGGCAAGGAAGTCTTTCAGTTCAGGGACGCCGTTGGCTGAGCGCGCTGAAATCATGAAGGTGGCGGCGAAGGCGGCTTGATTATTGAGCGCCTGCGCCAAATCAAGCAATTTCGGCTTGGCGACAAGGTCGATCTTATTGAGCACCAAAGTCTTGGCGACACGTACTTCAGCGAGCGCTTTGACAATGGCTTCATCGTCGTCCTCAACGCCTTTACTCGCGTCGATGACCACAGCCACCAGATCGGCGTCGCGAGTGCCGGCCCAAGCGCCGTCGACCATCGCACGATCGAGCCGTCGCCGCGGCGCGAAAATTCCAGGTGTGTCCACGAGGATCATCTGCGCTTGCCCCTGAATAGCGATGCCGCGGATCAGCGCGCGCGTTGTCTGCACCTTCGGTGTGACAATCGAGACCTTGGTGCCGACAAGCGCATTGACGAGGGTCGATTTGCCGACGTTCGTCGCGCCTATAACAGCGACGAAACCGCAGCGGCTAGCCTCGGCCGCCGCGTCTTCCTGGATCGCCTCAGCCATCAAGCCGCTCGGACTTGAAGCCTTCACGCTCCATAAGCGCCGCAGCGGCCGCCTGCTCTGCCGCGCGCTTGGACCGCCCCGAGCCTTCGGCGGGCTCAAGTTGAGGAAGCTGCACCGCGACGCGAAATTCCGGATTGTGATGTGGCCCAGAGCGGGCGATCTCACGATATACCGGCGTTGGCATGCCGCGCGCCTGCGCCCACTCTTGCAGCACGGTTTTGGAATCGCGGAGCGGCGGCGCCTTGGTGCGCAAGCGCGCTTCCCACAGCTTTCCAACCAGCGAGGCGGCGGCCTCAAAGCCGCCGTCGAGATAGACGGCGCCGATCAGGGCTTCGCATACGTCCGCCAGAATCGCCGGCCGCGTGCGGCCGCCGGCATTCGCCTCAGAGGCGCCGAGCCGGATGGCAGGCCCGAGTTCGATGGTGCGCGCGATCTCGGTGCAGGTTTCCTTGCGCACAAGATCTGCAAGCCGGCGCGACAACTCTCCTTCATCGGCCTTGGGAAAGGCACGGAACAGCATATCGGAGATGACCAAGCCGAGCACATGATCGCCGAGGAATTCCAGCCGTTGATAGCTGCTGGCGCGATTGCGCGATCCCTTGAGCGCCGATATGTGGCTTAATGCACTGTCGAGCAGGGCTGCGTTTGTGAAGCGGTAGCCGATGCGCTCTTCGAGCGCGCTCGCGCCGCGGCGCCGGCGCTTCTCCTTCTGCTTGCCGGCGTCGGTTGCCGCCGGCAAAGCCTCAATGGGGGAAGAATCTTGCGCTGCAGCGACTGGTTTGTCGTTGCTGCGGCGGTTCATCGGACCAGGGTCAGCAACCGGTTCCAGCGCACCGTCCACGGCCAACGCCAGAACTCCCAGGCGTGGACACCATCCCTGACCGAGAAGAAAATAATCTGCGCCTTACCGACGATGTTCTCGTAGGGCACGTAACCTACCGCGCTCAGCACGCGGCTATCGGTTGAATTGTCCCGGTTGTCGCCCATCATGAAGTAGTGCCCCGGCGGCACGGTATAGACCTGCGTGTTGTCGTAGAAGCCGTTGTCGGTGAGATCGAGCGTGGTGTAGATCACCCCATTCGGCAAGGTCTCGCGATAACGTTTAACCCGCTGCACAGCGCCATCATCGTCGGTGACGAAATCGTCGATCCGCACGCGCTTGACTGGCTCGCCGTTGATGTTGAGCACACCGTCGATCATCTGGATGCGGTCGCCCGGCAACCCGATCACCCGCTTGATGTAGTCGGTGGAATCATCCTTCGGCAGCCGAAACACCACCACGTCGCCGCGATCCACCGATTGTCCGAAAACGCGCCCGGAAAAGATCGGCGGCGAGAATGGCAGCGAATAGTGGGTGTAACCGTAGGAATATTTTGAAACGAAAAGATAATCGCCGACCAGCAGCGTCGGGATCATCGAGCCGGAAGGGATATTGAAGGGCTGGAAGAGAAAAGTGCGGATGACAAGCGCGATGATCAGCGCATGAAAAATGACGCGGACGGTCTCGGCGAATCCGCCTTCTTTCCGTTTAGTCCCGGTTTGCACGCTCATCGGCCTAGGTTCCGGCTTATCGTTCATTCGCCCCCGCGATCTTGTAACCTTTGAGTCATACCCACGCAATTGCGCGCGAAATTTGGCCGCGGGCGAGCCCGATCGGATTTAACTAACGATGCCATGATGTTATGACCAGGGTCGGCACGTGAAGAATTTTTCATCAAACCCGCGCGAGCTGGGCGCGGCGGACCGTCACCCCGATGGCGTCGCAACCGCCGAAATGATCACAAAAGCTTGGGCCGTCGGTCCCTCGTCGGTAATGGTGAGATCAATTCGCGCCTCGTATCCTGCCGGCGTAATGGCGGCAAGGCGCCGCTTGGCTCCGCCGGTGAGTTGCATGGTCGGACGCCCTGAAGGCAAGTTGACCACACCCATGTCCCGCCACCATACGCCCGCGCGCAATCCGGTTCCAAGCGCCTTCGCGCATGCTTCCTTGGCGGCAAATCGCTTGGCATAGGTCTCCACTCGATTGCGCCGCCGTACCGCCTTGGCGCGTTCGGCTGGGGTGAAGACGCGATCGATGAAGCGGTCGCCGTGACGCTCGAGCACTTTAGCGATACGGCGCACATCAGTGATGTCCGAACCGATGCCGAGGATCATCATGCTGACCTGGATGCCCGGGCCCGGCCGCGATCCATTGCCGCCCGCATAATGCGTGTCGCTTCCTCCAGCCCGCTGAAAATTGCTTCGCCGATCAAAAAATGCCCGATGTTCAGTTCGGCGATTTGGCTTAGCGAGGCGACCTCTTCCGCGGTGAAGAAATCGAGACCATGCCCGGCATGCACCTCTAGCCCGGCGCTCACCGCCAATTCCGCGCCGCGCTTAATGCGGGCAAACTCGGCCGCAGCGGCCGCGCGATCGGCTTTCGCCAGCGCGTCACACCAAGCGCCGGTATGGATTTCGATCACCGGTGCGCCGATCGCCGTCGCAGCCTCGATCTGGGCCGGCTCGGCGGCAATGAATAACGATACGCGTATGCCGGCCGCGGAAAGATCGGCGACCAAGCCACGCAAAGCGTCTTGCTGCGCGGCGGCATCGAGGCCGCCTTCCGTCGTGCGTTCCTCGCGCCGCTCGGGAACGATGCAGACGGCATGCGGCCGCAGCTCTCGCGCAATCTCCGACATTTCGAGCGTCGCCGCCATTTCGAGATTGAGCGGCCTGGAAATGCGCTCCTTGAGGCGAAAAATATCGCTGTCGATAATATGCCGGCGGTCTTCGCGCAGATGCGCGGTGATGCCGTCGGCACCGGCGGCGATGGCGATCTCTGCAGCTTTGACAGGGTCAGGATGCTTGCCGCCACGCGCGTTGCGCACAGTGGCGACGTGATCGATATTGACCCCGAGCCGGATGGGAGTGACGGAGACCATGCGGATGTTTTTCGTTGAGCGTCTAGCCGTTGACCCGTTCGACGTTGGCGATCACCTTTTTCGCGCGCAATTGCGAAATAATCGAGGTGAGGTGCTTGAGATTATAGACCTCGAGATCGATGGTTATCTCGGTGAAGTCCGGCGACTGCCGCGCCATGTGAATATTGTCGATGTTGCCGTCGTGCTCGGCGATGACTTGCGCGATCTGCGCCAATGAGCCGGGCTCGTTGACGGATTGAATCGCGAGCTGCGCCGGAAACCGCTGCGGCGTCTTTTCGTCGAGGTCCCAGCGCAAGTCGAGCCAGCGCTCCGGTTGATCTTCAAACTCCTTCAGCGCCGAGGAGTGGATGGGATAAATGGTAATCCCCTCCCCTGCGGTCATGATGCCGACAATCCGGTCGCCCGGAACCGCGCCGCCGTCAGGCGAAAATCGTACCGGCAAATCGGCATTGATGCCGCGTACCGGAATGGCCGAAGTTTTTTCCGAGGTCTCCGGCAGCTTGTACTTCACCGCTTTTGCGCGCTTTAAGCCGAACCAGCCGCTTTCGGTTTTCGGTGCGCCCTGCGTGACCCGATCGTCTTTGTAATCTGGATACATCGCGCGCACGACGTCGGACGCCTTCATTTCACTGCGCCCCACCGCCGACATGACATCATCGATAGAGGCCCGGGCGAGCCGCGGCAGCGCACCTTCGAGTTGCTCGTCCGAATAGGCAATCTTAGCGCGCTGACAAAGCCGTTCGACAATGCGTCGTCCGAGCCCGGAATATTGGTGTCGAACCGCGGCGCGAGTCGCGCGACGTATGGCGGCGCGCGCCTTGCCGGTGGCTACGATCGACTCCCACGCTGCCGGCGGCGCCGCTTGCGCCTTGGAGGTGAGGATTTGCACCTCATCGCCGTTCTGCAGCGCCGAACTCAACGGACCGATCTTGCCGTTGATCTTGGCGCCCACCGCCATGTTGCCGACATCGGTGTGAACGGCATAAGCAAAGTCGATAGGCGTGGCGCCGCGCGGCAGCGCAATCAGCTTGCCTTTCGGCGTGAAGCAGAACACCTGGTCGTGAAACAGTTCGAGCTTGGTGTGCTCTAAAAACTCTTCCGGGTTCGAACCTTCGGCGAGAAGCTCGATGGTGCGCCGCAGCCAGGCATAGGCGTTGGATTCGCGCGACAGCATTTCAGTCGGGGAACCGAGACCGTCTTTATAGAGCGAGT
>DAIUEQ010000075.1:11599-15477 GCA_036845025.1 Xanthobacteraceae bacterium | reverse complement strand
TCGCCCTCTTCATCGATGCCGACGCCTGCCCGGTGAAACAGGAGGTTTATCGCGTCGCCGAGCGCCACGCGCGGAAGGGGGTCGCGCTGAAAGTGTTTGTCGTCAGCAACAGCCCGATCGCCGTGCCGCGAGATGAAATGATCGAGCGCGTTGTTGTCGGCGGCGGCATGGACGAAGCCGACAACTGGATCGCAGAGCGTGCCGGCGCGGGCGACATCGTGATCACGGCGGACGTGCCGCTGGCGAGCCGCGCCGTCAAAGCCGGCGCGGAAGTGCTGGCGCCGAACGGGCGGCCTTTCACCAAGGACTCGATCGGCATGATGCTGGCGACGCGCAACCTGATGGATTCGCTGCGCAGCGCCGGCGAAATCACCGGCGGCCCAAAACCGTTCGCGCCGCGCGACCGCTCCGCGTTCCTCTCCGCGCTCGATCAGGCCGTTGTGCGGCTCGTCCGCGCCGGATTTGGGCGGCCAAGCGGCGTTTGATCCTCACCCTGAGGTGCGAGCGTAGCGAGCCAACCAAGTCGGTTTGCCGACTTGGATATTTTAATCCGAAATCGGATAAACCGATTTCGGTTGGGGGCGAGGCCCGGGCGCCTCGGCCTGCATCCTTCGAGGGCCGCCATAGCGAGTCGAAGACGCACGTAAACGCGCTGATGGCGGCCACCTCAGGATGAGGTTTGAGCTTTTCCAGCGCGGCGCCGCGAAAGGAGTTTGATCTTCATCCAGTCGCCTCTAATCAAAGCTTCCTTCTTGGCTCTACTCCATCGTTTAATTTTTCGCTCTATCGCAATCGCATCCGTGATCCGATCAAAATATTCGGACCATACAAGGCGGACCGGACGTCTTGTTGACGTATAGCCAGGGTACGTGCCCGCCTGATGCTCAGCGATACGTTGCGCGAGATCATGGTTCCTTGCGCTTCCGACATAATATGAGCTGTCTGCGCACCTGAGCATGTAAATCCATGCGCCCATTGCCCGGCTCCGAAAAAGGAAACTCGGCCGCGATTTTTGCACGGCAATGCTCCGACATTGAATAGTGACTGAGCCCGCCGCACCTTGCTACGCTTTGCGTCCGTGCAAGAGAAACCCGGAGGCCCCAATGGGCGCGTTGAACGGCAAGGTCGCCATTGTCACCGGCGGATCGAGCGGCATCGGCGAGCGGATCGCCGAGTTGTTCGTTGAGGAAGGCGCCAGCGTCGTGGTCGCGGCGCGCCGGCAGGAGGAAGGCGACAAGCTCGCCAAGCGGCTCGGCATCCGCTTCATCCGCGCCGACGTGTCGAACGAAGCCGACGTCAAGGCGATGATCGATGACGCGGTGACAGCATTCGGCCGCGTCGATTGCCTGGTCAACAACGCCGGCGTCCCCTCGCCCATGGTCAGCATCACCGAGATCGATGCCGCCACTATCGACCAGCTTTTGGCAATCAACGTCCGCGGCGTGCTGCTCGGCATCAAGCACGTCGCGCCAGTGATGTTGAAGCAAAAGTCCGGCAGCATCATCAATGTCGGCAGCATCGCCGGCCTGCGCGGCGGCGTCTCAGGCCACATTTACTCCGCCACCAAGGGCGCGGTGCACGCGCTGTCGCGCTCGGCCGCCGCCGAGCTCGGCGAAAAAGGCATCCGGGTCAACGCGCTGATCCCCGGCGGCATCGTCACTGGCATCTTCGCCAAGAATGCCGGCATCGAGGGATCGAAGGCCGACAAGGTGACCGACATGCTCAAAGTCAGCTTCGCCACGCTGCAGCCGATCCCGCGCGCCGGCCTGCCGGAAGACATCGCGCGCGCCGCGGTGTTTCTCGCCAGCGACGCCTCCAGCTTCGTCAACGGTCAGGACATCGTGGTCGACGGCGGCATGGGCAGCGTGACGCGGGGATGGACGGTGAGCGCCACCGGCCGCGCCGAGATGGGCCGGCGGCTCAAGGAAGCCGCGGCGGCGTTGTAGGAACCTCCTCGTCTCAATGGTTTCGTATCGCCATAAATGATGACCTGCACGCAACCCTTGTCGCGTGCTACGAGTTGCCGTCCGCTCGAGAACACAAACAATCAGGGAGAACCGCCAATGGCTCAGCTCGTCGTCATGTATAAGACACCGCGCGACGCCGCCGCGTTCGACAAGCACTATGCCGAAAAGCACATTCCGATCGCCAAGAAGATCCCGGGCGTGCGAAAATACGAAGTCAGCACCGGCCCGGTGGCGACGCCCGCCGGCCCTTCCGCCTATCACCTGATCGCGACGCTGACCTTCGACAATATCGCCGCCATTCAAAATGCGTTCGGCACCCCCGAAGGACAAGCCGCGGCGGCCGATGTCGGTAACTTCGCCACCGGCGGCGCGGAGATGTTCATTTTCGAGACCAAACCGGCGTGAGCGAAGCGCCGGCCTCGCCAGACGATTTGCCAACGCGCCGCTTTTGGCTACGCTAGCGACCAAATCGCTGGAGGGGTCATGCGCAAGATTGCCGCCATAGTGCTGTTGATCGTGGCCTGTGCCGCACCGGCCGTAGTCAACGCCGACGGAATGGAAGGAAAGCACTGGCGCCATTTCGCGCGCGGCTGCGGTTTCGGCGGCCGCTTCTACCACGACGGCCAATTCTGCGCGCTCCAATGCCGCTTTGCTTCGTGCCTGACGCAAACCTGCCATCACGGACGCTGGATCATCCCGCCGGCGACCTGTCCCGCGGGCTGGGGCTGCCCGCAATTTTGCTAAAGCCGGCGGCACTTCCGCGGAGACCCACGCCATGATCCGCAAACTGCCGTCCGGAAAATATCGGCTTTACTCGCGCAAAACCGACCCAAAGACCGGCAAGCGCCGCAATCTCGGCACGTTCTCAAGCCGTGCGGCGGCGGAAAAGCACGAGCGCGCCGTGCAGTATTTCAAGCGGCATTGACCCAGCGCGTCATTCCCGGCGAAACAGCGCCCGTTCCGGCCATATTTCATTCAACCTTTCGCCCATCTGGTAAATCATCGTTGCCGCTGCGAATGAGCGCGCCTTGATTGAACCAATCGCTGGCGTCAGACTTCTTCAGTCAGGGCGATGCTGCAACTGCGAAGTCGGGGTTTGGTCTATGCGTTCAGCTCACGTGCGTGCCGCCGCGTTCGGCGTAGTGCTCGCGGCCGGCTTTGCCGCGCCGGCTTGCGCCGAAATCGCGGTCAATATCGACAAGAACACGCAGACCATGAGCGTCGCGGTCGATGGCGCGCAGCGCTACGTTTGGCCGGTATCGACCGGCCGCCCGGGCTATGACACGCCCAACGGGACGTTTAAGCCGAACCGCATGGACGCCGACCATTTGTCCCAGGAATGGGACAATGCACCGATGCCGCATTCGATCTTCTTCGACATGAACGGACACGCCGTCCACGGCTTTTTCGACGTGAAACACCTCGGCAGCCCGGTGTCACATGGCTGCGTACGGCTGTCGCCGGACCACGCGGCGACGCTGTTCAATCTTGTCAGCACCGAGGGCATGAAAGCGACGACGGTCATTGTCTCGGGGCGCACCCCGGCTGGACGAATGCCGGAAGTGGCGCGCCGCCAAATCCCGCAACAGGACGATCCGGCGCGGCTGCCGATGCAGATCATGCCGGATTACGCCCAACAGGCGCCGCCGCAGGGTTACGCGGTAGCTCCGCAACCGGGCTATGCGCCGCCCCCGCAGGGTTATGCGCCGCAGCAAGGTTACGTTCAGCAAGGGTACGCGCAGGCGCAAGTGCCACCCGGCTACCCGCCGCCGCCGGGCTATGAGCCGCAAACCTCTTATCGGCAGGCGCAACCTTATGACGGGCGGCAGGATTATTACCGGCAGCCGGTGCAGCCACCGCCACCGCAGCAATTCTTTTTATTCCAGGGCAACTGAGCCTTTTCAGGCGGCG
>DAIUEQ010000075.1:0-11499 GCA_036845025.1 Xanthobacteraceae bacterium | reverse complement strand
CCGCCACCGCAGCAATTCTTTTTATTCCAGGGCAACTGAGCCTTTTCAGGCGGCGGCGCGGTGCATGGACGCGCCGTCGCGCGCGCCATTGATCGCTTTGACCGATTTCTCGATTGCGATCCATAGCCGCGCCATTTCGTTCGCCGCAAGCGAGTCGGCCGCGTATTCCTTGGCGCCCGCGCCTTCCGCCAAAGCCAGCGAGAAATTCGCGCGTTGTGTGACTTGGCCGCCCCACACCGGAATGCCGAGTTCGAGCAGATTTTCGCGGGCGTAAGTGACCATCGGCGATTCAACGTGCTGCCGGCGCGCCGGCGCGGCGTTGATGACTACCGCATAGGGTTTGCGCATCTTCTTGGCGAAGGCCACGGTCTCCTTGACCGACTCGATATCGAACACACTGGGGCGGCACGGCACGACCACCAGCGTCGCGGTGCGTATTGCATCGGCCACGCTCGCCGCCATGGTCGGCGGCGTGTCGACCAGAACCCACTCGAAGCCCTCGCGTTTCGCGGCCTTGATGACGTCGGCGACGCCACGCGCGGCCGCGTGCAGCGGCAAACTCTCAACGTTGCGCAGCTTGTGCCACAACGTCAGCGAGCCCTGCGGATCGGCGTCGACCAGCAAGCAGCTGCGCGATGGCCGGTGGGCGTGCGCGGCGAGATGCGCCGCCAGCGTGCTTTTCCCCGAGCCACCCTTGCGCGAAGCGAACACCACCACGTTCATGCCGATCTCCTGAAGCTTGCCGACGCGCGGCGCTAAAGAATCAGTGACACATCATACGCGATGACAGCGCCTGCCGGAGAAACTTGTGGACAAGTCGGTGGCTTTGCTTTGGATAAGTCGCATGAAACCGGTGGAGAAAGCCGTGAACAAAGCATCGTGCCCGGCCCCACACGGGGTGCTGTTAACAGCGTCCGCGATTTCAAAAATATCAGGTGATTAAGCGTGTTACCGGAGATGTCCCGCACTGCGCCGACATTGGTCGGCCGCCTCACAATCACTGAACAAGTTGCGCATAAGCTTGTGGAGCATTTGGCCGAGCGATTCGCCGACCGCGACATTGCGGTCAGCATCGCGGAAACCGGCAAGCGGACATCCGCGCTTGCGGTCTATTTTCGCGACGGGCGCGACCGCGACAAGCTGCGCGCCGCCGTCGCCGCCGCGGCCGGCCGCAAGGCAGCCCGCGCGCTGCGCTTCTCGCGGCTCGACGCCGCCGATTGGGTCGCCGAAAGCCTGCAAGGCCTGGCGCCGGTTGAAGCCGGCCGCTTTGTCGTGCACGGCGCCCACGATCGCGGCCGCGTTCCGGTCAACCGCATCGGCATTGAAATCGAGGCGGCGCTCGCATTCGGCAGCGGTCATCACGGCACCACACGCGGTTGCCTGCTCGCGCTAGATCGCATCAGCAAATCGCTGCGCAACTCGCGCGCCCGCGCGCGGTGGATGAGAGAAGCGCGCATCCTCGATATCGGTACCGGCAGCGGCGTCCTCGCCATCGCGGCGGCGCGAACACTGCGCCGAAACGTCATCGCCACCGACATCGATCGCGAAGCGGTCGTAGTCGCGCGGGCAAACGCGCGGTTGAATCGGGCGGCGGCGCTGGTGACGATCGAGAAAGCCAACGGCGTGCCCGCGGCCAGATCGTCGGCGGCATGCGGCTATCAGATTATTTTCGCAAATATTTTGCTTGCGCCATTGCTGCGGTTGGCGTCGCCACTGCGGCGCCGGATTGCGCCCGGCGGCCGCATTGTGCTCTCGGGCCTGTTGCGCGCGCAGGCCAACGCGGTGATCGCGGCCTATCGTCCGCTCGCGCTCGAAAGCCGCATCGAGCTTGACGGCTGGGTGACACTTGTGCTCGCGCGGCGTCGTTTGCCGCATTCGCACCTCCGCCGATCAAGCCCGCGCGCGTCAGCGTAATTCGCATGGAGCGCTGCGCGGCGAAAAGCTTTTTTTGTTAACCAGCCATTTCCCGGCAAAACCGGTTTCCCCTACCGTCGCCATGCTTTAGATTGCCGCCATGTTTGAAGCGCATTTCCAATCGTTCGACGATCGCTCCGACCGCGCCGAGACCGAGTCGCGCGTGGCGGCCTTGCGCGCGCAGTTGCAGTTGCGCGGCCTCGACGGGTTCATCGTGCCGCGCGCCGACCGTTTTCAGAATGAATACGTGCCGCCTTGTGCCGAGCGGCTGGCCTGGCTCACCGGTTTTACCGGCTCGGCGGGCCTTGCCATTGTGCTCGCCGACCGCGCCGTCATTTTCGTCGATGGCCGCTATCAGGTGCAGGTGCGGGAGGAAATCGACGACGCAATTTTCAGCATCGAGCATCTGATCGAGAGGCCGCCGACGGTTTGGATCGAGGCTAATGTGACCCCGGGCACGCGTCTCGGCTATTCGCCGTGGCTGCACACCGTCGATGGCGCCGAACGGCTGGCCAAGGCTTGCGCTGCCGCTGACGCGCAACTCGTTGCTTTGGAAGACAATCCGATCGACGCAATTTGGACTGACCGGCCGCAACCACCGCTCGGCCCGGTGGTGCCGCACGACATGCGTTACGCCGGCGAGGATGTGCCGTCGAAACTTGCGCGCGTGCGCGCCGAAGTGCAGAGGTTTTCCGGCGACGCGCTTTTGGTGTCCGATCCGCAGGCGATCTCGTGGCTGTTCAACATCCGCGGCAGCGATGTCGCACATACGCCGGTGGTGCTCGCGTTTGCCACCGTGCCGAAGGACGGCCGGCCGGTTTTATTCGTCGATCTGCGCAAGCTCGGCACCGGCATGCGCCAACGCCTGGAAGAGGTCGCCGACGTCCGCCCGAACGCGGCCTTCGAGCGCGATCTCACCAGCTTCGGTAAAGATGGCCGCAGCCTGCGGGTGGATCCTTCGACCTGTCCGGAAGCGATCGCGCGCCTGATTGTCGAGAATGGCGGCGAAATCGTTCGCGGACCCGATCCGATCACGGCGATAAAGGCGGTAAAAAACGCCGCCGAGATTGCCGGCGCACGCGCCGCGCACCAACGTGACGGAGCGGCGGTAACGCGCTTCCTCGCCTGGTTCGATCGCCAGGCGCCGCGCGGGCAATTGACCGAGATCGACGCTGTCGAGGCAGTCGAAAGCTTTCGCCGCGAGACCGGGCTCTTAAAGGACGTCTCGTTTCCCACCATCGCCGGGGCCGGACCGAACGCGGCCATCGTGCATTACCGCGTGACACGCAAAAGCAATCGCCGCATCGAACCCGGCGAAGTGTTTTTGCTCGATTCCGGCGGACAATATGAGGACGGCACGACCGACATCACGCGCACTATCGCCGTCGGAACCCCCTCCCCCGAGATGCGGCAGAATTTCACACGCGTACTCAAAGGTCACATTGCGATCGCCCGGACCGTGTTTCCGGACGGCACCACGGGTGCGCAAATCGATTCGTTTGCGCGCCAGTTTTTGTGGCAGGCGGGGCACGATTTCGATCACGGCACCGGCCACGGCGTCGGCAGCTATTTGTCGGTGCATGAGGGTCCGGCGCGCATATCCAAGCTCGGCACCGTACCGCTCAAGCGCGGCATGATTCTGTCCAACGAGCCCGGCTATTATCGCGCCGACGCCTACGGCATCCGGCTGGAAAATCTGATTCTGGTGACGGAAGGGCCCGCGGCGGCGGATGCCGAGAAGCCGACCAATGCCTTTGAAACGCTAACGCTGGCGCCGATCGATATGCGGTTGATCGAGCCGGGAATGCTGACCGCCGAGGAGATGTTGTGGCTCGACGCTTATCACTCCCGCGTGCGCGAACACATTGCCCCGTTGGTCGATTTATCGACCCGCGCCTGGTTGCTCGCCGCGACGATCCCGCCCGAGCGCCGTTAGAAGCCGCGCGTTAAAGCCCGGTCCGGCGGCGCGGCGCCGGCAACGCCGCAAAAATTAACAAACACGCGACGCTTCCAGCATTCGCGAGCAACGCAAATTACGATGGAACTTTTGCGCCGCCACGCCGTTTTTTCCGCGGGTTGGAACTTTGACGGCTCGCGATCTTTCGGAGATCGCCCCGGCGATTTCGCGCCGGAGCGGTGACTTCCCTAACTCCGAGCCAGGAGGCGAGGAACATGCTCGGGACGATTCTAATCATTATTCTCATTCTGCTGCTTGTCGGCGCGTTGCCGACGTGGCCGTACAGCACCGGCTGGGGCTACTACCCTGGCGGAGGCCTCGGCCTCGTGCTGATTATCGTGATCATATTAGTCTTGGTCGGCAGGATTTAGCGGCGCGGACGTTTGAGTACACCGACGAAGCGAGGGCCATCTGCGCGAGCTCTTTAAGCTGGCAAGGATCGCCCTCGCTTCTTTTTTCCAGAGCCGTAACTTTACGTAGCCTTCAGCGAATAAGCTTGATCCACTCGTCCTCGGTCAGCACCTCTACACCGAGCTTTTTCGCTTCGGTGAGCTTCGAGCCGGCGCCGGGGCCGGCGACAACGTAATCCGTTTTCTTCGAAACTGAGCCGGAGACCTTGGCGCCGAGACGTTCGGCCGAGGCTTTGGCCTCATCGCGCGTCATTTTCTCCAGCGTGCCAGTGAACACGACGGTCTTGCCGGCGACCACAGAGTCCGCCCGCGGCTTTTCGGCGTCAAGGATATGGACATGCTCGGCCAGCCGCTCGACGCGGCGGCGGTTGTGCTGCTCGGCAAAATATTCGCTTAAGCTCTCGATCACGGTGTCACCGATCTGATCGAGCGCATCCATCTCCTGTTTGGTCTCGTCGTCGCCCTTGGCAAGCTTGAGGCAGGCGTCGTGAAAGGCTTGCCAAGTGCCATAGCCGCGCGCCAGTGCGACAGCCGTCGTTTCGCCAACGTGACGGATGCCGAGCGCATAAATGAACCGCTCGAGCGCGATCTCACGCCTGGCGTCGATGGCGTTGAACAAATTTCGCACCGAGGTCGCGCCAAAGCCCTCGACCTCTTCGAGATGGATTTTTTTGCCGGTTTCCTTCAGCGCAAGTTTGCCGTCGCGGTGCTGTAGCGTGAAAATATCGGCGGGCTCGTTGACCCAGCCCTGCTCGTGGAAAAACTCGATCTGCTTTTCGCCCAATCCGTCGATGTCGAAAGCGCGGCGGGAGACGAAGTGTTCGAGATGCCCAACCGCCTGATAGGGACAGGCGAATTCGCCGGTGCAGCGGGCGCGCGCTCCCGCCTCGCCGCCGGCGATGGTCTCGCGGACCACGTCGGTATGAAGAGGACACGGGCACTTGGTTGGAAATTTATACGGCTCAGCACCGGACTTGCGATTTTCGAGGACAACGCCGAGCACCTGCGGAATGACATCGCCGGCGCGCTGGATGCGCACCGTGTCGCCTTTGCGGACGTCGAGCCGCTTGATTTCCTCTTCGTTATGCAACGTCGCGTTCTGCACCACGACGCCGCCGACCGTTACCGGCTCGAGCTTGGCGACCGGCGTCAGCACGCCGGTGCGACCGACTTGAATTTCAATGTCCCTGACGATCGTGGTCGCCTGTTCCGCCGGAAATTTGTGCGCAATCGCCCAGCGCGGCGAGCGCGAAACAAAACCGAGGCGTTCTTGCCAGTCGAGGCGGTCCACCTTGTAGACGACGCCGTCGATATCGTAATCGAGCGTCGCGCGTTGCGCTTCGATCTCGCGATGAAACTGCAAGAGCGCGTCGACCGAACGGCACATTTTAGTCAGCGGATTGGTCTTAAAGCCGCAGCGTTCGAACCACTGGATCATGCCGGACTGCGTATCGGCCGGCATCCCACTCATTTCGCCCCAGGCGTAAGCGAAAAAGCCGAGCGGCCGCGAGGCCGTGATCGACGGATCCTTCTGCCGCAGCGAACCGGCCGCGGTATTTCGCGGGTTGACGTAAAGCGGAGCTCCGGCCTCCGCCTGCTTGCGATTGAGCGCCAGGAAGGCGTGCTTGGTCATATAAACCTCGCCGCGCACCTCGCACACTGCCGGCACATTCTTGCCCTTAAGCCGTTGCGGAATGTCCGCAAGCGTTTTCACGTTGGCGGTGACGTCTTCGCCCTCCGCTCCGTCACCGCGGGTAGCGCCGGTGACGAGTTCGCCGTCCACGTAGCGAAGCGACATCGATAGCCCGTCGATCTTGGGCTCGGCGGAGAACGCGACGACCTCATCCTCGGGCAGCCGCAAGAAGCGGCGGATGCGGGCGACAAAATCGACCACGTCTTCATCAGAGAACGCGTTGTCGAGCGACAGCATTGGAACGGCATGACGGACTTTGGCAAAGCGCGCTGATGGCGCCGCGCCCACCTTCGCAGTCAGGCTTTCGCGCGAGCGCAGGCTCGGAAAGCGGGTCTCGATCGCGCCGTAACGCCGGCGCAAACGGTCGTATTCGGCATCGGAAACTGTCGGCGCATCGTCCTGATAATAGCGCCGGTCATGGGCGGCGATTTCCGCCGCGAGCCGCGCGTGCGCGGCGCTGGCTTGCTTTTCCGACAGCGCTTCAACCGGAGTTTCGCCTTTGTCGCGACGTGCCATGGCTGATGCTAGCCGGCGGCGCGGATCAAGCGCTCGGCGGCGGCTCTGGCTTCTGCGGTGATCTCAGCGCCGGCCAGCATGCGCGCGATCTCTTCACGGCGGCGTTCGCCCGCGAGTTCGGCGATCCTGGTGGCCACCCGCTTGCCCTTGGCGAGCGCGTCCTTGGCGATGAGGTAGTGACGGTCGGCGCGCGCCGCCACTTGCGGCGCATGGGTGACCGCGACGACCTGAACGCTTGATGACAGCCGCGCCAGCCGCACCCCGATAGCATCGGCAATGGCGCCGCCGACACCGGTGTCGACTTCGTCGAAAATCAGCGTCGGCGCCGAGCCGCGATCGGCGAGCACTACCTTGAGCGCCAGCAGGAACCTGGCCAGTTCGCCGCCGGAGGCGACTTTCATCATCGGACCGGGCCGCGTGCCCGGATTGGTGCGGACCCAAAACTCAATGCGATCGGCGCCATCGGGCCCTTCATCGACTGCTTCAAGGCGCGTGGAGAACTGCGCGCGTTCGAGCTTGAGCGGCCGCAATTCGGCGTTGACCGCGCGGTCGAGCTTTTGCGCGGCGCGAGTGCGCGCGGCCGAGAGCTTTTGCGCGGCGCTCCGGTAATTTGCCGCCGCTTCTCTCGCCTCGCTTTCCAAAACCGCCAGCTGCTCGACGCCGGCATCAACAAGCGCAAGATCGGCCCGATAACGGCTGGCCAGCTCCGCCAGGGCGTCCACCGGCACATTATATTTGCGCCCGGCGCCCCGCAGCGCGAACAGGCGTTCCTCGATGCGTTCGAGCTCGGCCGGATCGTATTCCGCCGCGCGCAAAGCGGTTTCGAGATGGGCCCGCGCTTCATCGAGGGCGTTGAGCGCCGCATCGATGGCCTTGACGACGGGGTCGACTAGCGCCGGCGCCTGCGCCGCGCGCCGCTCGAGGCGCCGCACCGCGGTGGCGAGCGGCGGCACCGGCGATTGCGGCCCGGCCACTGCGTCGTGCGTCGCGCGCAAATCTTCAGCGGCTTTTTCGGCTTGCATCATGGCGGTACGCCGCTCGGCTAGCGTCGATTCTTCGCCCGGCTGCGGCGCCAGCCGGTCCAGCTCATCGACCGCATGACGAAGCCAATCGGCTTCACGCCGTGCGCGCTCGATTTCAGCGCGATGCGCATCGACCGCCGCTTCGCGTGCGCGCCGCTCATGCCAAAGCCCGCGCAGCGCGGCGGCGTCGGTCTCCATCCCGCCGAACGCGTCGAGCAGCGCCCGATGGGTTGCCGCCTCGACGAAAGCGCGCTCGTCATGCTGGCCGTGGATTTCAACCAGTGCTGCACCGAGCGCGCGCAGGGCTTGGACGCTCACCGGCTCGTCGTTGACAAAAGCGCGAGTGCGGCCGTCGGCGAATTGAATGCGCCGCACGATCAATTCGCCGGTATCCGAACCATCCCCGGCCAGACCATGTTCCGCAAGCATTTCGCGCACCGGATGGTCTTTGCCGATATCGAAGGCGGCTGTGACCTGACCTTGTTCGGCGCCCTCGCGGACCAGCGAGGCCTCACCACGCGCGCCGAGCGCAAGGGCAAATGCGTCGAGCAGGATCGACTTGCCGGCCCCGGTCTCGCCAGTGAGCACGGCAAGGCCGCGGCCGAAATCGATGTCCAGCCGATCGATGAGAACGATGTCGCGGATGGACAAGCGGGACAGCATGAGACCGGATCAAGGACGCCGAAGAACGGAAAGGCGGATCATACGCGATTCCTGTTCTGTCGTCTGTGCCGTGAAGTCCGCGGTCTGTCGTCAGCCCAGGCCCTTGAACGCGCGGCTCATCCACGAACCCTTGTTTTCGGTGGGCTCGCCGCCGGCGGACTTAACCAGCTTATAAGCATCCTTGTACCAGGAGCTTTCCGGAAAATTGTGGCCGAGCACAGCGGCGGCAGTCTGCGCCTCATCCATGATGCCGAGCGAAACATAGGCTTCGGTCAGGCGCGCCAGCGCTTCCTCGACCTCTCGCGTTGTCTGGTATTGGGTAACGACCACCTTGAAGCGATTGATGGCGCCGGTGAAGTCGCGCTTCTTCATGTAGAAGCGGCCGATTTCCATCTCCTTGCCGGCGAGCTGATCGCGCGCCAGGTTGATCTTCTTCTTCGCATTCACCGCGTATTCGGTGTCCGGATATTTGCGAATGACTTCTTCGAGCGCGTTGATCGCTTTGTCGGCGCGCACTTGGTCGTGATTGACGTCGAGAATCTGATCGTAATACGACGCGCCGATCAGATACTGCGCGTACGCGGTATCGGAACTGCCGGGATGCAGCGTCACGTAACGCTTGGCGGCGTTGATGCAATCGTCATATTTCTGCGCTTGGTAATACGAAAAAGCCGACATCAAGAGCGCCTTGCGCGCCCAGTCTGAGTAAGGGTTCTGGCGATCGACTTCGTCGAATTTCTTGGCGGCGTCTTCGTATTGTTCCTTGTTGTTGAGAAGGAACAGGCCCTCGTTATAGAGCTTGTCGGCCGGATCTTCCGGGACGTAATCCTCTTCCTTTTTGAGCCAGGCGCAGCCGGCCACGGAGCCGGCCAGCATTGCCAGCATCACCACGCAGGCGAGCGTGCGCAACCGCAAACCAGCACCCCGCGATCCGCTTAACCGCGTCAGCATGAGCCTTATAAGAATCCCGTCCAGCTACCGGCGAATCCGCTAACAGCCCATCGCCTCCCGCGGCGGGCCACAGCTTGCGCGGCGTGATTAGGCCGACAATCGGCCCGGATTAAGGCAAAAAGGTCAAGCGAATCAAGAGATGTCCGGGCTGTACGCCGGAGCGAACGCAGCCGCCAGATCGGCGTGACCGCGTTGCCGCCGTACCGGCTCCTCGACTTCGCTATAGGTCCACGCGGTCTGGTCGTTCATCAGCGCGGTGACGACGGCATGATTGAGCTTATGTCCGCCGCGGACCGAGTGATAGGCGCCGATCAGTGGCGCACCGGCGAGCGCCAAATCGCCGACCGCATCCACCGCCTTGTGACGGACGAACTCGTCGGGGAAGCGCATGCCTTCGGTGCTGAGAATTCGACTCTCCGCGACGACCACTGTGTTTTCAAACGATGCACCCAACGCGTAGCCGGCGCTCCACAGCTTGGTCACGTCGCGCATGAAACCGAAGGTGCGTGCGCGAGACAGCTCGCGGCGGAACAGCGCCGGTTGCACGTCGAGTGCAAATGTTTGCCGTCCAACCAGTGGATGATCAAATTCGATTTCGGTCTCGACCCGTAGGCCGCGCGCATAGGGCCGCAATTCGCCGAAGCTTCCGTCCCGACTGACACGCACCGGCCGCAAAACTTTGATGCAGCGGCGGCGCGCTGAAAGGTTGGTGATACCGGCGCGGTCAATGGCCGCGACAAACGCCGCAGCGCTGCCGTCCATGATCGGCACTTCCGGACCGTCGACCTCGACAATAGCGTTGTCGACGCCAAGACCGTAAAGCGCCGCCAGCACATGCTCGGTCGTGGAAACCGCCGGGCCGTATTGATCGCCGAGTACGGTGGCAAATTCCGTCGCAGTGACTGAGCGGAAATCGGCGACAATTTCGCGGTCATTTCGACCGCCGAGGCCGCAGCGCCAAAACACAATGCCGGTATTGGCTTCGGCCGGGTACAGGGTCACCGTTACAGGCGAACCTGAATGGATACCGATCCCGGCGATGCTTGCCGGCTCGCACAGAGTCGTCTGTGTGCCGGTTAGCGTGGCCCTCGTCATGCCTTGCGTCCCTAGACTTTTTGGTCGAATTGCCAAAGCAACCTGACCAACCCCAAGACTAAGGAAAGCGAAGGACGGCAAGCTTGGGATTGTGTCCGCGAGGCCGCAGAACCCCTAACCCCAATATGACAATCCCCCGACACCGCTCCCCTTTGACGGACAAAGCATACTTGCGTCGCTGTTTTAGGCCAACTCACGGTTTCTTACCGAGTGTTACCTTGTTCTGGCCGCACTCTTGGCATGAAGGGGGCGGCCGAACGCTGCCGGCCATCTTCGGTTGGCCTGGCCAAACGCTGCCGTCGAGGGCGGATCGACGGTTCTGGAAACTCCAGACTATTCAGTAACTTAACGCCACATACTCCGGACGGAAGGGAAGTCGCGGCGTCCGAGCCGCGATTTCCCCGTGCCGGTATAAATGAGGCAATTCGCTCAGTTCGCCTGCCGGCGCAGGAACGCCGGAATATCGAGCTGGTCGTCCTCGCTGTGGCTATGCGTCGGAGCGGATCGTCCATGCTGGTCCAATCCTTGAGGCGCCGAGCGTCGAGCGTAGTCGGAAACCGGCTCGGTGCGGGGCAACGGACGACCTGGGAGCCGTTCGGCGGCCGGAAGCGGCCCTCCCGGCATACCGCGCGACTTGGAAGGAGGCGCGAGAGGCTCGTCGTGCTCCTCCTCCTGGTCGCGGCGACCCAGACCCACCGAAGCGAGCCGCTGCAAAAGCGACATGCGCTGCTTCTGCGGGTGCTCGTCGTGGGTGACCTCGCCGCGCTGAGCGCGAATTTCGTTTTGCGCCGGCATCGGCAGTTCATCGATTCGCGGCATGCGCAAAGCGCGGGCTGGGACCCGCTCCGGCTGCGGCGGAATGAAGTCATCCGGTTCTTCGGGCTCCGGCGCGCTCTGTGCCGGATCGACGAACAGCGAAGGTTTCGGACCGAGCGGCCGAATGGTCACCTCCGGGCTGTTGTGCGGCAGAATGGCGGCGGCCATCGCAGCCTTCGCCGACTCGATCGATTCGTTGACCGATGCGGGCGAAGCTGCCGGCGGAGGCGCGGGCTCGGCGTGTCGCAGCTGCTCCGGCGCCGGAGCGGCATGCCGGACCGGCTCGCGGCGTTCCGCGCGTTCCGGCATGCGGTCGTTGTCGGCGCGTAGCCGTTGCGCGACCTCGGCGATGCGGGCTTCGGCCGCAGTTATGGTCGGACGCTCCCGCTCAATGCGAGCATTGTCGATTCCGGTCGCAACGACCGAGACGCGGATGATGCCGTCGAGGTTTTCGTCGAAGGT
>DAIUEQ010000074.1:9285-15513 GCA_036845025.1 Xanthobacteraceae bacterium | reverse complement strand
TTTGCGCGGCCGCGCGCACGACGATCTCCTCATTGAACGACCATAGGTCTTCCAGCGAGCCGCCGCCACGCGCGACAATGAGAAGATCGGGGCGCGGCGGCGTGCCTTTTTCGGCAAGCGCATTGAACCCGGCAATGGCGGCGGCGACTTCTCGCGCTGAATCCTCACCCTGGACCTTGACCGGCCACACCAAGACGTGGCGCGGAAAGCGGTCGGCAAGCCGGTGCAGGATGTCGCGAATAACCGCGCCGCTCGGCGAAGTGATGACGCCGATCACTGCCGGCAAATACGGCAGCAGCTGCTTTCTGGCCTCGTCGAATAAACCTTCCGCAGTCAGTCTGCGTTTGCGCTCTTCGAGAAGCGCCATCAACGCGCCGAGGCCGGCCGGCTCGAGCGTCTCGACGATGATCTGGTATTGCGAGCGGCCGGCATAAGTGGTCAGCCGGCCCGTGACGACCACTTCAAGACCCGCTTCGAGTTTGAGCTTTATTCGTGTCGCCGTGCTTCGCCAAACAACTCCGGAAATGCAGGCGCGATCATCCTTAAGATCGAAGTAAACGTGACCATTGGAATGATAGCTGACTTTGCCGAGCTCGCCGCGCACGCGAACGAAACCATAGGCGTCCTCGATGGTGCGCTTGAGCGCCGCCGAGAGCTCGGAAACGGTCAATTCCGGCAAATTGAGGCGCGGTTCGTTCATGGAGCTAAAATGGACCTAGAAGCCTCCAGCACGCTCGGATTGCTGCTTGGCCGGCTTACGCAAACCCTTGCAAACAAAGTCGCAATAGTCCCTGCCCGCCTGCCGGGTCAAGGCCGCAATAAGCTACCTGATCGATGTTGCACTCGCTTGCGCCGTGCTAAGTGGGCCGCGGCAAGGTCGGCACCATGAATATCCTGCTTCTCGGCTCCGGCGGACGCGAACACGCACTCGCCTGGAAAATGGCGGCAAGCCCGCTGACCGACCGTCTCTATTGCGCACCCGGCAATGCGGGCATAGCGCGCGACGCCGAATGCATCGCACTCGATATCGACGATCACGCTGCGGTCATTGCATTTTGTAAATCCCATGACGTCGATTTTGTCGTGGTTGGGCCCGAGGGCCCGCTCTGCGCCGGCATTGTCGATGATCTCGAAGCGGCCGGCATCAAAGCATTCGGGCCGAGCCGGTCCGCGGCACGGCTCGAAGGCTCCAAGGGGTTCACCAAGGACCTGTGCCGGGCGAACGCCATACCCACCGCGAGCTACGGACGGTTTCGAGAGGCGGAACTGGCCAGAGACTATGTCCGAGCCCAAGGCGCGCCGATCGTCGTCAAGGCCGACGGCCTTGCCGCCGGGAAAGGCGTCATCGTCGCCGAAAACGTCGACGAGGCCGAAGCCGCTATTGATGCCATTCTCGGCGGCGGCTTGGGCGAGGCCGGCGCCGAATTGGTGATCGAGCAGTTTCTCGACGGCGAGGAGGCCTCGTTTTTCGCGCTCTGCGACGGCGAGACGGCGATTGCGCTCGCTTCGGCGCAAGATCACAAGCGCGCCTTCGACGGCGACAAGGGCCCTAACACCGGAGGCATGGGCGCGTATTCGCCTGCGCCCATCGTCGATGACGCCCTCGCGCAACGCGTCATGAGCGAAATTATCTGCCCAACGTTGCAGGCAATGCGGGCGATGAACGCGCCTTACAAGGGCATTCTCTACGCCGGCTTGATGATCACGGCGCAAGGTCCGAAGCTCATTGAGTACAATGTCCGCTTCGGCGATCCGGAGTGCCAAGTCTTGATGCCGCGCTTGATGTCCGATCTCGTGCCTGCCCTGATCGCAAGCCGCGACGGCGTGCTCAAATCAATTGATCTGCGCTGGTATCCGGCAGCCGCGCTGACCGTCGTGATGGCTGCACGTGGCTATCCCGGACCCTATGCCAGAGGCTCAGTGATCGAAGGGCTGGACGAAGCGGCGGCTGTCGAAGGCGTCGAAATCTTTCATGCCGGCACCAAGGCCGAAGGAGACCGCCTGCTCGCCAATGGCGGACGCGTGCTCAACGTTACCGCCCTCGGCGACAGCGTGGCGGAGGCGCGCGCACGCGCTTACCAAGCCGTTTCCCGTATCCAGTGGCCGGATGGGTTCTGCCGGCACGACATCGGCTGGCGCGCGTTGGAGCGAACAACTGGCGCCGGCCATTGATTGGCGATATGCGAAAACCATGAGCGCGAGCGAACGTCAGACCACCTTTTCCGGCACCAAGGAAGTCTCCGAACGGCTCAAGTTCGATGCCGGTGGGCTTGAAAGCTATTTGCGCGCGCATTTGCCCGGATTCAAAGGCGCGCTTACGCTGAGCCAGTTCAAGGGCGGCCAATCGAACCCAACCTATCTTGTTGAAACGCCGCAGCAGCGTTACGTGCTGCGGCGCAAGCCACCCGGTAAGCTGTTGCCTTCAGCTCATGCGGTCGATCGCGAATACCGTGTGATCTCCGCGTTGCACGGCCAAGATTTCCCGGTCCCTCAACCGCTGCTCTATTGCGCCGACGACAGCGTCATTGGCACGCCTTTCTTTCTGATGGCTTATGTCGAGGGCCGCGTGTTTTGGGACGCGGAAATGCCGTCGTCCAATCCGACGGAACGCGCGCAGGTCTACGACGCGATGAACGCGGCCTTGGCGCGCCTGCACACCTTCGACCCCGCCGCGATCGGTTTGGGCGATTTCGGCCGCGGCGAGAATTACGTGGCGCGCCAAGTCGAACGCTGGTCGAAACAGTACCGAGCCTCCGAGACGGAGAAAGTCGAGGACATGGAACGGCTCATGGCCTGGCTCCCGGCGCACTTGCCGCCCGCGCAGGCACCGCGGCTGGTGCACGGCGATTATCGGCTCGACAACATGATCCTCGCGCCCAAGGAGCCGAAGATCCTCGCCGTGCTCGATTGGGAACTATCGACGCTCGGCGACCCGCTCGCCGATTTCTCCTACCATCTGATGCAGTGGCACATGCCGCCGTCGGAAGCGGGAACCGGCTCGCTGGTCGGCCACGATCTGACCGCGCTCGGAATTCCGCCGCTTGAAAATTACGTCGAAGCTTATGTGAGGCGGACCGGTCTCGACCCCCGCCCCTATCTTGCGGTTTATTCCGCTTACAATTTCTTCCGCATTGCCGCGATCCTTCAGGGAATTGTCGGACGCGTGCGCGACGGCACCGCCACAAGCACGTTTGCCGCGGCCAAGGCTACGTTGGTGCGTCCGCTGGCGGCGAAAGCCTGGGAATTCGCGCGGCAAGCAGGCGCGACGTGATGCGCCGCAACGGATGAAAAGCTTCGCGCTCGCGCTGGGCGCCGGAGGCGCGCGCGGTCTCGCCCACATCGCCGTCATCGAAGCGCTCGACGAGATGGACGTAAAACCGGTCGCTATCGCCGGCACCTCGATCGGCGCCTTGATCGGCGCCGGCTACGCCGCGGGGATGAGCGGCAGGGACATTCGCCATTACGTCATCGGCCTCGCTCACGAGCGCGGCGAAATCACGCGGCGCCTTATGGCGGCGCGCGCGGGCTCGCTGAGCGACGTTTTCGCCGGCGCATTCGGTCAAGCCGCTCAAATCGACGCGGAAAAATTCTGCGCGCAATTCCTGCCGGATGCTGTGCCGCAGGAATTTTCTGGACTCAAAATTCCGCTCACTGTCGTGACCACCGATCTGCATCGGCGCGAAGAGGTGGCGCTCGACGCGGGGCCGCTCCACGCAGCGCTTGCCGCCTCAATTGCCATTCCGGGCCTAACGCGGCCGGTGGCGATCGGCGAGCGTGTTCTCATCGACGGCGGGACCACTAATCCGCTTCCCTTCGATCGGCTGCACGGGCGTGCCGAAATAATCGTCGCCATTGACGTGCTGAGCCAGCCGCCATCGGAACGCACCGATATCCCTGGCATGTGGGCAAGCGTAATCGCGACGCTCAACATCATGGGTAGCGCGATCGTTGCCGCAAAGCTCGCGCTGAAACCGCCGGATATTGTCATCCGGCCGCGCGTCGGAATTTTCCGCACGCTCGATTTTTATCAGGCAACCGCGATTTTGCGCGCGGCAAATGCCGTGAAAGCCGAGATCAAGGAACGCCTCGGTAGCTTGCTCGTTTGAGCTAGCGTCTTGCCTGAAAAAAACTCTTGAGAAGCTCGGACGTTTCCGCTTCCGCCAATCCGCCATAGACCTCGGGCCGGTGATGGCAGGACGGCGACGCGAAGAATTTGACGCCGTTGTCCACCGCACCGCCCTTGGGATCGGCTGCGCCGTAATAAAGGCGGCGGATCCGCGCGAAGGAGATGGCGGCCGCGCACATGGCGCAGGGTTCGAGCGTCACGTAAAGATCGCACTCGGTCAGGCGCTCACTCCCGAGCGCGCCGGCAGCTGCCCGGATGGCAATAATCTCTGCATGCGCCGTCGGATCGCGATCGGCGAGTGTGCGATTACCGGCGTGCGCCACGACGGCGCCGGCATGGACGACGACACATCCGATAGGGACTTCGCCGCTTCGGCCAGCGGCCCGGGCTTCCTCGAGGGCACCTTCCATGAACGACGTCATCGAATTCTACCGTCATGCCCGGCGGCGAGCTTGTGCGGGGCATCCATGTCTTTATACACCTCCGGATAACAAGACCTGGATGGCTGGGCAAAAGGGCGTTCACGCCCGTCTTGGAGGGCCCATGCCCGGCTGTGACGAATTCAATAATTCTAATTCATGACTGACATGAACGACCGCAGCGACAAAACCGGCGAGCGCGTCGCCAAGGTGATTGCCCGCGCCGGCCTAGCGTCGCGCCGCGAAGCGGAGACGTGGATCGCGGCTGGACGCGTCGCGATAAATGGCGTCGTCATCGACTCCCCGGCCCGTAACGTCACTGCGCGCGACGAGCTTTCCGTCGACGGCAAAAAGCTGCCGGCACGCGAGCGCACCCGGCTATTCCTCTATCACAAACAACGCGGTCTTCTGACCACTCGCGTTGACCCGCAAGGACGGCCGACCATATTCGAACGCCTGCCGAACGGCCTGCCGCGGCTCATCAGCGTCGGCCGTCTCGATTTCAACACCGAGGGGCTTTTGCTGCTCACCAACGATGGTGAGCTGGCGCGGATATTGGAACTACCCGCGACCGGATGGCTGCGCCGCTATCGGGTACGCGCGCACGGCTCGGTCTCTCAAGCAAAGCTCGACGAGCTGCGCGGCGGCGTCGACATCGACGGCATTCACTACGGCAATGTAGAAGCCACGCTTGATCGCGTGCAGGGCTCAAACCTCTGGCTCACCTTTGGTATCCGCGAAGGAAAAAACCGGGAGGTGCGCATACTCCTTGGTCACCTCGGGCTCACCGTCGCTCGCTTGATCCGGGTCTCCTTCGGACCCTTTCAACTCGGCGAGCTCGCCGAAGGAGCCGTCGAGGAAGTCGCGACACGGGTGTTGCGCGAGCAGCTTGGCGAGCGCCTTGTCGCGCTCTCGGGCGTGGACTTCTCAACGCCGGTTGCGCCGCGCCGCAGCGAAAGCCAAGAGCAGTGGCCTGCGCGCCCGCCGACGAAGTCGGATCGCGCCGTTAAATCGCATTCCTGGCGCGTCCACGAAGAAGACCGTCCGGCGAAAAAGCTCCAGCGCAAATTTCACGGCACACGCCGGAACGACATCACCCCGCGCGAACGCCCCGCACGCGACGCCAAACGTGGCGAAGTCGTTGACCGCAAGGGCCGCAGGATCGCCCTCGAACGATATGGCGAGGCGCCCGAACGAACGTCCCAAACTCCGTCGAGATCGGACACGCCCCGCCGCGGACAACGCCCTGGTTTCGGCAAGGGTCGCAAAAGCCCGCGGCGGCGCTGATGCGGGTGGTCGGCGGCAGCCTGCGTGGCCGCGTGCTCGCCGGCCCGAAGTCAGCGGCGATCCGCCCCACGGCTGACCGTCTCCGGGAGTCGCTGTTTAATATCCTCGCGCACGCCTACGGCGATCCGATCACCGGCGCGCGGGTGCTCGACCTTTTTGCTGGCACCGGCGCACTCGGAATCGAGGCATTGTCTCGCGGCGCCGCTTTCGCACTGTTTGTCGATCAAAGCGCCGAGGCGCGTGCGCTGTTGCGCGAGAACGTCGCCGCGCTTGGCCTCGGCGGCACCTCGCGTATTTTCCGACGCGATGCGACGAAGCTTGGACCCTCGCATCCGCTTGAACCATTTTCGCTGGCCTTCCTCGACCCGCCCTATGGCCAGGGATTGGCGCAGGCGG
>DAIUEQ010000074.1:0-9185 GCA_036845025.1 Xanthobacteraceae bacterium | reverse complement strand
CCCGCCCGCACCGAGCCGTAGCAGGCCATGGTAGCGGCGACGTGCATCAGGCGGCGTTCGAGCGGCAGGGTTTCATCCCATTCTTCGAGATGCTGGGTGAGATCGCGGAGGAGACCGGCGCCGTCGATTTCCCCGAGCAAAGCCGGCGTTTCGCGTAGCGCGACCGCCCCGGGTCCGAACGACTCAAGCACGATACCGTAGCGCACAAGCTCCTGGCCGCGCGCCAGCAGCCGCTCCACCGCTGGCTCATCAAGCTCGACGATTTCGGGGATGAGCAGGATCTGCCGCGCCACACCGTCATGCGCCAGCGCAGACTTCAACCTTTCATAGACGATACGCTCGTGCGCGGCGTGCTGGTCGACGATGATGAGGCCGTCGCGCGTCTGCGCCACGATGTAAGTTTCGTGCACCTGCGCACGCGCCGCTCCGAGCGGGTGATCGAGGGCGTCGCCACCCGCAGAAGCAAACGCATTCGGTTCAAACCCGAAGTCGGCGCCCAACGCCGGCGCGGTGCTTGCCGTAGGTGCGCCGACGTCAAACGAAGCTTGCGTGCGGTCTGCGAAGCCGACACTGCGCGGCCATGACGGACGCCCCGCATCGGAGCCCGGCTGCGGCCGCAGCGCCGCAAGCACGCCGGCACCGCCGGTCGTCGCGGCACTCCTGGCTTCGCGCGCGAGCCCGCTCTTGAGCGCGTGGACGATGAGTGCGCGCACCAAGCCGGCATCGCGGAAGCGAACTTCGGCTTTGGCCGGATGGACGTTAACATCGACTTCGCGGGCCGGCAGCGTGACGAAAAGCGCGAGCAGCGGATGGCGATCGCGCGGCAAATAATCCGCATAGGCGGCGCGAACCGCGCCGATCAGCACCTTGTCCCTCACCGCCCGCCCGTTGACGAAAAGGTATTGGCCGAGCGAGTTCGCGCGGCTCAGCGTCGGCAACGCGGCAAAGCCTTCGACGGTGATGCCTTCGCGCGCGGCATGAATGGCGATCGCGTTGGCGCGAAAGTCGGCGCCGAGAACGTCGCCGAGACGCACCAGCCGGCCGGCGGCGCCGGGCAGCGCCGCGGCAAGGCTGAGCGACGCGCGCTCCTCACCCGAAAGCGTAAAAGCGACATCAGCGCGGCTCATGGCGAGACGGCGCAACGCCTCACGGATGGCGTCTGCCTCGGTGCGATCGGTTTTGAGAAATTTCAGGCGTGCCGGCGTCGCGTAAAAAAGGTCATGCACCTCCACGCGCGTGCCGCCGCCAAGCGCCGCCGGCTTGAGGCGCGATTTTACGCCGGCGTCGACTTCAACCAACCAGGCGTGCGGCTCCTCACCGTGGCGGCTCGTGATGGCAAGACGCGCCACAGCGCCGATCGAGGGCAACGCTTCGCCGCGAAACCCCAGCGTGTTGATCGCGACAAGATCGTCGTCGTTGAGCTTTGACGTAGCGTGACGCTCGACGGCGATAGCCAGATCGGCCTGCCGCATGCCTTCGCCATTGTCGCTCACGGAAATGAGTCGCCGCCCCCCTCCATCGGTGAGAACGTCAATACGCGTGGCGCCGGCGTCGAGTGCGTTTTCGACCAGCTCCTTGACGACGCTCGCCGGACGCTCGACCACCTCGCCGGCGGCGATGCGATTGACGATCGACTCGGGGAGCTGACGGATGGGCATTTGGCGATTCGCGACCTGCCCGACTCTTAGCCGCGCGGGCGACGGATGGCGAGCCGTCGATGCCGGAAGCGCACGCTATGCGCAATTCCCACAGCCCGGGGCGAGCGGCAGAGAGCTTTAATCCATCCAGCCGCGGTGCACGTCGAATATGCGCGCCGCCTCGGTCACATCCGGCAACTCGAACACTGCCGGCTCGCCGAGGGCTTTTTCCGTGTCGTCATAGCCCGCCTGCCAGTGCTCCTCCATCGCCCGCCGGGAAAACTCGAACATCTTGCCCGCCGTCTCGAACTTGTTGGACTGATACTTCAGCTGCACGATGGTCGCGACTTTCCCGCGCGCTTGTTCGGACAGGAACTGGACGTCCGGGTCATCCTGGCACTGCTCCGGCAATTCATCGAGGAATCGGCGCAGCGCCATTCGAAATTTCTGCATGCGCTTATAGTCATCGAGCGAGAGGTTGATGCGGCTGGCGCTGTGGATCTCCATGGCGCGTAGATTGGCGGACGGAATATCGAGCGGCACTTCGCCGTTCTCGTCCCAGAGGTCGACCTGAAAAACCAACGCGGTATGGCGTCCGCGGTTGTCGATAACGAACTGCATCGGCGAATTCGAGATGACGCCGCCGTCCCAGAAATATTCGCCGTCAATTTCGGTGGGCGGAAAGTTTGGCGGCAACGAAGCGCTGGCCAGGATATGCGCAGGGCCGATCTCTTGCTCGCGATTCTCGAAATACGCGCGCGCGCCGCTGCGCACGTTGGTGGCGAGTACCGTAAAGCGCATCGAATCATCGTTGATCAAATCGAAGTCGACGAGCCGCGCCAGCGTCTCTTTCAGCGGCGCGATATCGTAATAGCTCACGGCCTCGGGACTTTCCGCCGCCGAGTTCACCGGCGGCAGCGGCCGCGGTGAAAAGAAACCGGGCGCGCCATGCAGCATGGTGGAGAATGCACTGATGCGGCTCGTCCAGTAGCGCGCGTTTCCGCTGCTGTTCCATGGCAGATCGGCGAACCACGGCATGTTGGGAATTCGCACTGCCGGCTTGGTGACCGTCTCCCAGAAATCGCGCAGCCTTTCGACACGCTTTTCCGGCCGGTTGCCGGCAATAATGGCGCCGTTGATCGCGCCGATCGACGTGCCGCACAACCAATCGACCCCGATGTTTGCGTCATCGAGGGCATGGTAAACGCCCGCCTGGTATGCACCCAACGCACCGCCGCCCTGTAAGACGAGCGCCACGCGCTCAAACGGCAAGATGCGCGTTGCGCCCTTTACCATGCGTTCCGGGAAAGGCGCCTGATTCATTCACGTCTCCTGCACATCGAATCATAAATCTTGCTGCGGATGCTTTCGCCGCCGCCGCCAATCCTTGAAGCTCTCATTTTCTCGCTGATGGCTTGTCGTTGTTTGGCGAGAGCCGTTTTCTTTGCCGGCATTTCCCCCTGCGTGCAGGTAGGCGCAACGCGTAATCGGCGCAAGTGTTGGCGGCGCCAAACGCATATTTGATCTGCGCGGGAATAAATTTGATCGGTCGGTCACAAAAATGATTCGTGTGCTGCAAAAGCAGCGTTAATCAACGAAACGTCGATGTGCGATTGATCAGTGATTAATGATGATGCAGCCAGCCACGACGATTAATCGTGATGCAGCGAACCGCGGCGCAAATCCTTTAATCCGCCGCGGCGCTTCTTCGCCTCAATCCGCCGTTCACGCGATGCCTTGGTCGGCTTGGTCGGCCGGCGCGGACGCGGCGCGATCGCAGCGCGGCGGATCAGCTCCACCAGGCGGGCGAGTGCTTCCACGCGGTTGGCCCGTTGGGTGCGATGGCGCTGCGCGTTAATCACCAAAATTCCATCGCGGGTGAGACGACTCCCAGCAAGCCGCATGAGACGTGTTCGTACGTCTCCGGGAAGCGACGGCGAGCGGCCCGCGTCAAAACGAAGCTGGACGGCACTGGAAACCTTGTTGACATTCTGCCCGCCCGGACCGGACGCGCGGATGAAGCTCTCTTCGATCTCGCGCTCGTCGATCGCGATGGCGGCGTTAATGCGGATCATGAAAACTCATTCCCGCAAAGCCCGGCGTTCGATCATTCCGCACTGGTGGCGGTGACGCCCTCGGGTTGGCCGACGACGGTGACGAGGAGGCCGCTGTCGAGCAACCGTTTGGCCACGCGCCGCGCGTCGTCGAGCGTCACGGCATTGATCATGTCCGTCCTGCGGCTGAAATAGTCGATGCCGAGGCCGTCGAGCTGCAATTGCACCAGCAATGCCGCGATCTTGGTCGAGGTATCGAGATTGAGTGCAAACGAGCCGTTGAGGTGCGCTTTAGCATCGGCCAGCTCTTGCGCCGTTGGTCCGTCGTTGGCCAGGCGCTGGATTTCCTTTTGGATCACGTCGAGGGTTTCGCCGGCGCGATCGGCGCGTGTCGCAGTGCCGCCGAGGAACAAGGCGGTGTGGTTGAGCCACACGAGACTGTCATAGACCGAATAGGCAAGACCACGCTTCTCGCGCACTTCTTGGTATAGCCGCGAGGAAAACGAGCCGCCGCCGAGAATGTGATTGACTATATAGGCGGCCATGAAATCGGGATCTTTGCGCGCGATTCCTGGACCGCCGAAGGTTACGACGGCCTGCGGCACGTCTAGTTTAACGACAATTCGTTTGCCCAGCCCTTGTGGGACCGCTGTCCCCACTGCCTTCAGCTCGGGCTCCGCCGGAAGCGCGCCGAATATGCGGTCGAGCGCGGTCTTCAACGTCTCTGCATCAATGTCGCCGACCACGGCGACTTTCAGATTGCCGCGCGCGAGTACGCGGTGCGTATAGCCGCGAATATCGTCGGCCGTTACCGCTGGAACGCTGTCCAGCGTTCCCATCACCGGACGGCCGTAGGGATGGCCGGGAAATGCAGTTTGCCACCAGCGTTGAGAGGCGATTTCATTCGGGCTGGTCGCGGCGCGCCGCAGCAGCGAAACGACTTGTCCCCGGATGATCTCGACATCGCCAGCGTCAAAGCGCGGAGCGCTAAGCGAAAGCCGCAAGTCCTCGAACGCTTCGTTGCGATTTTCCGAAAGCGTACGCAGCGACCCGCGTAGCGTGTCGCGCTCGGCCTGGTAGCTCAACTCAATCGCGTTGCGCTCAAGGCGATCGTGAAACGCCTTCGAATCGAATTCGCCCGCGCCTTCGTCAAGGAGGGAAGCCACCAGGGTCGCGGTGCCGCCCTTACCCGGGGCGTCCTGAGCGGCGCCCCCGCTGAAGGCAAAGTCCATAGCGATCAGCGGAACCGCCGGCTCATGGACCAGCCACGCTTCGATGCCGCCCGGGCTGACGACACGCTCGATGGTGGTTGCGGATGCCGGTGTGGCGGCTACCAGCACGACCGCGACGAAAAGGGCAACACCGCGGACCACACGTCGGCGTAGGCGTAAGGGAAACCGCACGCGCGTAATGAGGTTATTCACGTGTGTTTTTCCTCCGCCTGTACGGCGCGAACTAGGTAGCCGGTCACCGAGGCGCGGCTGTCGAGCCAGGTCCGCGCCGCTTCACGCACCGTCTCTGCGCTTACGGCGCGAATGTCTTCGGGCCAGTGGCGCACCATTTCGACTGTTTCGCCGGTCGCCAGCGCCGCGCCATATTGGCGGGCGAGCATCGCCTGATTGTCCTGCGCATAAACGGTATCGGCGATGAGCCGGTTCTTGGCGAGGCTTAATTCGTCCGCGGTCACGCCGTGTTCGCGGATATCGGCGATGGCGACGTTGATCGCCGCCTCGACGTCGTGCAAAGTCTTGCCTGATCGCGGCGTGGCGTAGACTCCGAATTTGCCGTAGTCGAGCGCGGTTGCCGAATAGACGGCGCCGGCACTGACGGCAACGCCCTGCTCGACGACCAGAGCTCGATAGAGACGGCTGTTTTCTCCACCGCCAAGAACGTGCGCCAAGACTTCGAGCGCTTCGCTCGCGCCGGGCTTGGCGCTAGTTCGCGACGGAACGAGATAGGCGCGGCTCAAGCTCGGCTGTTCGACCCGAGCATCGGCAAGGGTCACAGTCCGCGACGCGTCCTGCACCGGCTCCAGCGGACGCCGGCGCGGCGCGATTTCGGCCCGCGGCGCAATCTTGGCGTAAGTATCGGCCGCGTCCTCCTTGACCTCCGCAGCGGTCACGTCGCCGGCGACAACCACAATGGCGTTGTTCGGCGTGTAGAAGCGCCGATAGAACGCCAACGCCTCGTCGCGCGTCAGCTGTTCGATCTCAGGCCGCCAGCCAATCACTGGACGGCCATAGGGGTGATTGAGGTAAAGCGCCGCATCAATTTGCTCGGCCAAGCGGCTATTCGGATTGTTGGCGACCCGCATATTCTGTTCTTCCAGAACAACGTTGAGTTCGGGGCGCACGACTTCGTCGGTGAGTACCAGCCCGGTGATCCGGTCGGCCTCCAGCGCCATCATCTCCTTGAGATGCTCGCGCGGAACACGCTGAAAGAAGCCGGTATAGTCGCTTGAGGTGAATGCATTTTCCTGACCACCGATGTCGGCCACGGCTTGCGAGAACCGATTTCCGGGATTCTGCGCAGTGCCTTTGAACATCAGGTGTTCAAGAAAATGCGCCAGCCCCGATTTGCCCGGGACCTCGTCGGCGGCGCCGACTTTGTACCAAATCATGTGGGTGACCACCGGGGCACGATGATCCGGCAACACTACAACCTCGAGACCGTTTGCAAGCCTAAAGGAGGTGACGCTCGGTTCGTCCGCGGCGAGCGCGGCAGCGCAAGCCGCGCCGAGAAGGAAAAGCACAAGCATTAGGCTTCTTGCCACGAACCAATCTCCTACCCCGAACAATGTCACCCCGCGCGCCGTACCGAGCGCGAACTTCGGCTCTCCATACACGGCGATCCCACTCACCCAAAGGCACGCGGGCTCAATTCCCCGGCATGTGCGCGTTACTGCGGCGCCAGCACCGTCGGCGCGCCCGGTTGGCTTGGCGGCGCTGCCTGCTGAGGAGCTGCCGATTGGGGCGCCGGCTGCTGCGGCGCCGCCTGCGGATTCTGCTCGGCGCCTTGCTTACCGGTCTGCACGGTGGTGCCGTCGCCGGCAACCTTCTTTCCGGACTTCTTGTCGGGGCTTATGCCGTAGGGCTGCTCTGGTGAGGGTATGCGATAGCCGGCAGGAGGATCGGTCAAATTCTGGCGCACCGGTTCACCCGGAAAGCTTGCGTATTCTTCCCGGCTGAACCAGCCCATTGGATTGTACCAGGGCTTCTTTTGCCACTGCGGATTTGCCGTCTGCACGGCGGTGTCTGGGACCACACCGGGCTTATTGACGGTACGTTTATGGGGCTTTTTGGCATCGACCGGCCAATCGGCGGCGGCAGGCGCACCGGACATCGTTCCCGGCGGCGGCAGCTCGCGGGTTCGCGGAACGACCAGCGGCGAACGCTCGGTATAGTCAATCTCAGCTTCCGAGCCCGGCGGCTTCCTTAAGCCGAGCCGGGTCATCATCCGGTTCCACGCGTTTTCATCGATGGTGACGTCATTATCGGCGGCGCGCAGCAGCGAAGCATCGAAGGCCACAAAGGAGGCGGCCAGAACGAGGGCCAAAGCCGCGCGGGCGGCCTTGTTCCGCGCGCCCGTTCCGCGGCTTTCGACACAGCCGCCACTTCGATCCTGCTGCATGTCCTCACCCGAGGCGCTAGTGGTACGCCGAAGCATGACTACTGGCCTCGCCGTTGTATCCCCGATCAGGGCGCTTTTACGGCGCGCCCCTGGCGGAGCGAATCATACAACAGGCCAGCAACGCCAGCCACGATAGCCAGATCGGCCAAATTAAAGACATACCAGCGAAAACTAAAGTTCGCGGTCTCAAAGTGAAACAACACGAAATCCATCACTCCAGGCCAGTGCAATCGGTCGATCGCATTGCCGACTGCACCGCCGATGATGAGGCCAAGCGCCACCGCGGTGAGCCTGGAGGACGCGCGCGAGAGCCAGACCCACAGCAGCACCACCGCCACGACCTTAAACGCCAGCAACGCCCAGGCGCCGAATAGTCCCCGCTGCGGAAACAGGCCGTAGCTGATGCCGGTGTTCCAGGTCAGGACGAAATCGACGAACGGCGTTACCGCCACGCGAAAGCGATCCGACAGATCGAAGTCGTATAGCAGCCAGAATTTCGACCCCTGGTCGGCAAGGCCGGTCGCCGCGGCGACGGCAAGTCCAAGCAGGCTTTGTGCCCCCCACGCGTAGGAGCGGGCCGCACGCCGGTGCGCCACCTCCATCATGTCTTACGCCTTCATTCCGCCGCGCGGCGCAGCGCTTCCCACTCGCGCAAAGCTTGGGCGTCGCGAGGAGTCACGTCGGGATATTGCGGATCAGATCCAACCGCCGGCGAAATCTTCCACGAGCGGGCGCATTTACGTCCTTCAGCGCGGCGCGGCTCGACGGCGACCGAAGCAACATCGTCAAGCCGGAACGCCGCTGCCGGGCCGTCGCCCTCCACCAAGGTCGCGCCCGAGGTAATGCACAACTCGGCAAGATCAGTTTCGGCGGCAATGCCAAACAAGTCTGCGTCCGCCACATAAATAACGGGCGCCGCTTCGAGCGCAGAGCCGATGCGTTTCGCCGCCCTTTCCATTTCCAGCGCCCCGGTGACGACGCGGCGCAAATTTCGCAGCTTTTTCCAGCGCTCGGCCAGAGCCTCATCGCGCCAAGACGCAGGCACCGCCGGAAACGGCTCGAGGTGCACGGATTGCGCCGCGGGCTCGCGCGCAAGCCACGCCTCTTCGGCGGTGAAGCACAGCAGCGGCGCCAGCCAACTCACCGTGCAACGGAACAGATGATCGAGCACTGTCAGGCACGATTTACGCGTCACCGAGGAATAGGGATCGCAATACAGCGCGTCCTTGCGAATATCGAAATAGAACGCGGAAAGGTCCGAAGTCATGAACGCGTTCAGCGCGGCAAAAATGCGCTTGTAGTCGAAGTCGGCATAGGCAGTGCGGATCAGCGGATCGAGCTCGGCTAGGCGGTGCAACATCAGGCGCTCGAGCTCCGGCATGACGTCATAGCCGACCCGATCGGCGGGCTCGAAATGCGCGAGGTTGCCAAGCATCCAGCGCAGCGTGTTGCGGAGCTTGCGATAGGTATCGACCGTGGTTTTGAGGATTTCGGGACCGATGCGCAAGTCGTCGGCATAATCGGCGGCGCACACCCACATCCGCAGGATATCAGCGCCGGATTGCTTGATGACATCTTGCGGCGCGGTGACGTTGCCGAGCGACTTCGACATCTTGTAACCGGCTTCGTCGAGCACGAAGCCGTGGGTGAGCACCACGTCAAACGGTGCGCGGCCGCGAGTGCCGCAGGATTCAAGCAGCGACGACTGAAACCAGCCGCGATGCTGGTCGGAGCCTTCAAGATACATCACGATTTCGTCGCCGCCTTCGGTCTTGCGCTTGATGTGGGCAAAGGCGGGGAAGTGGGAGGGATCTTCGAGCACGAAAGCGTGCGTCGAGCCGGAATCGAACCAGACATCGAGAAT
>DAIUEQ010000073.1:1448-15605 GCA_036845025.1 Xanthobacteraceae bacterium | reverse complement strand
TACCTCGCCGAGGACGACATTGTGCGCGTCACCGACCAGTACGGACGGGACTAGAAACTCTTTCCGTTGTCCGGGCCCCGCGAGCCCGCTAAACACCCGCGCCCACCCCACCGGCTTCGGCACACTTGGACCGATGGCTGCCTCGTGAGATAGATCGCCCATTATGATGCACGCTGAGCCGCCTCGGACTTGCAGCCCGGTGGCATTGCCCGATGGGATTTAAATGTCCTCCGTGGTCGCCGGACTGCTCACCGCCGTGCTTACAGCGCTCGCCAGCGCGGCCGCGATTTTGCTGCTGTACCCCGTCCTCAAGCGCTATGCGCTGGCAAAACCTAACGCGCGATCCTCCCACCTCACGCCAACGCCTCAGGGCGCCGGCATAGCCGTGATTGTCGCGGTGGTCGCGGCAAGCGCGATCGCGATTGCCGTGCACGCCTTCCCCGAGGGCGCGACACTGCCACTGACAATCATCGTCGCCGCCGCGCTGGCGATGGCCTGTGTCGGCGCTATCGACGATATCCGACCGCTGCCGATTGTGCCGCGTTTGCTCTTGCAGGCCGTTATCGTCGCCGCTGTCATCTTTAGCCTGCCGAAAGAGCTCCGCATCGTTCCTGTCATGCCCTGGAGCCTGGAACGGTTGATTTTGCTGCTCGGGGGTCTGTGGTTTGTCAATCTAGTCAACTTCATGGACGGCATTGACTGGATGACAGCGGCCGAAATTATCCCTTTGGCCGCCACCTTCGCGCTGCTCGGCGCCGCACACGCGCTGCCTTCCTACGGCGCTTTTCTGGCCGCAGCACTCGGGGGCGCCGTCGTTGGATTTGCCTATTTCAATCGCCCGATCGCCAGAGTTTTTCTCGGCGATGTCGGCAGCCTGCCGATCGGTTTACTGCTCGGCTGGCTATTGGTTTTGCTCGCCGCAAACGGCCACTTGGCTGCCGCTATCCTGATGCCGCTTTATTATCTTGCCGACGCCACCGTTACGCTATTGCGACGGCTGATCCGCGGTGAACCCGTCTGGCAAGCGCACCGGACGCATTTTTACCAGCTCGCCACCGAACGCGGATTCTCGGTGCGAGAAATCGTGGGGTACGTCTTTCTGTTAAATCTTTTCCTGTGCGCGTTGGCTGCCGCCACGGTCTTCGTGCCGGCAGCACTTATTCAAACGCTTGCGTTGCTGGTCGGGTCAGGGGCGGTCGCCGTTCTTCTTTTTGCGTTTGCGCGCGGTAAATCGGCGGCGCGCGGCGGCCGCAAAACCGCCTGACGGCAAGAATGAGCTTTACGTGACCGGCTCGACACTGCGGTCGGTCGATTCCAACCGATCGTGGACGATCGGCGGCCGGCGTGTGCGAAGATCTCGCCCGCGTTTGCCCGCGGCCATTTCGGCGCTGCCGACACCGACATAGCGGAACTTGGCACGCCGCATTTCTTCGGAACGATAGATGTTCCGCAAATCAACGATGACCGGCTGCGCCATGATGCGCCGAAGCTGCTTGAGGTCGAGAGCGCGGAATTGCTCCCATTCTGTGGCGATCACCACGGCATCGGCGTCTTCGGCGGCGCTGTAGGCGCTGTCGCAATAAGTCACGTTGGGTAATTGCAGCTTGGCCTGCTCCATGCCGGCCGGATCGTAGCAGCGCACGCGCGCGCCCATATCGGTCAGCGCCGTGATCAACGGCACGGCGGGCGAGTCGCGGGTATCGTCGGTGTTCGGCTTAAACGTCAGTCCGAGCACCGCGATGGTCGTCCCGCGAACTGAGCCTTCCAGCGCCGCGGCTACTTTGCGCGCCATTGCGCGCTTGCGCTGCTCGTTGACCGCGGTCACGGTTTCGACAATGCGCAACTGCGCGCCGTGATCGTGGGCGGTCTTGAGCAATGCGGTCGCGTCTTTCGGAAAGCACGAGCCGCCGAAGCCCGGACCGGCATGAAGGAATTTTGCTCCTATCCGATTATCAAGGCCCATGCCGCGCGCCACTTCCTGCACATCAGCGCCGACGCGTTCACACAGATCGGCCATTTCATTGATGAAGGTGATTTTCGTGGCGAGAAAGGCATTGGAGGCGTATTTGATCAACTCGGCTGTTCGCCGGCCGACATAGAGGATCGGCGCAGCGTTCAGGTAGAGCGGCCGGTAAATTTCAGCGAGCACCGCGCGGGCTTGCACGTCTTCGGTACCCACGACAATGCGATCGGGATGTTTGAAATCGCGAATGGCCGCGCCCTCGCGCAGAAATTCCGGATTCGATACGACTTGCACCGCCAGCGACGGCCGATGTTCGCGCAGAATGCGCTCGATTTCGTCGCCGGTACCGACTGGCACGGTCGATTTGGTGATCACCACCGTTCCGGGCGCAAGCAGCGGAGCAATCTCCCGCACCGCCTCATAAACGAAGGTCAGGTCGGCATGACCGTCGCCCCGGCGCGACGGCG
Source organism: Xanthobacteraceae bacterium (assembly GCA_036845025.1). Classification (GTDB taxonomy): domain Bacteria; phylum Pseudomonadota; class Alphaproteobacteria; order Rhizobiales; family Xanthobacteraceae; genus BOG-931. The sequence goes on along the minus strand of DAIUEQ010000073.1, from coordinate 13,175 downwards.
TCCCGACAGCGATAAAAATGGCCTCCGCCTCGGCGACTGCCCGGAGTTCGACGTCAAATTCAAGCCGGCCCTGGCGGACATTACTGCCGACCAATTCCGATAGCCCTGGCTCGAAGATCGGGATCACGCCGCGTTTGAGCGCCGCTATACGGCGCGCATCGCGGTCGATGCAGGTCACATGATGGCCGAAGTCGGCAAGGCACGCGCCCGACACGAGGCCGACATAACCAGCGCCGATCATGGTGACGCGCACCAAGGCCTCCGTTCAAAGCTCAAAGGCGAAGCAGGCACGCACGCGCTAACCACGTAAGCGGCATAGGCGACGTGTATGACACGCTTGCGAATCCCGTATGACTCTTTGTCCCGCGCGAATCCTAGCCCAACCGAGAAGGCAAGCGCGGCAAACCAAGATTAAGGATTAACGCGAGAGAGCTTTGCACTGAGCAAGGCCGAAAAGTGGCTCAGGCAGCAACACCCGTGAAATCGGGCACGGCGTCGCGCAACACGCGATAAATGGCCTGGCGCTCTTCGCGAGCCAGGCCGTGATCGAGCATGACAAGCCAGCCCCGCATCGCGTCGATCGACGGTTGCGCCGGGCGAGCGGCCACGACGCCGACAAAACCGATTTCCACCGTCGGCTCGCCGGCCGCAAACAGAAGCTCCTGCATCCGCTCGCCGGGCCGCAGCCCGGTGAAAACGATGTCGATATCCCGCCCCGGCTCAAGTCCGGCAAGCCTGATCATCTGCTCGGCGAGATCGATGATTTTCACCGGCTGGCCCATGTTGAGGACGTAGACGGAAACATCCGAGCGGTCAGGACCAAGCGCATGACTCGCCGCGGTCATGACCAGATCGCAGGCCTCGCGAATGGTCATGAAATACCGCACCACGTCGGGATGGGTCACGGTCACCGGGCCTCCGGCATCGATTTGCGCCTTGAATTTCGGAACAACCGAACCATTGGAGGCGAGCACGTTACCGAAACGCACGGCGATCAAACGCATCGAGGGCCGCGCGGCCTGCGCGCGCCGAGCCAAATCAGCGTCGAGCGCCTGACAATACATTTCGGCGAAGCGCTTGGTGGCGCCCAGCACGGAGACCGGTTCGATCGCCTTGTCGGTCGAGATCATCACCATGGCGGACGCGCCGGCGGCCGCCGCCGCATCGGCGACGTTGACCGAGCCGAAGACGTTGGTCTTGATGCCCTCCTCCCAGTCCTGCTCAAGCAACGGTACGTGTTTCAGCGCCGCGGCGTGGAAGACGATGTCAGGCTTGAAGTCGGACATCAGGCGGAACATTCGGGCCCGATCACGCACGTCGGCAATCCGCCCTTCGATCTTCGGCCGCGATTGCTTCGTTGCCAGGGCTTCGAGCACGGCGTGCAGTGCCGGCTCGGAATTCTCGACGATCAACAGCCGCGCGGCGCCGAAGGTGACGACGCGATCACATATTTCGGCGCCGATTGAACCGCCGCCGCCGGTGACGACGATCGAGCGGCCCTTGAGGAAGGTCTCCAGCCGGACGTAGTCGATTTTCACCGTCGGCCGCAACAGCAGGTCCTCGACGTTGACCGGCGCAAGGCGCGGCAACTCGCCGCCGTCGTCAAGCGAAGGCAGCCGGCTAACGGTGAGACCGAGCCGGCGCGCATGCATTATCGTTGCCTCCGGCCTGGCATCAGGCTCGAACGCCGACGGCGTGAAGATCACTCGCGCTACGATCGTATTGCGCTGCGCGAGCTGATGAACGACGAGCTCGAGAGCGTCGAAATCCCCGAGCACCGAAATGCCGCGGATAGTCTGGCCGCGGTCAGCGGGTGATGGCGACAATATGCCGACCGGCCAGGTCTTTTTTACCGCGCCGCTCTCAATGGCGCGCAGCAGCACTTCGGCATCGGCGGCGCGACCAAGTACGAGAGTGGGGTTGGATTCCGGCGAGCGCGCGTGATGTCGGGCGCGCGTATAACGGAAGTAGCGATAAGCGATCCGCGACCCGCCCAGAAACACCATCTGCAGGAGCCAGTAGAGCAGAATGGTGGTTTTGCCGAAGAAGAACTGGCCGAGCACATTCGGCGATACCAGCACGTAATCGAACGCCACCAGCGACACCGCCAACACGGTCGAGGCGCGGAGAATGTTCATCAAGTCGGGAAGCGACGCGAAGCGCCATTTCGACTCGTAGAGATGAAAGAAGAAATAGACGATGCCGGCATAGACGACGAACGCCGGCAGAAACGTGAGCAGAGTGTGCTCGCGCTCGGCAAGGCCGGCGGCTTCGAATCGCAGGTAGAAACTTGCCAGTACCGCCGCAGCCGTCGCGATCAGATCATGCGCGATGATCAGAAGCCTGCGCACGTTAAGGTACTTGCTGAGCATAATGGACAGGCCGGCGGAAATTTTCCCCGTGCGTTTCCATAGCGGTCTTTGCGTCACGGCGCCACCCCGCCGCCATCAGACGTCGGCGCGCAGCGGGCGGGTGCACTGGCGCCGCGCGACGAATCCGCGAGACCGGCGTTATGGCTGCAATTACGGCGAGGACGAGCGGCTAGCCGCCGTGAAAATGCTTATCCAGCCCCTGCCATCCTTCGAAATAGTCGTGCTGAAGTTCGGAAGATTCCATGGCGTAACGCGTCAGCCGCATCGCAAAGCGGCTTTCGAACATGAAGGCCATGGTATCTTCGACTTTATGCGGCTTTAACTCGGCCTGCGACGCGCGCTGCCAAGTTTCCGCATCGGGGCCGTGAGCCGTCATGCAATTGTGCAAGCTCGCGCCACCGGGCAAGAAGCCTTCCGCCTTGGCGTCGTAGGCGCCCTCCAACAGTCCCATGAACTCGGTCATGACGTTGCGGTGATACCAGGGTGGGCGGAACGTATCTTCGCCGACCAGCCAGCGCGGCGGAAAGATCACGAAATCGATGTTGGCCGCGCCCGCAAGGTCGGACGGCGCGGTCAGCACCGAAAATATCGAAGGATCGGGATGATCGAAGCTTACACTGCCCATGACATTGAAACGTGCAAGCTCGTATTTGTAGGGCGCGAAATTGCCGTGCCAAGCGACCACGTTCAGCGGCGAGTGGTCCATCTCCGCCGCCCAAAGATTGCCCTGGAACTTGGCCACCATGCTGACCGGCGCGCTGGTATCTTCGAAGGCCGCGACCGGTGCCAGAAAGTCGCGCGAATTGGCCAGTCCATTGGCGCCGAGCGGGCCCAGTTCAGGCAACCGCAGCATCGCCCCGTAATTCTCGCAAATATAGCCGCGTGACGGACCGTCCGGCAGCTCAACGCGGAAGCGCAGGCCGCGCGGGATGATAACGATTTCGCCGCACGCCGCCTCGATGACGCCGAGCTCGGTGAAGAAGCGGGCGCGTCCTTGCTGCGGCACAATGAGCATTTCGCCATCGGCATTGTAGAAGCAGCGATCATGCATGGAACGGTTGGCGGCATAAAAGTGCACGGCCATGCCGATTTGGGTCGCGACATCGCCGTTGCCGCCGAGCGTTACAATGCCTTCGACGAAGTCGGTCGGCTTTCGCGGGATGGGGAACGGCGACCAGCGCAGTTGCGTCGGCGTCGCCTCGGCTTCGTTGAACGGCGCGCTGCGGATCAGACCGTTATCGATGCGGCCGTAGGGACGATGCACGACCGAAGGCTGAATGCGGTAGGTCCAAGTGCGGCGGTTTTCCGCGCGCGCCATCGTGAACGAAGTCCCCGAAATTTGCTCGGCGTAGAGACCGAGCGGCGGACGCTGCGGCGAGTTGCGTCCGACGGGAAGTGCGCCGGCAACCGCTTCGGACAGGAAGTGATTGCCGAACCCCGCCTGGTAGCCCCGGGGGCTCTCGACACGCGCTACGTCCCGCTCGGCATTGCGGACCTTCGCCTTTTGCTTCGTGACTTGGGTCATGGGACCTCCCGAGGACGACCGCGAACAGACCCCGCGGATATTGGTCTCGAACGCAACTAATATCTGCCTTTCGCCGCCTCGGCGCAAGTTTCTAGGATTCGCGGCGACATTCTGCGATATGGCTGGCTAGGTCGCCACCATAATTGGCTCGCCAACGGCTGAGCGGATGTCCTTACCGCAGAGCATTTTTTCAATAGACGTCGAGGATTGGTTCAATCTTTCGGGGACCGGGTTTGAGCCGCCGCCCTCGGAATGGGACCGGCTGGAAAGCCGGATTGAGCGGAACTTGCATACGTTGCTTGAACTCTTGGCCGCGGCCGGCGGAACGGCGACGTGCTTCGTCGTCGGCTATTTCGCCAAGCGCTTTCCCCATCTGATTCGCGAGGCCGTCGCCGCCGGACACGAGATCGCCTCGCACAGCTACTTCCATCGGCTGGTGTACGAAATGTCTGCCGACGAATTTTACCAGGATGTTCTGGCGACGCGAAAATTGCTTGAGGATGTGTCGGGCCAAGCGGTTCGCGGCTTTCGCGCGCCGGCTTTCTCGGTCACCAGGCAAACGCCGTGGTTCTTCGAGAAACTCGTCGAAGCGGGATATCGCTACGACTCCTCGGTCTTCCCCGCGCCGCATCAAACTGGCGGCCTTGCCACCGACTGTCTCGCGCCGCACCGCCTGGAAACGCCAGCAGGCGCGCTCACCGAATTTCCGATTACCGCGGTGCGAGTGCTCGGCAGGCCGATGTGCTTTTTCGGCGGTGGATATTTACGGCTTTTTCCGTACCCGCTCATTCGCGCTATGGGCTATAGCGCGCTCAATGAAGGTCGGCCTGTTGTCTTTTACGTGCACCCGCGCGAAATCGATCCCGAGCACCCGCGAATGCCGCTCAGTTGGCGCAGGAAATTCACCTGCTACGTGAACCTTCGCTCGACGCGTCCAAAGATTCGTCGGATTTTGCGTGACTTTAACGTCTCGTCCTTTGACAAATACATGGCCCAATTGGCGGCTTGAATGAACGATCGCACCTCACATTTCTTCGACGATTACGCTGCGGACTTCGATTCCATTTACGGCAACGACAATCGCGCGTTGGAGCGGGTCGCCAACAGATTGTTCCGGCGGGCGATGGTCGTCCGCTACGAAAAGACCTTGGCCGGTTGCCAGCCGATCGAGGGCCGCACCGTCATCGATATCGGCTGTGGTCCGGGGCACTACAGCATTGCGTTGGCACGCGCCGGCGCGGCGAAAGTCATAGGGCTGGATTTTGCGCCCGGGATGCTCAAGATCGCGCGCGAGCATGCGGCCGCGCATGGCGTTGCCGATCGCTGCACGTTTGCGCTCGACGATTTCCTGACCTATCCGGTGTCCGAAAAATTCGATTACGCCATCGTCATGGGTTTTATGGATTACATTCGCGACCCGCGGGTGGTGATCGACCGGGTACTTGAGATCACCCGCGGACGTGCGTTTTTTAGTTTCCCGAAAGCCGGCGGATTCCTCGCCTGGCAAAGAAAGATGCGTTACCGCAATCGCTGCGATTTGTTTCTGTACCGCGAAGAGGAAATTCAGAGTCTGCTGTCGCCGACCGGAGCGTCGTTCTTGATTGAATCCAACGGCCGCGACTTCTTCGTCACAGTTGAGGCGAAAAGCTCCTCATAGACCTGCAAGGTCTGTGCAGCCACGATATCTACCGAAAACTCCTCGAGCGCGCGTGCACGCCCGCTTTCGCCCATAACGCGGCGTAATCCGGCGTCGCCAACGAGCCGCTCGACGGCGTCGGCCAGCGGCGCGGCTTGGCGCGGCGGCACGAGGAACCCATTGTCGCCGTCACGCACCGCGTCTCGGCAACCGGAGACATCGGTCGTGACGATCGGTTTGCCGCTTGCGGCGGCCTCCAACAGCGATCGCGGAACTCCTTCGCCGCCGTGCGACGGCAAACAGACGACGTGAGACTGAGCCAGAACTTGCGCCATGTCGTCGTGCCAACCAAACAATTCGACCACGCCTTCCTTCTGCCACTGCTGCAACAGATCGGACGGCACGCATGCCGGATTCCCGGTATCGCCCTCGCCTACCAGGGCAAATCGCGCCTGAACGCCGCGTGCTTTAAGCAGGCGGGCCGCTTCAACAAACTCTCCCACGCCTTTGTAGAACAGGAGCCGCGCCGGCAAAATCACCAGAGGCGGGCCGGATGGCTCCGCGCTCGGACGAAAACTTTCGACGTCAACGCCGCAGCCGGGCGTAACCACAATTCGATCCGGCCGTATCACGCGCCACGCGATCCACCTGTTCTTGTCGTCGTGGTTTTCGACAATCACTTTACTGTTGCGCGCATTCACCAATAGCCGAAAGGCTGTCGCAATTCCTGGCCGGATCAGGCGCGCCGTCAGCTGTTGCGAAACAAATACGTATCCGAGACCAGGCATCGCATTGACGATGACGGGAACGTTGGTGATCTTGGCGGCAATCGAGCCGTAAATGATCGGCTTGACCGCGACGTGATGGACGAGATCGGGCTTTAACGCGCGATAGAGACCGACCACATCTTTGACGGTCGCGACATCCTTGAACGGATTGAGCCCCTGACGATCCATTTGAATCGGATGGAAACGCAATCCCGCGGCTTCAATAGCCGCGCGAAACCGCCCGTCGGGTGCGGCGACATGAACGTCGTAACCGCGAGCGGCGATGCGTTCGGCGACCGCCAATCGGTGCCAATAAAAGTACCAATCGCTCGCCAGCAAAAACAATATGCGACGCGGATGCATGATCACTCGTGAAGAAATACTGCCATTAAGGTTGCCGGCGAGCGAGCCAGTTCACCCAACCTACCACACTGATTGCCCAGGATTTGAAAGCGTCGTTTTGATATGCACAACGGCCGAAAACCGCAGGTTCAGGACCCAATGAGTTCTATCCGAGAGATCCCGCGAGTTTCAATTCCAAAGTAGCGCCGTAATTCGGCTTGGCAATCGCCGCGAAGAGCCTTCCCGAAAACTCATTATTACCAAAGAACCGCCGGGTTACCTCGGCATCAGCGCAACAGTCGAGGGGACTTCTCTCATCCACATCGTTGCACGGCGCGTCTTTGGACGCAGCCGCAGCACGAATATCGCATGGAGCAGAGATGCGAGCGATTCTTGCGCTGGCGTTCTTGATAGTGAGTCTCGAAGGAGCAGTTCCGGAGGTCAAATATCAGGATCAGCCTGGCGTTAAAGGCGACCGCTCGATGCTGTCCGATTTGAGCGCAAACTTGGATACCGCAGGCGGCACGACGCGCGGACAGTTGGTTCTGGCTTTGCCGCAAGCGGCGGCGGACGCACCTCACCGTCAAAGCGAAGATGCGGCCGGCCTCCCCCAACCGACTCCGCCCGCCGCGACGGACGTCAGCGCCGATCAACTGCCACCCGATTCGATCGACACTTTGTGCAAAGCACTGCTGGCTTCGGCTCTGCATAACGATTTGCCGGTGACGTTTTTTGCCAACCTGATTTGGCAGGAAAGCGGTTTCCAACACGACGCCGTGAGTTCGGCCGGCGCGTTGGGCATCGCGCAATTCATGCCGGAAGTCGCCCTGGAAGTCGGCTTAGGCAATCCATTCGATCCGCACGAAGCGATCCCGGCCTCCGCCAAACTCCTTCGCGATTTGCACGCGCAATTCGGCAACCTCGGCTTCGCCGCCGCCGCCTACAATGCCGGCGCCCATCGGGTCACCGAATGGCTTGAGCATGGGCGTACATTGCCGCGCGAGACGCAAGTCTACGTCATGCGCGTTACCGGACACTCCGCCGAGGCATGGCGCAAGTCGCCGCCAAATGATTCGCAAGTCGCCTTCGTGCGGCCGCTGCCATGCCGCGGCTTGCCGGTGTTTGCCGAGCTGGAGCAGGTGCAGTTGCGCGAGGCGCAGGATGCGGAACGAGAACAGCAAGCGCAGCGGGAGAAAATCGCAACGGCCGATTCGAAGGCGGCCAACGCGCCGGTTGCGGGTCACCCGGCGCGAATGTTCAAGCTGCCTCTAGTGGCGCGACGCGTCAACGTTGCGCGGCATGTGGCGGTTATCAGTCGTCCGGCAAGCACCGATCGCATTGCGCGCAATTTCCGCGTCGAAAGACCGGAGGCCATTCATAGAACGCGCATCGCGCGCGACAAGCGGCGGATCGCCTGACCGATTTGCGGCTGACGCCCGCGCCTCGATCTCAGGCGGCCAACAGTTTTTGGACTTCGTTGACCAGCTCGCGCAGGTGAATAGGCTTCGATAGCACCTTGGCGTGCCGGGGCGCGCTTGAATCGGAGTTAAGCGCCACCGCGGCGAAGCCGGTGATGAACATGATCTTAATATCGGGGTCGAGTTCCGCGGCGCGGCGGGCAAGCTCGATGCCGTCCATTTCCGGCATGACAATGTCGGTCAGCAAAAGTTCGTAGGGTTCTTCGCGCAAACGCTGATAGGCGGACAAGCCGTTGTCGTATGAGGTGACCTCGAACCCGGCATTCTGTAGCGCTTTGACCAGGAACCGCCGCATGTCCATGTCATCTTCGGCAAGCAGGATTTTAGGCATGTAACTCAGACCCCCGGCGGCCGGCCGGCCCCCTTAGATTCCATAAGCCGGATGCCAGGTAAACATGAGGTGAAAGCAATCGCCGGCAAATCTGCCTCACTCTGGACAATGACCGCCGCCGCACGCTAGGGATCGGGGTCGCCACAAGCTCTGTTGGACGGCGAAAGTGCGCCGCGCTCATGCCGAAAAGCCAAGATCAAGTGGAGCCGCCGTTCGAGGTGCTTGAGCCGGCGCGTTGTCGCGGCCCGCTGCTGTTTAACTCCCCGCACAGCGGACGAATTTACCCGCCGGACTTCCTGCAAGCTTCCAGGCTCGACTTGGCGACGTTGCGACGCTCTGAGGATTCCTTTGTCGACGAACTGATCCTCGGCGTTGTCGGCCGGGGCCACCCGGTGATGCGCGCGCATTTTCCGCGCTGCTTTGTCGACGTCAATCGCGAGCCCTACGAACTCGATCCGCGGATGTTCGACGGGCGCCTACCGTCATTCGCGAACACCCGCTCGATGCGGGTGGCCGGTGGCCTGGGTACCGTCGCGCGGGTCGTCGGCGACGCGCAGGAAATCTACGATCAGCGGATATCGGTCGCCGAGGCGCTGCAGCGCATCGACGAACTCTACAAGCCCTATCATCGCTCGCTGCGCCGGGTCTTTTTGCGTCTGCATCGAGAATTTGGCGCGGCCGTCCTGGTCGACTGTCATTCCATGCCTTCGGCAACCGGCGCCAAGGATGAGCGCCCGCGCGCCGATCTGGTCCTCGGAGACCGCTACGGCACGAGCTGCGTTCCCGTCATCGCCGAGACGATCGAAGCGACCATGCGGGCGCTCGGCTACGTGGTCAGCCGCAATAAGCCCTATGCGGGTGGCTTTATTACCGAACACTACGGCAATCCGACCGCCGGCTTGCACGCGGTGCAGCTGGAGATCAACCGCTCGCTGTATATGGACGAACGCCGCTACCAGCGGGCGGCAAGCTTCGCTCGGCTGGCAAGCGAGTTCGAAATTCTGGCGGACCGGCTGGCTGAGATCCCGCTGGAAGAATTGCGGCCCTATCGGGCCGCCGCCGAATAAGCTACCTGTCGAAAGTTCCCGCTAAAAGAAAAAGGGCCGCTCGCATGGCGAGCGGCCCAAGTCTAGGGAGGAAACGCCCAAGGAGGGCGGCGGTAACGCGAGGAAACCTCTCGCTACCGCACTGCAACAACATACACCGCGTCGCACAAAACGCAAGCCCTGCTGACCTATTCGACCCGCCCTTTCCCCCGAAATCTCCTGCAAATTGTGCAGGGCAGCTCCACGTTGCCGGGATGAAGCCGCCACACCGACCCGACAGGTAAAAATCGAGAGACATCAAAGGCTTGTTTGGATCCTATATCGAACTTTTTTGCTTAAAATAGAGGCAATCTAATCGGCGGCGGTTTTGCGAGATGCCTGTTTGACGGCGACCGTTGCGCATCGGCAACAGCCCTTTCCGGACGCCCATCGGGCAAGGTACCCGACCTACGGAGCTACTCATGACGGCGATCGATTTCGCGGCTTTTGTCGACGAGCTTGCCGCCGTTGCCGGCGAAGCACTCCGGCCGTTCTTTCGGACCACGCTGGGTGTTGAGAATAAAAGCATCTCCGGCGGCTTCGATCCGGTAACGGCGGCCGATCGCGCGGCCGAGACAGCCATGCGCGCGTTGATCAAAAGAACCTTTCCGGAGCATGGCATTGTCGGGGAGGAGTTTGCCGCCGACCGTCCGGATGCGGAATATGTTTGGGTGCTCGACCCGATCGACGGCACCAAATCCTTCATTTGCGGCATGCCCGCGTGGGGCACGCTGATCGCTCTGACCCGGGGCAGCGAACCTATCTACGGCATGATGCATCAGCCGTTCACCCACGAGTATTTCTACGGCGACGGCAGCGCTGCGAATTATCGCGGCCCGGCCGGCGATCGCGCGCTGCGGGCGAGGCCCTGCGCAGAACTCGGTGAAGCGATATTGGCAACGACGAGCCCGTTGCTGATGAACAATAGCGACCTGCAAGCATTCCGCCGCGTGGAGCAAGCGGTGCGGCTTTCGCGTTATGGCGGCGATTGCTACGCCTATTGCATGCTCGCAGCCGGGCATATCGATCTTGTGATTGAAACCGAGCTTAAGCCTTACGATGTGCTCCCGCTAATTCCGATTATCGAGGGATCCGGCGGCATCGTTACGACCTGGGAAAATGAGCGAGCGCACGCCGGCGGCCGCGTCATCGCAGCGGGTGATCGCCGCTTGCACGCCCAGGCCGTAGCGATTTTGCAGAAAGCGCTCGCGACCTAAGCGATCGCGGCGAGTTCAGCCGCGCATCAATAAAGCGGCGTCCCGGGAACAAACGCGTCAAAGGCCGCCCAGAATTGCGAACGAAAGCGATCCTGCTCCATGAGCAGCTCGTGCTGGGCTCCCACCACCGGCAGATGCGAGCCGGCGCGGAGCAGCGTCGCAAAATCCTCGATCGCGGCGTTTGAGACGATGGCGTCGCGGCCGGCGCCGATAATCAGAATCGGCTGCCGAATTCGCGAGGGGTAGCTTGGCTCGTGGAACGGGCGAATGGCGCGGAACGCCGCGTCGCACCAGGTGACGGTCGGACCGCCCAAGGCGAGATCTGGCTCCGCTTCGAGAATGGCGGCATTGCGCGCGTAACGTACCGGGTCGGTCGTCAGGATGTTCCCGGCATAAGGCCGCAGATCGAGAACGCCCGGATAACGTCCCGGTACATACATCGAGCCAAAGCCCGCATACCGCAGCGTCCGCACGATGCCGCCGGCAATCGCCACGGAGGTCACGAAGGCAATGCCTATCATTGGTGCCGAGAGGACGATGCGATCGAACCAGCGCTGGCCGCGATAGGCCGCACGGATTAGCACGGTCGCGCCCATCGAATGACCAAGAGCGAAAATCGGTGGCGGGCAATCCGGCAAAACGATTTCACGCATAAAAGTTTCGAGGTCGGTGTCGAAATCGGCGAAGCTGCGCACGTGGCCTTTGTGCCGATCGCTCAGCGCGCGATCCGACAATCCCTGGCCGCGCCAGTCGAGGATGGCGACAGCGAACCCCCGTGCGCGGAGGTCGCGCACGGTCTCGAAATATTTTTCGATCCACTCCGTACGACCCGGAAAAATGCAAACCGTGCCCCGCCGGCCCGCGGGCGGCGCAAACCGCGCAAAGCGCAGCCCTACACCGTCCGGTGTCTTGAGCATGCCCGTTACGGCGTTGTCGGGAACGGGATTGGCGGGGATGGAGATGAGCTTCATTAG